>NZ_CABSIF010000002.1 GCF_902477725.1 uncultured Desulfovibrio sp. | reverse complement strand
AAGGATACGTAATGTTGTGTCATTCCCGCCTTAACCTTGCCGAATGTGCCACCCGCCACGAAAAACTCGTTCCTTGCAGCTCTGCTGTGACAGAAATCATCCACCAGCTTGCGGAATCACTCGGCAAAGCCATAGACGCCAAGGATACCTATACCCTCGCCCATTCAGAAGAAGTTGCCATCATCTCGCAGTCTTTGGCCCTTGCAATGGGTCTGGGGCACCAGGTTGCCGACATAATCCATGTGGCCGGGCACCTGCATGACCTTGGCAAAATTGGCGTTCCTGACGACATTCTGGCCAAAACATCCGCTCTTGCTCCCAAGGAATGGCTGGCGATCCGCAAGCATCCAGACATGGGGGCCGACATCCTTGCTCCCATAGCCTGCCTGCGGGATTGCGGCATTGTGGATATGGTACGCGCCCACCACGAACGTTTTGACGGCAACGGTTACCCGCAGGGGCTTAAAGGCGGGCATATTCCCCTGGGCGCACGCATCATCACTGTTGCGGATAGTCTTTCTGCCATGCTGCAATCCCGCCCATACCGCCAGGCCAAGAGCTTTGACGAGGCCTGCCGTGAAATAATAAAAGGTACTGGCAGCCAGTTTGATCCGGATGTGGTCAAAGCCTTTATGAGCATCAGGGACAGGCTGCGCGACCTTGTTGCCATGTTGCGTGTGGGCTGAACATCCATCAATAAGTGCCAGAAAGTCCAGCATACGGTGTTGGCGCAACATCCTTCACAGGTTTGTAACCTGCTGAACCTGCGGCTCACACTGCAGCCGGGCATCTGCAATTCAAGCAGTCACCCCATGTAAACTGTTTGACTGCCTTAAAGTAAGTGGTTAAATTGTCGTTTTGGCAAATGAACGGCCCACGCTGTGTTTCGTGAGGTTTTGTCCTCGCGGTGTGGATGCGGATGGTTGCAGCGCAACGCAAACGCACGGCATTCGCCGTGCTGCTTTTTTGCCCAAGCCCGCGCAACCAGCCAGCTCTTATTATGCGGCAGACCTTTGCGCCGCTATGTAGCCGGATTCTGACCCCCCGGCACACTCCTGACCTCTGAATTCCAGGCAGACTTATGCAAACAAACATATCTTCGGCCATGAGTCGCGAAGCGCTCAGACGCCGCACTTTCGGCATTATTTCCCACCCTGACGCAGGCAAGACAACCCTCACGGAAAAGCTGCTGCTGTTCGGCGGGGCCATCCAGATGGCGGGCGCGGTCAAAGCCAAGAAGGCCCAGCGCCATGCCACATCTGACTGGATGGAAGTTGAACGCGAGCGCGGTATTTCTGTTTCATCATCAGTGATGAAGTTCACCTACGCCGACCATATCATAAATCTGCTTGATACGCCCGGTCACCAGGACTTTTCAGAAGACACCTACCGCGTGCTCACGGCTGTGGACTCCGCCCTCATGGTCATTGACTCGGTCAAAGGCGTTGAAACGCAGACCCGCAAGCTCATGGAAGTGTGCCGCATGCGCGACACGCCCATTCTGACCTTTATCAACAAGCTTGACCGCGAAGGCCGCGATGCCTTTGACCTCTTGAGCGATATTGAGCAGACCCTGGGCATTCAGGCCGCGCCCATGACCTGGCCCATTGGCATGGGCAAGAGCTTCCAGGGCGTGTACGACATTGAGCGGCAGGCCATCCGCTTTTTTGCGGAGGACGGCAAAAAAACCTCCCGCCCCAAGGAAGCTCTGGTCATCAACGGATTGAACGATCCGCAACTTGCCGAACTGATTGGTGAAGACGCCGCCGAGCAACTGCGAACGGAAATTGATCTGCTGGAAGGCGCGGGCTTTCCTTTTGACAAGGAACTGTACCTCAAGGGCAAGCAGACCCCGGTATTTTTTGGCAGCGCGGTCAACAATTTCGGCGTTCAGGAACTGCTCGACACCCTTGTGCGTCTTGCGCCCGGCCCCATCCCCCGCGTGGCGGAATGCGCCACGGGCGAACGTGTGGTCAATCCGCTTGAAGAAGATTTTTCCGGCGTTGTTTTCAAGATTCAGGCAAACATGGACCCCGCCCACCGTGACAGAATTGCCTTTATGCGCATCTGTTCCGGCAGGTTCGAGCGCGGCATGAAGGTCAAGCACCATCGCATCGGCAAAGAGGTGCAGCTTTCGCGGGCAATCACCTTTATGGCGCAAGACCGCGAAGGCGTTGAAGATGCATGGCCCGGCGACATTATCGGTTTGCATAACCACGGTACCCTGAAAATCGGTGACACGCTCACAACCTCGGAGCCGCTCAAGTTTACGGGTATTCCCAACTTTTCGCCCGAGCATTTTCGCCGTGTGCAGCTGGCTGACCCCATGCGCTCCAAGCAGCTTGCCAAAGGGCTGAAACAGCTTGCGGAAGAAGGGGCCATCCAGGTTTTTCGCCCGATCACTGACAGCTCGCATATTCTTGGCGCAGTGGGCGTGTTGCAGTTTGACGTTATCATTGCCCGGCTCAAGGCCGAATACGGTGTTATTGCCCTGTACGAGCCCTGCCCCATTTCTGCCGCGCGCTGGATAACCTCCAATGACAGGGCGGCGCTGGAGTCCTTTAAATCCGACCAGCAGTCGAACCTCGCCTACGACGGCGACGACTGCCTTGCCATCCTTTCCAGTAACGAATGGCGGCTCTCGCGGATTATTGAAGAATGGCCGCAGATAACATTCCACACCACACGTGAAATCAGATAGCCAGACAAAAACTCCAGCTGTTCACACCTGCATAAAATTGAATAACCGCACAAAATCCTGCAAAAAAGGTTTTTTGTGCGGTTATTTTCAATTCTGATTACATAGTGAGGTGCCGCAGGCCGTACCTTATGGGGATATAGAGTTTCTGCCCTCACAAAACCATGCTTGAAAAATTGGCAAAGCAGGCATATATGGTCTACTTGATTATGCTTACGCTTTGGCCTTCCCGTTCAGGTGCTCCCTCGGTGAGGAAGCCCCCACGCCTGAACCCCGAAACTTTCTTTCAACCACTCCTTTATGCTAAAAAGATTCCTGATTTTTCTGTTTATGCTGATAGCCATGCTTGAGGTGGCATCCTATTTCTACATCAAGTATATAAACACAAACATTCAGATGCCGTCTTACAGTCTGGTGAACGTTAACAGCAAGTTCTGGACGTTCAGCGACGAGCATTTTGGCGTATGGCACCACCCTTCATCCACATATTTGCACAAAAAGGCCTGCTTCACGGCCCAGTACGCTTCCAATGCCCTTGGCATGCGCGACAAGGAGCGCACCATGGATGCAGACCAGCCGCGCGTTGTTATTCTAGGCGATTCTTTTATTGAAGGATGGGGCAACAGCTCGGAAGACAGGCTCTCCAACCTGCTTGAGGCTTCGACCGGCAAGGAAGTGCTCAATTTTGGCACTTCCGGCGGTTTTGGCACCATTCAGGAATGGCTGCAATACAAGCATATGGTTAAACAGTTCAGGCATGATGTTGTTCTGCTGGGTATTCTGCCCCGCAATGATTTTGAAGATAACAGCCTGGATTTCTACTACACTCAGGACACGGACGATTACCGCCCATATCTGGTTGGCGATTATCCTGATTACAAGCTTTTTTACCCGGTTAAGAAGCTGCCCCAGCCGACTAAGGTTCAGGCCTTGGTCAAGAGCTTCAAACTCTCCCTGCTGGAATGGAGCTGCCTGTACCGGGTTGCTATTTATCTGAATGATTTCAAGATCGAAAACATGAAGCTTGTCCCCCGCTGGACACCTGAAAATACCGGTGATCCTTCGGGCGGCTCCATGTACTATTCTGTGCCCGAGAACGAATGGAACATCATGCGCTATTCACTGGAGCAGCTTGTGGCCGAAGCGGGGAACCGCAAGGTTATTCTGTTCACCATCCCTGCCTATCAGGATTTTGAACACTATGACGGCAAGGAGCCGCCCCTTGCCCGCAAGCTGCGCGAACTGGCCGGGCGCACCGGCGCGACTTATGTGGACTTGATGCCTGCCATGCTTGCACGCGGCGTCAAATACCCCGACCTGTATTTCAGTTGCGACAAGCACTGGAATGCCTTTGGCAACGCTGTTGCCGCAGACATTCTTGAGCCGTACGTGCGGGCCGCCCTGCAATCATCCCCCGCTGCAAGAGGAAACTGATGCAACACCGCAAACTACATTTCGGCTTTTTTCCTGCTGCCGTGAGCAACAAGGAATGCGCCGATACCGCTATGGCCATGACATTGATATGTCTGTTGGCTGTCATGTTCACCCGGTCGCTCACCCTGTTGCCCCTTGCTCTGGGGCTGCTGCTGGCGGGCATGGTCTGGCCCCGCTTGTACTCGCCCCTGGCAAAGATCTGGCTGGGCCTTTCCCTGCTGCTTGGCTCCGTCATGTCGCGTTTGCTGCTGAGCGTCATATTTTTTGTTGTGGTGACCCCGCTGGCGCTTGTCATGCGCCTTTTCGGGCATGACCCCATGCGCCGCAAAGGCTGGAAAAAGAGCACGGATTCCACCTTTGTTTCGCGCGACCATACCTTTGAAGCAAAAGATCTGGAACATCCTTTTTAGGATTTGTTCTTTCAGGAGATACCAATGGATTTTCTTAAAGACCTGCTGCAATTTTTTATGCAGCGCAAAAAATTCTGGCTGCTTCCCCTTGTGCTCGTTCTGCTGCTGTTTGGCGTGCTTGTAGTGATGACCAGCGGCTCGGCCATAGCGCCCTTTATTTACTCTGTTTTTTAACAGCATCTGGTCAGGCGCACCCAGCGCCAACGACACATGGGAGCCTTCATGCCCAGAGCCATTCTTGGCATTTCTGCCTATTATCACGACTCCGCAGCCGTGCTGCTGGTGGACGGTAAAATTGTGGCAGCCGCTCACGAAGAGCGCTTTTCACGCATCAAACACGATTCCGGATTTCCCAGCCACGCAGCTGCCTACGTGCTGCGCGAGGGCGGCCTGAATATTGCCGATCTTGAGGCAGTGGCTTTTTACGACAAGCCCTACCTCAAGTTCGAGCGCCTGCTTGAAACCTACAACGGCTTTGCCCCGGCTGGCCTGCGCAGCTTTCTTTCCGCAATCCCCGTCTGGATCAAGGAAAAGCTGTTCATGCGCTCCATGCTGCGCGAGGCCATCGCCAAGCTCGGCCCCGGCTCGCCCAAAATGCTTTTTCCTGAGCACCATCTTTCGCACGCTGCCAGCGCCTTTTATCCTTCGCCCTTTGACAGGGCCGCCATCCTGACCATTGATGGCGTTGGCGAATGGGCAACCACCACCATTGGCCTTGGCGAGAACGCCAGCATCCGCATCCTTAAAGAGCAGCAGTTCCCCCACTCGCTGGGCCTGCTCTACACGGCTTTTACCGCGTACTGCGGCTTCAAGGTCAATTCGGGCGAATACAAGCTCATGGGGCTTGCTCCGTACGGCGATGGCGACATGGAGCTTGTAGGCAGGCTCAAAAAAGCCATCTGCGACAGCCTTGTGGACATTCGCGAAGACGGCTCCCTACTGCTGAATATGGAATACTTTGACTATGCCACTGGCCTGCGCATGTACAAGCGCGACAAGTGGGAAAGGCTGCTGGGTATTCCCCCTCGCGATGCGGAGAGCGAAATCTGTCAGGAATACATGGCCCTGGCGCTGGCTATCCAGCAGGTGACGGAAGACATCGTGCTCAAGCTGGCCCACACAGCCCGCGAGCTGACCGGCTGCGACAATCTGGTCATGGCGGGCGGCGTGGCCCTGAATTGCGTTGCCAATGGCCTGCTGATACGCAGCGGCATCTTCAAGAATGTATGGATTCAGCCCGCCTCCGGCGACTCTGGCGGGGCACTGGGCGCTGCGCAGGCTGCCTGGCATATCTGGGGCGGCAACGAGCGTCCATCCCCCAACGGCATTGATGCCATGCAGGGATCCTATCTTGGGCCGGAGTTTTCGCGCAACGACATTCTGCGGGTTGCGCGCCGTTTTGACGCGCCCTATACCGAATACACCAACCTCGAAGAACTGTACTCCACAGTAGCCCAGCACCTGGCAGACGGCTCTGTGGTTGGCTGGTTTCAGGGCCGCATGGAATATGGCCCTCGCGCCCTGGGCGACAGATCAATTCTGGGCGACCCCAGAAGGCCCGAAATGCAAAAAAAGCTGAACCTCAAGATCAAGTTTCGCGAGGGATTCCGCCCTTTTGCGCCTTCTGTGCTTGAAGAATACTGCGCCGAATGGTTTGATCTTGACGCCAAGTCCCCCTACATGCTGGTGTGCGCTCCTGTGGCGCAGAAGCACCGCACGCAATTGCCGGAAAACGTACGTGAGCTGCCGCTCTACGACAGGCTGTATCTGCAACGCTCCACGGTCCCGGCCATCACGCATGTGGACTGGTCTGCCCGCATCCAGAGCGTTTCGCGCAGCACCAATCCCCGTTACTGGGGGCTGATAGACACGTTCCGGCGTGAGCAGGGCTGCCCCATGGTCGTCAACACCAGCTTTAACGTGCGCGGCGAACCCATTGTCTGTACGCCGCTGGATGCGTATACATGCTTTATGCGCACAGAAATGGACTTTCTTGTGCTTGGTGACATGATTTTTGACAAGCGCAACCAGCCAGAGTGGCAAGAAAAGATAGACTTCAAGTCTATGTTCACCCTCGACTGAAGCACTGCGGCATCAGCGCGTAAACCAAGAGCGGAACCCCATTTAGGAGTTCCGCTCTTGGTTTACGCGCTGAAATTGCACACTGTCAGAATGGCATCAGTATGCTCACGCAGAGTAAAAAAAGCTATTAATAATTGTTTATACAATCAAGTAATCTTATTGCCGTTCGCAAAAATATTATATAATTTGACAGCAGATCTATTTCAATTTCTATAATACCTTATACACAAGATGCATCACATGCATGTGACCTGGTAAATTGGGAGCTAGTGTGGAATTACACATTCCAACAATATTTGTAATGTTGGTTGCAGGTTGCATTACCCTTGCAGTATCTACGCTTGCGGCTTCTGAACGCCATGCAGGCGATGGACTACGCGAATGGGGTCTGGCCCTTTGCATTCATGCTACAAGTTATATTCTCTTTACCCTGCGTGGAAATATTCCAGATTTTTTATCTGTTGTGTGCGCAAACACTTTTTTTTCTATTTCCTATGCAATTTTTTACTATGCTGTTCATATTTTTCTTGGCATACATCCGCGAAACAGATTTCTATTTTGGGGGCCTCCCCTGGTCACAACGGTTGGTGTTCTGATTTCCTTTAATTCTGTGGTCTTTCGCGTTCTGTTGGTCAATGCAATGCTGGCTGTTCAGGGTTTTCTGGTGCAAAAGGCACTGCTGAGCTACAAGTTTGAATTCTCTGTGCGTGGGCGCAACCTGATGGTATTTGGCATTGGGCTATCAATCCTCTCGCTTGCGTGGAAATTCTGTGTAGCCATTATTGCCCCCAGTGAGGTAATGAGCATTTTTCTGACCACACCGGCGCAGGTAACACTGTACATTGTCACATTTATTTCTTTGATCATGGTATCAAACGGCTTTGCGCTCATGGCAAAGGAGCGCTCAGATGCGGCCTTGCGTAAGGCGGCCCTGCTGGACAGACTGACCGGCTGCTGGAACCGTGTACGCATTGAAGAGATTTTGCAGCAAGAGATGGCGCGCATGCACCGCTATGGGCATCCGGTTACGCTGTTGATGCTGGATCTGGACAACTTCAAGCGTATCAACGACCAGTTCGGCCACATTGCTGGCGATGAGGTGCTGCGAGGGGTTGGCAGGTTGCTGTGTACAGACATACGCGCAACTGACGTGCCGGGACGCTGGGGCGGAGAAGAATTTGTTGTGGTTTTACCCTCCTCCACTTTTTTTGATGCCGTAACCCTCGCGGAGCACATACGCGATCATCTTGAAAAACTGCATTTTTCTTTTAATGCAAGAGTTACAGTAAGCATTGGCGTGGCAGCCTGTCGGGCAACTGATACTATGGAAGAATGGATGCAACGGGCAGATATGGCTCTGTACAGAGCTAAAGTTAGTGGCCGCAATCAGGTCAGGGTGGAGGATCTGGACGGCAGTATCAGCAATTTTATTTGCAGCCCTTCAAGCGCATTGCGCCTTCAGTGGAGCGAAACATACGAATGCGGGCATGAGGAGATTGACAGGCAGCACCGCAATCTGTTTGCAACAGTCAACAACCTGCTGCAACTGGACAGCTCCGGCGCTGACAAAAAAGCAATTACCGCCGCCGTTGAAGGCCTGTTGGCGGACACGGTGGAGCATTTTCAGTTTGAGGAGCACATCCTGAACCAGATCGGATACCCGGATGCGCCCTCGCACTTGCAGGCGCATCAGCGCCTGCTGGACAGAGCCAACATCCTTCTGGCCCAGTTTCAGCGCGATGGTGCAGGCCTTGCGGCCTTGCTCCGTTTTATGATTTACGAACTCACAGCCCAGCATATCATGATTGACGACAGGTGCTTTGGCAAAATTGACGCTACAGCGCCTGGAACGCCCGCCCCGTCGCATGCTGCTGATCATGGCTAATCAGCGCTGATCTTGACTTCCGCAAAAGAGATGCGAGGCGCAAAGCGCCAGCAGCAATAGCTGCCTGGATACTACGCCCTGCCTTTGCCCTGGCGCACAAAAAAACCTGCAATGCCAAAAATCAGGGCGGGCAATATCCAGCCCAGCCCCACAGATTCAAAAGGCAGCAGGGCTGTCAGCTTGATGGGCAGCCCAAAATCTTCAAGCACGCTCAGGCCGCTGCTCAGCAAAGCGCCAACCGTAGCAAAACGGAAGATGTTGTCGTTCTTGATGTACTTATCAAACAGTGAAAGCACGATAACAGTCAAAGTGCCTGGGTACAGAAAAATCAGCACTGGCGCCGCAAGCGAAATGATGCTGTCCAGCCCCACGTTTGAGGCCACCATGCTGAACAAACCAGTGGTGATGACCACAGCCCTGTAACTGAAGCGCCCCTTGCTGAACTGCGAAATAAAGGTGCCCGTGGTGCCTATCAGCCCCACAGCCGTTGCCATGCAGGAAACACTTATCACTACAGCCAGCAGCCAATTGCTGGCACGCCCAAAAAGCCCGCCCACAAGGCTGGATACCAGCGCGCCTTTTTCCGTATCAGCCGGATACAGGCCGGAACCTGCCGCACCAAGATAGCACAGCCCGCCGTAGATTATGAACAACAGCACCCCTGCCACAAGGCTGGACAGGCCAACGGAAAGCGCCTTCTGACTGCCTGAGGTATAGCCCTTGGCCTTGAGCGTATTCACGATAATAAAACCGTAAACCAACGCGGCCATGACATCCAGAGTCTGATATCCGGCGAGAATGCTGTTCCACGCAACCTTGGCGTCATGCACGTTGGCGTCGATTTCTCCCAGCGGCCAGGCTACGGCGGCGCATACAATCAGGATAAAACCGCCGATCTTGATGGGTGAAAGGTAGCGGGCAATGGCGTCCACCATATTTGATTCGCGATACGCCAGTAAGGTAGAAATGCCAAAAAAAGCCGCTGAATAGAGAACCTTGGCAAGGCTGAACCCCTTTGACGAGTAGCCAAGCGGCGCAAAAGAAATGGCAAAGGCGGTAGCCCCGGTACGTGGAATGGCCAGCAACGGCCCAATGCACATAATGATTGCCAACATCATGAGCATAGCCGGGGTTCCGCCAAGCCTGTAAAAAAGCCCTTCCTTTCTGTCAATGCAAGAAGAAGCCAGCATGGCGTAAATGGTCAGCAGGGCAAGGCCCACATCTGCCGCGTAATAGCACAAAAAACCCGTGAACCACTGCGATCCCGCCGTCAGGCCAATGTAGGGGGGAAAAACCACATTCCCCGCGCCAAAAAGCATGGCGAACAAGGCCGCCCCAACCACAAATGAATCGCGCACGAGTTTTTTGTTCATAAAATTCCAGTAGTACGAGTATTACAGGGGGTCTGCCCTTTGCCGAGGCGCGGCGCAAGCCACCCGCGCCGCCTCAAATATCAGAAGGCGAGGCCGCAGGCTATATGGTCAGGTCAAATTTTTTTGGGTCAGGCGCGGCAGGTGTTCAAAAATAATAACTTTTCAGTATGTTATATACGCATTATATACGCAGGACAGAGCAAAAAATTCGGCTCTGCCGTTTATTGCAAACAGCAGAGCCGCTACCGGTCAAGGCCAGTGAGAATGGCCCTAACCTAAACTCGATGAATCGATCTATTTGGCTACAGCAAGAATAACCTGCGAGGCCTTAACAATGGCGGTAACCTTTTTGCCGGGTTCCAGGCCAAGGTTCTTGATGCTGCCCATGGTCACAATGGAGGCGATGGAAGCGCCGCCGGGCAGTTCAACGATAACCTCGGCATTGACCGCGCCGGGGGTGACCTTGCTCACGGTACCGGCAAACTGGTTGCGAGTAGAGAGCAGGTAGTTTTCTGCATCATTCATCAGCAGCACAAAGCTGGCCTTGATGAGAGCCATTGCGCTGGTGCCGGGCTTAAGGCCAAGATTCTTGGTGCTCACCTTGGTAATGGAAGCAACAATGCTGATCCCGCCTTCAACGGACAATTCCACTTCATCATTGACTGCGCCGGAGTTAACGGCAACAACTTTTCCGGAAAAAACGTTTCTTGCGCTGGTTTCCATATGATTCTCCTTCAGTTTGCGGAGTGACTTCAATAATCGGGGGGAGGACAACCTCCGCTTTGTATGGAGCAAGACTACAGGCTTTGCAGTAAAATAGCCAACCACTCGCAGCGTTACATTGATAAATATTAATATTCTGTTATTTCATGCGATTAAATTATCACGATTTTAATTAAATGCGTGATTATAAAAAATATTTTTTGGATGCCCCGGCAAAAGCACAGCGCCACCTCGATACACAGAATATGCAGTCTATCGCCGCCGCCAGAGCGCGCATGGTGACAATGTGTTCAAGACACCGTACTATGCTCAGCCACAAGCCGAGTTCTACTGCGCCTAGCGCGGAGCCAGCGGCCTTTCCCTACAACAGCAGCCTTCAGTGGGGCCATGACAGCCACGCAGTGATTAACCGTGCGTGTGACACATGCCCAACTGCCAATATCCGGAGAAGCGCATGAATACGTTTGATGTTGTCATTATCGGCGGCGGGCCTGGCGGAGCCAAGGCCGCAGGTATACTTGCCCGTGGCGGGAAATCCGTGGCGCTGGTGGAAAGCACCCATATGGGCGGCGTATGCCTTAACTGCGGCTGCATCCCTACCAAGCTGCTGCTGGGCGCAACCGCTCCTGCGGGATT
Source organism: uncultured Desulfovibrio sp. (assembly GCF_902477725.1). Taxonomy (NCBI): domain Bacteria; kingdom Pseudomonadati; phylum Thermodesulfobacteriota; class Desulfovibrionia; order Desulfovibrionales; family Desulfovibrionaceae; genus Desulfovibrio; species uncultured Desulfovibrio sp. The sequence goes on along the minus strand of NZ_CABSIF010000002.1, from coordinate 309,266 downwards.
GCTGCGTGGTCTTGAGCGCCAACGCGTAGCCAAGGGCAGCATTGAGGTGGATTACGATGCTCTGCAAAAACGCATTCAGCGTTTTGTCAAAGCCTCGTCCCAGACCTTGAGCAAGGGATTGGAGCAGCTTGGCGTAACGCTTATTGAAGGCCGCGCCGCCTGCACCAGCCCCTCGGAGGTTTTGGTGACAGCCGCAGACGGCACGGTGCTGAATCTGCGGGCAGAACACATAATCCTTGCTGGCGGTTCCCGATCCGCTGCATTCCCTGGCATGACGCCCGACCATGATGCCGTTCTGGACAGCACGGACATGCTGCGCGTGCCCGCTGTGCCGGAAAGCCTGATTGTTGTGGGCGCGGGGGCCATCGGCCTTGAAATGGCCGACTTTTTCAACGCAATGGGCAGCAAGGTCACCATTGTAGAAGCCGCACCCCACCTTGCCCCAACGGAAGATGCCGATCTTGGTCAGGAAATGGCAAAGCTCCTTGGCAAAACCGGCATAACCTGCATCACAGGCGTTAAGGCTGCATCGCTGACAACGCGCGAGGGCGCGGCTGTGCTCGTACTTGAGGACGGCAGGGAACTGACCGCCGCCAAGGCTCTTGTGGCTGTAGGCAGAACGCCCAACACTGATAATCTTGGAGCGGAAAAAGCCGGATGCACGCTTCAGGCGCGCGGGTTCATCACTGTTGACGAGCACCTTATGGCTGCCCCAAACGTTTACGCCATTGGCGACATTAACGGACAAACCCTGTTGGCGCATGCTGCGGAGCATCAGGGCGCGTATGTGGCGCGGCGCATTATTGGGGCGCAAAGCGGCCCTTACGCTTCCGGGCCGGTGCCTTCCTGCGTTTACGGCAGCCTGGAAATCATGCGTGTGGGCATTACCGCCAGGCAGGCCCAGGCCCAGAGCGGCCCGGTGGCTGTTTCCAAGGCGCAACTCATGGGTAACGCCATTGCCCAGGCCGGGGGCGACGCGTCCGGCTTTATCAAAATTGTGTGGCAGAACGACAGCATTGTCGGCATTGCAGCTCTGGGGCACGGGGTTTCGCACCTTGTCACAGCGGCGCAGTTGCTGCTCATAGGCCAATACCACGGCTCTGCGCTCAATGCCTTCATGTTTGCGCACCCGACACTGGACGAAGCGTTACACGCTGCGCTGGAGGCGCCACAAGAACCTTTTGCTGGCTGATGCCATAAATTTTCCCATTCCCGTCATTCAGCCCCGGTCAGCCTCTCAAGCCGACCGGGGCTTTTTGTCGCAAACGTCACATCCCCCATATCGGATTACGTATTTTTTTAAATTCTTGTCAAACTGCATCATCTTGTCTAAAAAAAACCTGCTTGAATCAATGTTATGCGGAAATTTTTTCGTGCAATCCTTATCCCCCCTATCAGGAGAGCAACATGCCTTATGTTGAACGAGTGTTAAATAACCTTAAAGAAACCTATCCCCATGAACCTGTTTTTTTGCAGGCTGTACAAGAGGTGTTGCAAAGTCTGCAGCCCATCCTGGACAAGCAAACTGAATACGCAAAAATGAAAATCCTTGAGCGGATTGTGGAGCCGGAACGCTGCGTCTCCTTCCGCGTACAATGGATGGACGACACAGGACAGGTTCAGGTTAACCGGGGTTATAGGGTTCAGTACAACTCGGCTCTTGGCCCGTTCAAGGGCGGTCTGCGCTTTCACCCCAGCGTGAATCAGGGCGTGCTGAAATTTCTTGGTTTTGAGCAGATTTTCAAAAACTCGCTCTCGGGCCTTGCCATCGGCGGCGCCAAGGGCGGCTCTGATTTTAACCCCAAGGGTAAATCCAAGACGGAGATCATGCGCTTCTGCCAGGCATTCATGACGGAACTCTGGACGCATATTGGCGCAACAGTTGACGTGCCAGCTGGCGATATTGGCGTGGGCAGTCAGGAAATCAGCTTTCTTTTTGGGCAGTACAAGCGCCTGACTCGGCGCTACGAGGGTGTACTTACCGGCAAAAATCTGCTCTTTGGCGGCTCGCTGGCGCGGCCTGAAGCCACAGGCTACGGCGCTGTGTATTTTGCCCAGGCCATGCTTGATGCGCGCGGCCAGAGCCTTGAAGGCAAGGTCTGCACGGTTTCCGGCGCGGGCAACGTGGCTATCCACTGCTGCCAGAAGCTTATTCAGGTGGGCGCAAAGCCTGTGACCGTTTCCGACTCGCGCGGCATGATCTATGACCCAGAGGGCATCAGGCTGGACGTGCTCAAGCAGGTGAAAGAAATTGAGCGCGGCCCCCTCACCCGCTATGCGGAGCTGGTTTCTTCCGCCAAATACACGCCTGTGGCGTCTTATCCCGCGGGTCGCAATGCCGTGTGGAACGTGCCCTGCTTTGCGGCTTTTCCCTGCGCGACGCAGAACGAACTGAACATTGCGGACGCGGAAACCCTGCTGGCCAACGGCTGCGGTTGCGTGGCAGAAGGTGCAAACATGCCCTCTACGCTTGACGCAGTGCATGCCTTTATTTCTTCCGGCATCGCATACGGCCCCGCCAAGGCCGCCAACGCGGGCGGCGTGTCGGTCAGCCAGCTTGAAATGGCGCAAAATGCCAGCATGCAGCGCTGGACGTTTGAAGCGGTGGACAACCAGCTCAAGCACATCATGTATGATATTCACCAGCGTGCCGCTGCCACTGCCGCAGAATTCGGCCACAAGGGCAACCTTGTGATGGGCGCGAACATTGCGGGCTTCCGCAAGGTGGCTGACGCCATGATCGCCCTGGGCGTGTAGCACTACGATTGGCAGTCATGCCCTGAGTATGCCTGACCGGCAAGTATGACAAAAAGCCTGCTGCGTTGCGGAATATTCCTGAGAAGGACAAATTCCGTACCGCACAGGCTTTTTTTGTGATTACGCTATGCTGCCGCAATTTTTTGCGCAGCTGCCTCGCGATTACAGTGCCTTGGTGGTGTCACCAGGGCCCAGTGCCCGCTGCATCAGCACAACATCAACCCATTGGCCGAGCTTGTAGCCAGCAGACTGGAGCAAACCCGTGTGCCTGAAGCCATGCGCCGCATGCAGGGCAATGGAACCAGCGTTGCCGCTGTGGCCGATAACAGCCACCATCTGCCGCCAGGGGCCGCGCTCGCACCTCTCAATGAGCGTTTGCAGCAGCGCATGCCCAAGTCCTTGCCCCATGGCCTCTTGCGCAACATAGATGGAATCTTCAAGGCAAAATCTGTAAGCCGACCGCGCACCGTACAGACCAGCGTAGCAATAGCCCACAACGGTATTGTCCTGCCGGGCCACCAGATAGGGCAAACCAGATGCAAGCACTGCCTGACGGCGGCGCTCCATTTCTTCCACACTGGGCGGCAGCTCTTCAAAAGTTGCCAGCCCGTGCAGCACATGCCAGGCATAAATGCCCTGTACTGCCGCCATATCATCCGGTTGCGCGTCATCTACAATAATGTGCGGCGCGCAGCCGGCGCTGGAGTGCAATGGTTGTGAATCCATGAGTGCAGGCCTCAAGGTTGCGGAGTAGCGATGTTTACCAGCCGTTCAGATGAACCTTGCTTTCGTTGAATCTGTCCGCCTCGGCAAAAGGCTGCGCAGGGTGCCCCATAACCACAAGACCAAGCATGTTGATCTGGGCCGGAACATTGAGCAGTTCGCGGATGGGTTCAACGCGGTCTTCAAAGGGGTACATGCCGCACCACACCGTGCCAAGGTTCAGGCCGCGCGCGGCAATCAGCATGTTTTCCAGAGCAGCCGTGCAGTCCTGCTGCCAGTAGCCGGGAGCTTTGGCTTCATCCGGATTGGCGCAAACCACAATCACCACAGGCGCTTCGGCGGCCATTTTGGCATAAGGGTGCCGCTCGGCAATGGATGCCAGCAAAGCTTTGTCGCGCACAACCACAAAGTGCCAGGGCTGTTTGTTGTGTGCGCTGGGCGCGCACATGGCGGCCTTGAGTACGAGCTGCAAATCTTCATCGCTCACAGGCTCAGCCGTGAATTTACGTATGCTGCGGCGGGTAAACAGCGCTTCAAAAACATCCATTGAAATTCTCCTGAAAATGCTGGCAGTGAAACCGCATACTGCGATTGCGCGCAAACCAGGGCGAAATGCAGCGCGGACTGAATACAGATAAACTGTGCCTTCCGCCAGTATGCAATAATTTTGCCTCAAACAAAAGTGCAGGATGCCCGACACTGGCGGCGCAAAAAGCCCCCTCTCTTACCCGTGTGGCGGGAGAAAGGGGGCTTTGCGTTCATTCAGGGCAGACAAAAGCCCGCCAGAGGTCTAGCTCATGTCCCAGTTGGGATACATGGTCCAGATGCCGCAGGGGCAGATGCCTGCGCAGATGCCGCAGCCGATGCAGCGGGCAGGATTAGAAACGTATTCAAATCCGCCGCCAGCGGTTTCGTTGCGGTCGATGGCCTTTTCCGGGCAGGATTTGAGGCACATCTTGCAATCGCGGCAGGTGCCGCAGCTCACGCAGCGGGAGAATTCATCCTGCGGCGTAGGCAGCTCACGGTCATGACACTTGGCAAAATAGGCCGTGTGCAGACGCGTGGAAGGCACGAGCTTTTTCTTTTCCGGCGTGTAGGTTTCGCCGCGCACAAAGGCATCAGCGGCAAAGGCGGCATCGCGGCCCGTGCCAATGGCATGCACCAGCAGACCGGGCTTGATAACGTCGCCCACTGCAAAAACGCCGTCCATGATGCTGAGGTCGGGCTTGGGCACGATCCATTCGCGGAACTTTTCCAGACCTTCCGGCAGGAAGGAGAGGTCGGGCGATTCGCCAATGGTGATAATGACCATCTTGCCGGGAATGAGCGTCCCTTCCTGGGTGATGATGCCGTTATCGGTGACTTCCTTGGTCTGCACGGGCCACACAAGTTTGCCGCCCAGTCCTTCAACATGCTCAATTTCGTGAGCAAAGGCGGCGGGCTTCTGCACGTCGATGCAGGTCACCTGCTTGGCGCCCATGGCGTATGCGCCCACAGCGGCGTCCATACCCGCGTTGCCGCAACCGATAACAATCACGCTGTCGGGCACGGCGGGCTTTTCGCCCTTGTTGATGGCCTTCAGAAAGTCGATGCCAGCCACGATCTTTTCGTGACCGGGCCAGGGGAAGATGCGCGGCACATGCCCGCCGGTGGCGACCACCAGAGCAGAGTGCTTTTTGCGCAGTTCCTCGAACTTTTTGGCGTCAACAGGGCAATTGTTCACAAAGGTCACGCCCATGTCCTCAATGCGCTTGAGTTCCTTGCGCAGCAGGTCATGGTTCAGACGGGCACGGGGAATCACCTGCTCAAGCTTGCCGCCCATAACGGAATCGGCTTCGTACACGGTGACGTCGTGGCCCAGCCGGGCGAGCTGCCAGGCAGCCGTGAGGCCGCCAACACCGCCGCCGATCACGCCAATGTGCTTGCCGGTGCGGGTTTTGGGCTTTTCGACCGTGATATCCGCAGAATAGGAACCGAGCTTGCCGATCTGCACAGGGCTGTCCAGATCAGTGCGCGTGCAGCTCTGCATGCAGGGGTTGGGGCACACGCTGCCGCAGACGGAACCGGGGAACGGCGTGTAATCCAGCACCATGCGGTAGGCTTCTTCCACATTACCTTCACGCAGAAGGTTAAGTCTGCGCTGGGTGGGGATGGACGCCGGGCAGTTGAATTCGCAAGGGGCGGCATACTCGGCGTTCTGCCACATGGGCACACGCAGGCGGTAATCGCCGCGCGCCACCAGGCCGTTGACCATAAAGTCATCGGGGGCCACATCGCTGAAAATACCGCTGGGTATCCATTCCTTGCTGCGGAACTGCCCAAGGCTCAAGACTTCCTTCTGGCCGCGCTCCTCAAACGGCAGCGGCGTGATCTTCTGCCACTGGCTCCAGTCGCACAGTTCGCTGCGCAGGCTGGGCTGATCAATGGCCATCAGAAAGTCGTCAAGACCAGCATCAAGCCAGGCGATATCTTCATCGTCCAGGGGATTAAGGCGCACGTCCTTGGGCAGCTGTCCAACAGGCCCACGGAAGTAAACAGCACCGCCAACCATGCCGACGCAGGAGCGTTCGCCCATGACCGAGGCAATGTTCTGGCTGTCATGGCCGCACACAACGGCCTTGCCGCCGCCCATGAATTCAAAAGAGAAGCTGCCCACGCTCTTGAGCACCCAGAGTTCCGGGGCTTCATAAAGGGGGTCGTGCTTCATCAGGGAGCCTGAGCGGGTACCCGCGCGGCCACCAATGTAAACAGTACCGGCTGCCGCGCAGTGGGCCGCAGTGTCACCCGCATCGCCGCGCACCACAATGCGCCCGCCCGCGTTCAACCAGCCTACGTCCGCCGAGGCGGAGCCTTCAACCAGGATTTCGGTGTTGGGCAGGCACATGGAGCCTACCCGCTGACCGGGGTTGCTGACCTTGAAGGTCAGCTTTTTTCCTTCCTTGTTCCACAGGGGGCCGCCGATATCGTGCTGGCCCGAGGCCTCAATATAAAAGTCAGTCTCACCCTTCTCTACCGCCGCCTCAATGGCCAGCAGCAAATCCTGGGTGGACATGCGCTTGTGTTCGTCTACCGTGCTAACGCGCAGCATGTTCTGCTCCTCGCCAAAATCTAACAGGCGTACTGGATATCCAGCTTGTCGGCCACAGCCTTGTCCGTGGTAACCAGGGCGTCGGAACGCCCAACCGGCAGCGAACTGTTGCCCACAGGGGCCAGCAGCTTGCGCAGTTCGGAGTCAAAGGCCAGCATGTAGTCCACAATGTTCTGCGCACCCCTGTCCACATCCAGCCTTTTGACCAGACGCGGATCCTGGGTGCATATGCCCGTGGGACATTTGCCGGTATTACAGGCATTGCAGCGGCCATGCTCATTGCCGACGCAGCCCAGCAACTGGATGAGGATCTTGCCGATGATAACGCCGTTGGCGCCAAGGCAGATCATCTTGAAGGCATCCGCAGCCGCGTTGCCGGTCAGGCCTATGCCGCCGCCAGCCCACAGGGGAATCTGCCCCTGAAGACCCTGGGCAACGGCAGCCATGTAGCAGTCGCGCAGCTTGGAAACAATGGGATGCCCGGTGTGCTCCAGCGAAACCTCGTTGGCAGCGCCAGTGCCGCCCTGAATGCCGTCGATGAAGAACCCGCCGCAGATCTTGTAGGGATCGCGCAACAGGTTGTTGTAGACGGAAACAGACGTGGCAGATGCCGCGCACTTGATAGCCACCGGCACGCGGAAGCCAAAGGCCGCATTGAGCGAAAGGTGCATTTTCTGCACGGATTCTTCAATGGAATACAGGCCCTGATGGTTCGGCGGCGAATGCAGGGTCGCCTTGGGTACGCCACGGATGGCCTGAATGTGCGGAGCCACCTTGGCTGCGGGCAAGAGGCCGCCGTCGCCGGGTTTTGCACCCTGACCAATCTTGATGAGCACACCCGCCGGGTCGGTCTTCATACGGGGCATGGCCTTGATGATGCGGTTCCAGCCGAAGTGACCGGAGGCGATCTGCAGGATCATGTACTTGAGCTGGTCGGATTCCAGCAGCTTGATGGGCATGCCGCCCTCGCCCGAGCACATGCGCACAGGCATGCCGCAGTGTTCATTAAGATAGGCTGCGGCAAGGGCAATGGCTTCCCACGCGCGGGTGGAGAGCGCGCCGATGCTCATGTCGCTGAAGATGGCGGGGTAAATCCAGTGCACCGGGGGGGTGCGCTCGGTCAGCACAAGGCTGTCGCCGTCAACGCGCAGGGGCAGTTCCTTGGCAAGCATGACGCGGCCAAGGGGGGAGCGGATATCAAAGGTGTGACGCTCGGAATCCAGCGCGGGGTCGGTCATCTGGCTGATGCGGCCCACAAAGATGGAATCGAGCGTGCGCGGCGGGTTCAGGTTGGTGCGCCCGCCCCGTTTGACGGGGCCGTGGTGACGCGCCAACAGGGGAAACCGCGTATCCTGGTTGCGCACGGGTTTGATAGCCGCGTTGGGACAGATTTTTTCGCACATGCCGCAACCCACGCAGGCGTTGGGTATGCTGGCCTTTTGCATGATGACCGGGCGCGCGGAATGTTCCTGCGTCGGGTCGGGAAAGGCCTTGCGCGAAAGCGTGATGCTGCGGCGCATCATGCCCACTTCAATGGCGTTGAAAGTACACGCCGCCACGCACGAGCCGCACATGGTGCACAAATCGGGGCGGTATTCTATCTTCCAGCGCAGGTCGTTAACACTTACGTCCTGAGTTCTTACTGATTCCATCGCTGCACCGCCAGATCGTTGTCAATAACCACCATTTCCCGCTCATTGGGATAGATGTCGTTGGAGATGTCGCGGTCAGGCATGATGGCGTTCAGACCGCAGACCTCGGAGGCGATGGCCACCATGTCCGAGTTTACGCCCACAACAACGGGCCGCAGCTTTTTGGAGTCGCAGCAGGTAATCATCTTGCCGTCAGGCAGAAGGCCGATGATGGTGTTGGGGCCGTTGATCTCCAGATGCGCGAGGGATTCGCGAATAAGATTCAGCACCTTGCGGTCAGCGCGCTGTTCCGCCTCCACAAAAGGCAGGGGCGTGATCACGTGCTTGTAATACTTGATGGGCCAGCGCAGCTCATGCAAGACATAATGCAAGGTGTACAGAAAGTTCTGCGAGTCGGATTCAAAACCCACATAACCCCTGTGCAGCGACTTCTGGAACTCTTTGTTCTTGGTGAAAAAAGTGTTCTCGCCGTTGGCGCACACAGTGTAGCCCTGCAAAAAGAAGGGATGCGCAGCGTAACGCACGATGGCGTAGTTGGTATTCTGGCGGCACTGGGTCACGATGTTGCGCGCGGTCAGGCGGCCATCGTCTTTCCATAGTCGAAAATATACAGCTATGTCGGCAGGATCACCGATTTCTTTAAGGGTCAGTACATCGGGCCAGAACGAATAGACAAAGCCATTCTTTTTCTCGGCCAACAAGCCCCGCAGCTCAAGGCGTGTGTCCAGCAGCAGGTTTTCGCGTTCTTCCTGACTACGGGAACGGTATTCCTCGGGGTAGTCATAGTTGCGGAAGACGTAACGGGGCATGGCCTCAATCTTGAGGCCGGGGCGTTTGTCCACTTCAGGCACCCACTGGGCAACCTGCACAAAACCCTTTTCTTCCATGTAGTCGTTGACCAGTTGCACACCCTCGGGGGTGCAGGCCAATGAAAGCAGGGGCTTGTCTTTGTAGTGGCTGAACACGCCCTCCAGGTCTTGCATAACCATAGCAAAACCGGAGTTGTCATGCCCTTCCTGCTGCGGCAGCATTAGATTGAGCGCCATTGAGGGGGGTACAGGCGTCTTGCTCTTGATGGAACCAATTCTGCACATAGCTGTTAACCTCGGGAAAATGCGTCACTTGAAGACCAGCCCGCAAAACTGGGCTACAGGGACGCGAATGAACCCTCTCGTAGGGTGCAAAGTTGACTGACCTTTTGGTATAGTCTGAAGACATGACCAAAACGCACCACGAGTTGAAGCATGGGACTGTCAAAAGACAGCCTCTGCGCTCCAACCGGCGGATCCACACTGGCGGTTGCGTTCGGCCTCTGGCGCAGGGGGGAAATTGAGTTTGCTACAAACCTTTTCGATGGGCAAGAATAAATTGAGGCCCTGCATCAAAAAAAAGTTACAGTGTTTAAGTTTTGATACCATGCACAAAAACTGGTGTTGATATGTGAAAAATCTAGTAAAGTTCTGCAAATATCTCTGGATGTGCATTTTTTTTTGCAAATTTGACATATTGCCATAACATAATGTTGGCATTATCCGATATTTTTCTTAGAATCAGACTCAGATGGGCATAATTTAAGCCCTTTTAAAAAGAATTTGATAACGCATTTCATAAAATATGGTTATTCCCCCTGCGAGGTAAAAGATGAATGTGAGAATGTGGCTTGTTACCCTTTGCTGTGGGTTTGTCGTAGGCATGGCGACCCTTTTTTTCACCAACACCCACATGTCCACACTGGTTTTTACGGAAGTAACCATTCCCCAGCTTTCGTCGGCATTACAGTCAAAGTATGAGTACGGCCTGAAAAGTGTTGTTGATGTTGCCGCCCAAGACCTTGCCGACAGGCTCAAGGGGGTTACCGACCCCAAGGAGCAGTACGCGCTGATTGAAAAATACACCGATTATCAGCGTTTCTTTCCCAACGACGAGGGCTACCTGTTTACCTATAAAACAGACGGCACTCGTATAAACGTGCCCACCAACAAGTCGCAGAACGGCAAAAATGTTATTGATCTCAAAGACAGCGATGGGGTCTATTTTATACGCGAGTTGATTGAAGCCGCCAAAAAGGGCGGAGCGTTCGTGGCTTACCGCTTTGACAAGCCGGGGGCTGGCATACAGCCCAAACTGGCCTACACACGCATGATACCAGGCACTGATGTTATTATCGGCACTGGCGTGTATATCGACAGCGTAGAGGCGGAACGCACTCGCGTTGCCAACCTGGTTGCCGAGAGAAACGACCATTACGATAATCTTGAGCTGCTTATTTGCGGGGGCATCCTTGCTGTCATTCTTGGCTTTGCATGGCTGATTACCCGCATTATCTGTCGGCCCCTGCGGCAAATTACCGTTGAAGCAGAAAAGGTCGCCCAGGGTCAGGAGGCCGCCCTGCCCACGCTCAAGGCATCCTGTCCGCTCGAAATCCGGCGGCTTAATAGTTCGCTGGGCATGATGATAGAAAACCTGCATGGCCGCATTCAAGAAGCAGCCGACAAAACCCGTCAGGCCGCCGAAGCCCTGGATCACGCAAAAGTAGCGCAGACCGCTGCCGAAGAAGCCAAACTGCGCGCAGAATCGGCCCGCAGGGAAGGCATGCTCGCCGCCGCCCATCAGCTTGAATCCATTGCCGAGGCGCTCTCCTCCGCTTCATCTGACCTCTCGCACCAGATCAAACGCTCTGATGAAGGCGCGGAAGAATCTTCCAAGATGCTTTCTGGCGCAGCCACCGCCATGAATGAAATGAACGCCACGGTTCAGGACGTTGCCAGAAACGCCGGGCTGGCATCGGGCGCATCGCTCGAAACCCGCGACAAGGCTCTTGCTGGCGCAAAGATCGTACAAAACGCCGTGGAAAGCATCACCGAGGTGCAGACCCACTCGCTTTCGCTCAAGGAAGACATGAACCGCCTGAACGAGCACGCGCAGGCCATCAACCAGATTATGGGCGTTATTTCCGACATTGCTGACCAGACCAACCTGCTGGCGCTGAACGCGGCCATCGAGGCCGCCCGTGCTGGCGATGCCGGCAGGGGTTTTGCCGTTGTGGCTGACGAAGTGCGCAAGCTAGCAGAAAAGACCATGGTTTCCACAAGCGATGTGGCCAAGGCCATTCAGGCCATTCAGGACAGCACCGCCAAAAGCATGCAGGGCGTTGAAAACGCTGTGGGTTCCATCGGCGTGGCCACGGATCTGGCCGGGCAATCCGGCGAGGCCCTGCAAGGCATTGTGGAGGTTGTGACCGCCACGGCTGATCAGGTGAATGCCATTGCCGCCGCCAGTGAAGAGCAGTCGGCAGCAAGCGAAGAAATCAACCGCAGCATTGTTGAGGTCAACGAGGTTTCGCGCCTGACGGCAGAGGCCATGAATCAGGCTTCCACCGCCGTTGCCGACCTCACCGAGCAGGCCAAAAAGCTCGCCGCCCTGATTCAGGAGATGAAGCAGGGCTAGGCCTGTCCTCCCCCGCCATCCAGGCTCCCGGTTTGCGCTTGCACGGCGCAGACCGGGAGCCTTTGTTTTATGTATGAATGCTTCTTGCCGTATTATTGTACTTATTGACGAGGTATTCTATGTTTTCATATACAAAAGAATGTTACTGGTGCAGCACAAAATGCATGCACGAATAAGTCCACCAAGGCATTTTCAATATATTTCTGTGAAAATCCCGTAGTATCGGAGTACCCATGAAAATTGAAATGGGAGAATCGCTGATAAGAACTTGGATACGCCATTGCATAGGTTGCCAAATGGCTGAGCTGAACTGGAAACCATCGCCAAAGTGGCCAGCCGAAATTACTCCTGAGCTTGAACAATGGTTTAATGAAGGTAAGGTTCAATTTTCTGAAGAAGTTGTTAAAAAGACATCAAACCTTACACAGTTTCTTGGTCAAGCCGAAATTGATGTACTTGGTATACGAGTTGCCCAAGGGAAAGTTGAAAAAATTATCGCTGCTGATATCGCATTCCATACGAAAGGATTGCAATATGGCTTAAAGGACGCAACAACGGCAAGGGTCATTAAAAAAATGTTCCGTACCGCGCTGACGCTTGAACGCCACTTCCCCGGCATTCCGGCTAAAATTTTGTTCCTGTCCCCAAAAGTAGCTCCTTCAAGAGAGTCTGATATCAATGATGCGGCACAAATTCTGCAAACATTCTTTGATGGCCGTCGCAAACACTTTTTATTCAGCACAATTATCAATAATGATTTCAAAGGCAAAGTCCTGGACGAAATTATCTTACTTCAAAATAAAGTGGCTGACACGAGCGAACTTTTTCTGCGTGCTGTGCAACTGGTGGCACTCTTCAGCCAAAGATCGCAAACCCCACCACCCAAGCCAACCAATACTTCCCAAATGCCAGACTCCACAGTGCATGTTCAAACGCTTCCCATTGAACTGATTCCTAGTGACCACAAGACATTCAAAGCTTTGCTTCTCAAACACCGCAAGGCAACAAGGTATGAGCATTATCAGGATGGAAAAATTGAAGAAAAACCATGGAATGCTATCCAACTTTCTGAGCGTTCCGATATTGTAGGCAATTTGCGAAGCAGAAAATGCTACAAACAGGGAACATGGCAAAAACGCGGCATCTCAAAACTGGTAGTTAAAATTAACAGTTCTGATGTTCAGTCGGGATAATCACGACAGTTTTCATTTTGCGGCTATTCCAAAAGTTACTGATGTGATAAGGCTGAATATGACCGGACATTGTCCTGACATGGGAAACTGTTATGAAAAACCGCATCCTCATCCTGGTGGTGTTGCTCTTGTGCGCCTGTGCCCGCCCAGTATCCCGTCATGAAACGTCCGCTGACACTCTTGCAGCCACACAGTATGGCGAAGTGCAAGGTTTTGCGGCGGCTGGCGTCAAAACATGGCTTGGCATTCCTTATGCCGCACCGCCTGTAGGTGAACTGCGTTTTCGGCGCAACCAGCCGCCTACCCCCTGGCAGGGCGTTAAAAAGTGCGCAGCCTTTGGCAACAAGCCCATCCAGTACATGAACATGTTCGGGCTTGAGCGTTCGCGGGTTCCCGCCAGCGAGGATTGCCTGTACCTCAACGTGTGGGCGCCCCTGACCGCCGCCAAAGACGCCAAGCTGCCTGTATTCGTATGGATATACGGCGGCGCGTACCACATGGGCGAAGGCAGCGACCCCATGTATGACGGCGCATCCTTTGCCAGAGACGGCGTGGTATTTGTCAATTTCAACTACCGCGTCGGCCCCTTGGGTTTTTATGATTTTTCCATGTACGACAAGAGGTTTGAATCCAACTGCGGCGTTTCAGACCAGATTGCCGCCCTGCGCTGGGTGCGGGACAATATCGCCGCATTTGGCGGCGACCCGAACAACGTGACCATAGCGGGCGAATCCGCAGGCGGCACGGGCGTGTACAACATGCTGGCATCGCCCGCTGCAAAGGGGCTGTTCCAGAAGGCCATCGCGGAGAGCGGCGTCACAGGAAATACCGAATCCCGCCGCATGGTCGAGATGAACAACGCCATCTTTTTTGAAAAGCTGGGTATCAATCCGCGCACAGACATTGCCAAATTACTGGAAATGCCCGCGCAGGACATGCTTGCGGCGGCTACGTTCACGCTCAAGGAAGGCCCGCGCCGCCACCCCGGCATCTTCATGCCCGGCCCGGTCAAGGACGACCTGCTGCCCCTGCACCCGTGGGAAGCCATGGCCCAGGGCAATGCCCGCGACGTTAAGGTCATTCTTGGCACCAACCGCAACGAAGGCACGCTGTTTGCCCTGCTGGGCCTGCTGCCCAAGGACTGGCAACAGGTGGAAAAGATGCTGCGCGATAACGGCGCGGCTGCCAGTATCCCTGCGGTCTCGGAGCTGTACGCCAGCGAAAAAGGCATGAAAAAACTGACGACCCTCGCGGGCGACCGGGCCTTTGTGGTGGATATGGTCAAAAGCGCCGATGCCCAGAGCTCCTTTAACCGCACCTACGTGTACCGCTTTGACTACGCCCCCTTGCTGCCGGAGCTGTTCTTGCTGGGCGCGGCACACTCAACGGAGATTTCCACCGCGCTTGCCACCAATGATCATCCCTTCTGGCTGCTCACGCCCGCATCTCGCCGCAAGGAGCTTACGCAATCCATGCACGGGGCCTGGCTGAACTTTGTAAAAACGGGCAATCCCAACGGCCCCGGCGTTGCGCCCCTGTGGCCTCAATACGAGGCAGGGCGACGGCTCACCTACATTTTTGACCAGGCTAACACCGTGGAATCGAATCCCCACGGCGCAGTCTATGAGGTGTGGAAAGATATTCAACTGTACCAGTAAGTTGCGGGTCGGCTTCATTGACATGGAGCGCTCGGCTTCTTACCCTCCACACGACAACAACTTTTTCACTGCTTTCATCTGCTGAAAGTTCAGGAGGCACACATGACCGAAGCCAATACCCAGCCCGGCGCTGATTTTTCGCCGGATGTGGACAATATACCTGAAGATTGCGTTCTTGAGCCACTTCACGAGCGCCGCTATCTTGTGGGCGGGCGCTTGCTTGAGTGGAATGGCCCTATGCACACCGTGCATTCGCCCCTGTATGTGAACGGTGAGCAGCGCGTCATCGGCTCCTGCCCGGAACTGACCGAGGCGGAATCTCTGACGGCAGTGGAAGCCGTAACCAAGGCGTGGGACAATGGACGCGGCGCATGGCCCACCATGCGAGTGGAAGACCGCATTGCCCGTGTGGAAGAATTTGCCCGCCGCATGATAGCTGTACGCGATCAAGTGGTGCGCCTGATGGTGTGGGAAATCTGCAAGCCGCTCAACGATTGCCGGGCGGAATTTGACCGCACCATTGACTATATCCGCGCCACTGTGGACGCCCTTAAAGACCTTGACCGCGCCTCCTCGCGCTTTGTGATCGAGAGCGGCATTTACGCCCAGATCCGCCGCGCGCCGCTTGGGCCGGTGCTGTGCATGGGGCCGTTCAACTATCCGCTCAACGAAACCTTCACCACGCTTATTCCGGCCCTGATCATGGGCAACCCGGTTATCGTCAAAACGCCCCGCATCGGCAAGCTGCTCTACGCGCCCCTGCTTGAGGCCTTTGCCGACTGCTTCCCCGCCGGGGTGGTGAACATCCTCTTTGGCGACAGGCGTGTGGCCATTCCCGCGCTGGAATCTGGCCGCATCAGTGTGCTGGCCTTTATCGGTTCAAGCCGCGCGGCCGATGCCCTGCGCCGTCACCATCCCTCGCCCCACAGGCTGCGTTGCGTGCTGGGGCTGGACGCCAAAAACGCAGCCATCGTGCTGCCCTGCGCCGATATGGATTTGACCGTGTCAGAGGCCGTGACCGGGGCGCTGAGCTTTAACGGGCAGCGCTGCACGGCCCTGAAGATCTTTTATGTGCACGCCTCGCGCACTGAGGAATTTCTGGCAAAATTCAGCGAGGCCATTGCCGCCCTGCCCATGGGCCTGCCCTGGAAGCCGGGGGTCAAAATCACCCCTCTGCCCGTGCCCGGCAAGATAGACGACCTGCGTGAACTGGTGGACGAAGCAATTGCCAAGGGCGCGCGCATTGCCAACCCGCGCGGCGGCACCTTTGACCGCACCCTGTATTACCCCACGCTGGTTGCGGGCGTTACCGCAGACATGCGCCTGCACACGGAAGAACAGTTTGCCCCTGTGGTGCCTGTGGTTTCGTACAATGATGTGTCGGAAGCCGCAGAGGCGGTGATAGCCTCGCCCTTCGGTCAGCAGGTCAGCATATTCGGCACTGACCCCGATGCCGTGGCTGCACTCATCGACCCCATGGTCAATCAGGTGTGCCGCGTCAACATCAACAGCCAGTGCCAGCGCGGGCCGGATACCTTCCCCTTCACAGGCCGCAAGGACTCTGCGGAAGGCACGCTTTCTGTCAGCGATGCGCTGCGCGCCTTCTCCATCCGCACACTTGTGGCAGCCAAGGGTTCCGCACCCAACAAGGAACTGATTTCGGACATCGTTCGCAACAGAAAATCCAACTTCCTATCCACGGATTTTCTGTTCTAACTTCTGAAATTGCAGGTGAAATAAAACTTGAAGTGAAACTTTAAATGGCGTTTATTGGTCTGCTCCCCGTCTGGTGGACAGATTAAAAAGGGCCAAAGCGAATAATCAAACGGCCAGCTTTTTCCGAAATTCTATCGGAGAGAGCTGGCCGAGACTTTTTTAAACTCCCTCCGTGTTGTAACGCATCTGCCTCTGCTTCCTTGGAATGGATATGCGGATTGTGCAGAACTTCCACGCAAATGCATCATTCTGAGGTGTAAAAAATGATTCCATACAGGCCATTATGCAGTTGGTCGTCCAGCGAGAATGACTGGCGTGTCAGGCTTGCAAGCTGCCGCAAGCCTACGCAGTAGAGCCGCATAATACCCCTTGTGGTGTGCTGGCCTTGAAGCATATGCTGAATGAGACCAAAAGTCTGGCTGCTGTGCGGTCAGGCTGGCTTTTCAAACAGAGTAACCCACTGGAGGGTTCCATGACCTTTTCTGCTAACTCACTGAAAATTCTTTTGGCTGCCGGGCTGCTGCTGGCTGGTACTGCGGTTGCGGCTCAGGACAGCGCGGGTACAGGGGAGGAGATGTACAACAAGCTGTGCTCGGGCTGTCATTCGGCCAGCCCTGCGGCAATGAAGGGCAAACCTGTAGATTCGCTGGTGGCTGGCATGGAAAGGGTCAAAAACCTGAGCAATGCCACAGGTGCCGCAGCCCGAATGCAACAGACGGTGCAGGGCCTGACCCCCGCGCAGATGAAGGATATTGCGACGTATCTTAACCAGATGAAATAACTGTAATCGAAGCAAAGTATCAGGCTGGTATTCTGACAGCCCCGGCACATCGACCGGGGCTGCTCTAGTGAAACGGCAAAATTGCGCTTGCAATGTGCTGAATAACAGGGCATATAGCTGCCTGTGCTACGCTGTTTCGGGCAGTTAGCTCAGTTGGTTGAGCACCGCCCTTACAAGGCGGGGGCCACAGGTTCAAGTCCTGTACTGCCCACCAAATATGAAAGGGGTTATCCTAAACGGATAGCCCTTTTTTGCATGTAAAAACTCCCTTCTAGTCATATCTATAGCATAGCGCCGTTATGCGTGTGTCCACGCTGCGGGATGCTGATGTCGGCCTCACCCCATCGACATCCCGCACTCATCTTCCTCTGTCGGCACATCTTCACCCTGCTGCCCTAAAAAATCGCAGATATGCTCTGCCACGCCATCAGCAAGGCCGGGTGAAAGCATGCTTTGATGCGTGCCCGCAGTCCAGCGGAGGGTGATGTTTTTCTCAGGCAAAAAGCGGCTCCAGCCCTGATACTGGTCGTTAAAATCAATGTAAGGATTACTGGCAAAATCCAGAGCGCGGATATACAGAATACGCAGGTCAGACGGCGTTGGGTTGTCATAACGTGCTGCGGCAATGGTATTGAGCCTGTATGTCTGCAACAGGTTTTCCATCTGCGCAGGGCTGAAATTGGGCGGCAGCAGCCCGGCTTTTTCGCCGCATTCCAGCAGATACGTCATTCTCTCAGCCCTGTTCATGGCCCGCAGTTTGTCCACATCAAAGGCCAAGGCTTCATGGAGATGGTTTTTCAGCAGTTCCACATCGCCCTTGGCGGCAAGCTGCTTGTCCCTGGTATTGTCCAGCACTGTGTCGAGAATCAGAACCGGGCCAGAGTCGCCCCCGAGCGCGGCATACTGGCAGGCCGCCTCATAGGCCAGAAGGCCGCCGAAACTCCAGCCGCCAAAAACGATGTTCTCCGTGGCTACCTTGAGGATTTCATCCAGATAAATCGCGGCCAAATCCTGAACACTGTGCAGCTCCGTATTCAGAACAGTTTTTTCAGCCTGAAAGCCCGCAGGCTCCACGGCATAGAGGGTGTAGCGCCCACCCAGCAGCCGGGCCAGATCGCTGTAGCAAAACACGCTGCCCCCCACAGGATGAAACAGAAAGAGATTTTTTCCGCCTTCACAATGGCAAAGCTTGATGATGGGGCTGTTGCGCACGCCTGCCTTACCCTCTACAAGCTCTGCCAGCCGTGCAATGCTGGAATGTGCCATCAGTTCGTTGACGGCAATATGAACGCGCAACTCTTTTTCAATCATGGCAACAAGGCGTACGGCCATGATGCTGTGCCCGCCCATGCTGAAAAAGCTGGCCTCCGCATTGATTACATCCATGCCCAGCAGCCGCTTCCAGATGGCGGCAAGAGTCTGCTCCACAGCCCCTTGCGGGCAGCGCCCTGCAACGGCCTCTGCCCTGCCCAGCGGGGACGGCAGCGCCCTTTTATCCACCTTGCGGTTGGGCGAGAGGGGCAGCTCCGCCATCGGCACAATATAGTCCGGCACGCAAAAGGGCGGCAACTGCTGCTCAAGATAGCTGCGCAAATCAGCCGGATTCACAGCACCCACTACATAGGCGGCGAGACTTTTGTCGTTACCAGCCTGATAAAAGTCCGCCGCCACGGCCAGCTGCCGCACACCGGGAAAGCTCCCAACGGCCTTTTCGACCTCGCCGATCTCGACCCTGTTGCCCCTGATCTTGACCTGCTGATCTTCCCGGCCCCGGTAGTACACAAGGCCGTTCTGAATAAAGCCATTGTCGCCAGTGCGATAGCAGCGCCGCCCGGCATATTCGGTAAAAGCATCGGCGCTCTCGCCATTCAGATACCCGCGCGAAACACCCGCTCCCGCGATCCACAGTTCTCCGGTAACAGAGTCCGGCACCGGGCGCTGATGTTTATCCAGCACAAAAATGTTCACGCCTTCAAGCGGTCTGCCAATGGGAAAGGCCGTAAAATCCGCATGATTGGTGCGGTCAATGCGAAAGGCGCTGCTGTCTACCGTGCATTCTGTTGGGCCGTACACATTGAACAGCACCACATCTTCATTGCCGGGTATGGCATAAAATTTTTGAATGACATCTGGCCGCAGCACCTCGCCAGCCAGCAGCACACGTTTGAGCGGCAGGGGCTGGCGGTGCTCCTGCAAATAGTCCACCAGCACATTAAAAAAGGCCGGGGTCATGTCGCACAGGTCAATGCCTTTTTTGCGGGCGCAGGCGCAAAATGCCGCAGGATTTTTGCGCTCCTCGTCTGCCATGACATACAAGGGCTTGCCGCAAAACAGTGAAACCGCCAGTTGCTGGATGGACGCATCAAACGAGAGCGGCGCAACCAGCCCCACAGTGCCGCACCCTTCTGAAAACTCCCGCAGGGCATGGATGATGTGCAGGAGGTGGCGGTGCTCCACCACAACGCCCTTGGGCTGCCCTGTGGAGCCGCTGGTGTAGACAATATAGGCGGCAGCGTCCGGCCTGACCGCCGCAAGCGGGGCAACTGGGCAGGCATCCATATCCCTCAGGCCAAAGCTCTCTCGCATGGCTCTGGTTCCGTGGGGTCTGGCATCATGAGCGCTTCTGCAAATCTGCACGTCATACCGAAAGACATCCGACTGACCATTGTCAGAGGGCGCGGGAGCCGCAGCGGGTGAAAATTTCACCTCAACCGGATATGGGCATTCTGCCGACCAGGCACTAAAGAAACGCCGTGGCACAAACAGCTCTGCCGAGCCCTCAAAACGCAGCAAGGCCGACTGATCGCCCGTAGCAAGAGCATGCTCCCTGATGGCTGCCCGCAGGTCGTCCTTGCGGTCCATATCGCGCACAGCGCCCACAAAAATGCTACCGCCCGCCGTGAGGCGTTCTACCGCGTGGTCAAGCACCCTGCGCAGATAATTGTAACCGGGAAAGCAATCCACAACGCCGTTGAGCACCACAAGGTCAAAGCGCTCGTCGAAAAAGCAGATGTCTATGGCTTCCATGCGGTGGATAGTCACAGAAGCGCCGCAGGGCAAGGCCTGCACCCTGTCCAGTTCATTTCTGGCAATGTCGACCGCCGCGTACCGGCTGGCGGCAGAGGCAAGAGCCTGCGCCACCACGCCGGAGCCGCTACCGACATCAAGCACGCTTTTGCCGCTGGACTGTGCACTTTTGGGGATGCTGCCGGGGGCACGGTTGGGGGCCAGACCTGTTTTTTGCAGCACGCTGCCAGCCATACGCTCAAGCTGCGACAGATCAAGGGGGTGTGCATCCACATCGTCCAGCCAACCGTGGTCGCTGCCCTGCTCTGCAAGGTGCTCCCAGTATTCCGTGCTGCTCAGGCCGCCACTTTCCAGCACATCCGTAAAATTGGGGGCGTCCAGACAAAGCACGTGGGCAATGTTGGGGTTGCGGTAACGATGATATTCCGCCTGGGGCAGAGAAGCGCTGTCCGTCACCAGCAACCGCACGGGCCTGAGCATGGCTTCCTGACGGAGGCGCGGCAGTTCGCGCTCCACGGGCACATACACGGCACCGGCCCGCATGATGCCAATGGCGGCGGCAAGATACATGGCTCCGCGCTTGCAGAGCACCCCCACTGCCGCTTCCGGCCCATAGTTTTTGGCCTGCACAAAGGCGGCTATGCGCGCGGAAAAATCCTTCAGTTCTCTGAAGCCCAGGCTTTTTCCGCCACCAGAAAGGGCAATGTTGTCCTGGTTCTCATCTGCAATGGAACAGAACAGGGCTTCAAAGCCGGCCCACCTGCCAGACAAGCCAGACATACTGGATGAACACGGCATGGCATTGCCAGCAGTGGAGAGGCTTGAAGGCA
This sequence comes from uncultured Desulfovibrio sp., assembly GCF_902477725.1. Lineage (NCBI taxonomy): Bacteria > Pseudomonadati > Thermodesulfobacteriota > Desulfovibrionia > Desulfovibrionales > Desulfovibrionaceae > Desulfovibrio > uncultured Desulfovibrio sp. Next base: position 288,394 of record NZ_CABSIF010000002.1, on the reverse strand, counting down.
ACGTGGCTGGTTGTCTTTCGGCAGCAGCTCCCGCCGGATTCTGAGCCGCAGCCTTGCTTCTGGGCATCCCAAAGGTGATATCGCCAATCTTCATTGTGCGTTTTCCTCAATACCTTCCAGAAAGCTTATCTGATATGTCAGATAGTCCTGCGCCGTCGCAAAAGCCACTTTCGGGGGGAGATTGTGGTTAAAACGCAGCATGGTTGCGCTGTCTTCTTTGTGCACAAAGCAAAGCAGCGCCACCCCAGTTGATCCGGGGCGACAACCGACTTTATTCCTTTTTTCTCTAAGACAGGAACAGTATTTTTTCAATGGATTAGTTCGTGGAGCGGATAATCAAAAGCGCATATAACGTAGATCGGTAGAGGAGAACGACAAGTCCAATGGCATGGATGAATCATGCAAACAGCCGCTAAAATTCCAGGCCACAACTGAAACCGCCGAAGCAGGAAGAACTCTGAGAACGAAATAGCTCCGCCCCAAGCTCAACCTGCGCAAAAAAACCACTGGTATGGTTCGCCCGCACACTGCTGTGAACCAGCATGGCGTCCCGGCCCGGCATATCTGACCGGCTTTCAAAACCTGGGCTGTATCCCTTGAATTTGGCGCTGCTGCTGAACGTTCCGTCAAGCCAGTCATGCCGCCAGCCTGCCAGAGTATCCCATGCGAGCGTTGTGCCATTATCCAGGGTGCGGGCAAGATTTGCATGCGCGCCCAAGACTGACGAGAGATTGTTGTAAGTGGCGGCATCAACCCTGAGTGCCGAGGCCCCGGAGCCGTCCTCGGTAAATCCAGGTCTGGAACTCAGGCTATATTCCAGCCATGTCAGAGGGCCAGCTTCCACGCCGCCCCAGACGGTTGCCCAGTTCCAGTCCTTGCCGCCGCCCGCGAGCGTATCTGCGGTTAGGCCCGTCCAGTCGCTGCTGTGATTGCGCGCGAAACCATTAAAGTTGACGGTCCGCTGCATTTGCACATCCTCAAAGCCCACGCGGGCCATGCCCATCACATAGGCACCATCCCACCAGCGTGGCTTGAAGAGCGCGTGGCCGCCAACAGATGCGGCCAACGTTTCCGCCCTTGCCTCGCCCGCACTATGAATATCTGTGCGGCGGCCTGCGAGCGCCACATCAAATCCTGCAGTCAGTCCGCTCTCCCACAGGCGGTCAACACCAAAGGCCGACCCTGCGCCTGACGCCGTGAAGCCCGCTGAGCCGCCATTGGCGTTCATGTTGCTGTAGCTGCCAAAGGGCAGCGCCCATGCCTGCCAGCCAGCAGCATCATCACCGCTGGACACGCCAGTACCGCTCACGCCTTGTTGGCCGCTGGCCCCCAAGAAGCGCCGCACCATAAGCAGATTGAGCTGCCGCTGTGCTTCAAGCCCGGCCCGAGCCACGGCATCATAACTGTTGGGGCTCAACTGCTCCATTGCCGGAGCAATGCCGCTGCCGGAGGTATCGCTCCAGTCCAGGGCCTGAAATAGGTTTTGCATATCGCCTGTTGCCTGCCCAGCTATCTGGTAAAGAGCGCGTCCAACACGGCTTGTGGTGGTACTGTCGGCATAGCGGCTGTACGCGCTTGATGCACGTTGCTGGCCCACCAAGGCCGACCCGAGGCCATTGCTTGACGCGACGCTGAAATTCAATGTTGGTGAAGAGGAACTAACCCCAACGCTGTTAAATGCGCCCGTGGAGCTTGTCGCCTGCACGCTGTTCATATTTATTGAATAGTTCTCTGCATAAAATCCCGGCGAGGGAGAAAACCGCAAGGCTCCGTCAATATTTGCAGAATTTGCACTGAGTACAGAATATTGGTTTCTGGAATTGAAACCGATTTGCAGCGTACCCTGGCTTGTCTGGGTGTAGTCATTTACTGTGAGCGTCAGGCCGCGATAGCCCGGAGCAACAGTGCCGTAATTGACGACTTTCTTCTGTATTACTCCATCACCCAGCAATACACCGCCCTGGCGCACGAGCACATCGCTGTTTTGCAGCACGCCGCCAGTGCCGTCTGCCCTTTTGCTCACGGCCAGGCCCCCGCCATCAACCACGGTCGCCCCTGAATAGCTATTGACGCCGCTGAGAACCAATAGGCCAGCACCCGTTTTACGCAAGCCCACATTCTTGCCACGCAGGGCCGTGGCGTCCGCCCCGGCCAGAAAACTGGCATGATGGTAGGCATCATTCCACTGGCGTTGGGTGATGTCATTGCTGAATTCTGCGAAGTAGCCCTTGGTGTTAAACGTTTCAAGCGCATAATTGCCAGGGCCCAGTTCAGACAATGTCACCACATCCGAAGCTGACATGCGGTTGGCATCCAGCCGGGCGATGCCGCGCACGGCCTTGCCCGCGTCCAGCAGCCCCTGACCAAACACGTCTTCCTTTGTCAGGTCGTTCACTGCTTTCTTGCCCTGATCAACCAGCGCTTTCAAAGCATCTGCCGTTGCGCCTTGATAAACTTGTTCAATCCACTGTTTGATTGTCACATCATTCGGAGCAGGAACACTGTGATCTATAACAGCAATAATAACCTTATTGGGATTACCATCTTTATCAACAGTATATTGAACAAGGTGCGTTGGCGCTACAAAAGTATTATCCGCTGTGGTCAATACAGCATCAGCCAGCTGTTTGCCGGTCATCCAGGGAAAAGCCTGCGCCACCAGCCCCACGGTGCCGCTCACATAGGGCGCTGCCATGCTGGTGCCGCTGTCCAGCATATAGCCGTTGGTGGTGGCATTGAGCGAATTGATATTGCTGCCGGGAGCCGCAACAGTCCAAAGATAGGCTTTGCTCCCAAGGTTACTGAAATAACTGACCCCAGACGGGCCAATGGTGCGTGTTCCGTCCGTCGCTGTGGTGATCCCGGCTATATTGAGGGAAACCACGCTGATCCAGCCTGTGAGGTCCGGCGCATAACGCGGCATCATGCCCTCAACACTGGGAGCTATCATGCTGTTGTTGCCAGCGGCAAACACAATGACCTTGCCGTAATCGTCACTGAGCTTGCGGAGTGCTTTGATCTCACCATCCTGGCCAGATATGACATCTGCGGGAATGTCTTTGAGAGGGTCAAGCGATGGGTAAAAATCCGTGCCCCAACTGTTGTTGATGACGCGAATATCCGGATACGCAGCAAAGAGGCTCAACAAATCAGCCGGAACAAGATTTTCGTTGCTCCCCGACGCTGTCCCAAGTGTGACCGCCGAAACAAGGTTGGCGTCAAAAGCCACACCGTGCATGCCAACACCATTGCGCATGGCTGCCATAATGCCCGCCACATGGCTGCCATGCGTATCATATGCCCAGTTTGGCACGTATGTCTGACCCGTGGTCTTATCGAGCGGCAAGGCCATCATTATGACTTTGCCAGCCAGCTCCGGGTGGTCGCCGCGCACGGAAGTGTCAATCATGCCCAGCGTGATGCCTGCCCCGGTATATCCCAGAGCGTATGCATCGGCAGCATGAATAAAATTCAACCCTGTGCTGTTCCAGTATTCATTGGTTTTAAAACTGTCAGCGCTCGCTGCATTGCTATGAACAGGTATACTAAATGTAAACAGAAACAGGAGGAGAATCTGAAACAAAGCAGGATAAAAACGTACCCAATATCCGCACGAATAAAGAACCATGAATGCTCCGACAGGATTAAGTGGAACTTCCTGTCCTTTTTGTTGTTGCGGGAAACAGCACCTTACTTCAGATTCATAACTTTAACTGATTGATCTTCTGACCGGGCGGCAGAATACTTCCCCATCGTCAATAACGCTTACTATCAAAAATATCTTTTTATTTAAATAGATTATTTTTTTAAAAAATTTTCTGCCTCAAGTTTGAAACGAGAAACTTTTTGCGGCTGATCACTCTTGCTCAAAAAGCTGCTCTGTTCCATTTTTGCACTGTCTGCAAACTAACCGAGGGGTTCCGGACCATTCCGCAACCCCTCTTTCATATCCTGCCGCTCATACACAGGGACAGTGTCAAGCTGACAGGATCATCCCTCAAACACGCCATCAAGCGCGTCAGGGACGCACAAGTATCTTGATGTTTTCATCCTTGTTGTTAATCAGCTCAAGAAAGCCCTTTTCCATGATGTCCTTCAGCTCGATCTTGCCGGTAATGAGGTTTTCCGCCTTGATGACGCCCTTGGCCATGAGCGCGGCAAGGCCCTTGAAATCCTCAATGGTGTAGGCCAGCGTGCCCATGACCTTTTTGTCCGTACCGCTGAGGCTGAAAAAGTTGAAGGAACTGGGTTCTTCAAAAATTCCCACAATAATGGCCGTTCCCGTGTTGCGCAGCACATCTATGGCCAGCGGCCCTGTGTGCTTGTTGCCGATGCACTCAAAGGAAACATCGGCCCCGGAGCCGCCGGTCAGTTCTTTCACCCTTGCAACCGGGTCGCATTCCTTGGGGTTCACCACAATGTCAGCGCCGCATTCCTTGGCCTTGGCAATGCGCGCGCGGGACATTTCAAGCACAATGATCTTGCCCGCTCCAGCGGCTTTGGCAGCCATAATGGTGCCGAGGCCGATGGTTCCCGCGCCAAGCACCACCACATTGAGGCCCAGAATGCTGCCCGCCATACGCACGGCCTTAAAGCCCGTGGCCAAGGGTTCCATGACTGCTCCGGCCTCGGGCGAAACACCCTCGGGCATGATAAAGCACAATTCCGCAGGCACATTCACATAGGGGGCGAATGCGCCGTCATTGTGCAGGCCCGTAAAGGCAAGCTTTTCGCAAACATTGTAGCGCCCCTCGCGGCAAGGCTGACACTCGCCGCAGTGCTGGCAGGCATCTGGCGCAACCATGTCGCCAACCTTGACATTGGTAACGCCGCTGCCCACCGCCACAACCTCGCCGCTGAATTCGTGCCCGAGAATGACGCTCCCCTGCTTGCCCGTAAGCGGATGCGGGGCCTCAGTGGGAATAAATATGGGGCCAGCCAGGTATTCGTGCAGATCCGAGCCGCAGATGCCGCACCAATCAACCTTGACCTGAACCCAACCGGGAGCCGGAGCGGGGGGAACGGGTACAGTCTCAACGCGGATGTCTTTTTTGCCGTGCCAAACTGCCGCCTGCATGGTTTCCGCCATAACTGCCTCGCTTGTTAGATGTTGAATCCGAATACACCCATCATTGCACAGGTCATGCCGTAAAATCCGCGCCAGCAGCGGATGAGCGGACATGCCCGGCAGACCTTGCCCTGGCTCAATCGAGAAAAATTGCACATGCAGACAGGTATACCGGAGCAACTGACAGTGTTCTGAAGTGGAACAAGGAAAGACTATGGTGGACGGAAGTGGAACAGAGAGATCAACAGGTCGCGAGGTGGTAAAACGCAAGTGGCTGCCGCAAAAAAGGCCTGCTCCAAACCGCGCGCCACAGGTGGGCTTTCGGTTCAGAGCAGGCCGGGTTGTTTGCGTTCTGAAAAATTACACAGCAAGGCTAGTCTTGGGGAACAATCTTGCGCAGTTTGGCGTACAGGGTATTGCGGCCGATGCCCAGTGCCTTGGCAGCCTGGAGCATGTTGCCGTTATAATGCTTCAATGCGCAGCGGATGACCTTGGCCTCCTGATTGTCCAGGTTAAAGTCGGTCATTCCGGGCAGGGCCGCCACTGTTTGCCCATCGGTTTGTCCGCTGGCTGTATTGGTCCCACTAGAACAGGACTGCAAATGAGCTGGCAGATGTACGGGCAAAATACAGCCGCCCTGCGCCATGTTGACGGCAAATTCCACGCTGTGCACAAGTTGACGCACATTGCCGGGCCAGTCGTAATCTTCCATCACGCGCAAGGCCTCGGCAGAAAACCCGCCAAAAGGATGCCCGTAGGTACGGCACAGGCGTTTGCAATGATATTCCGCAATAACAGCGATATCTTCCCTGCGTTCGCGCAGAGGCGGGATTTCCAGCGCGAGCACATGGATGCGGTAAAACAGATCTTCACGAAACGCGCCCGACGCCATCAGTTCATCCAGATTGCGGTTGGTGGCAGTGACCAGCCGGAAATCGACCATTCTGGTCTGCTTGCCGCCCACCCGCGTGACGCAACGGTCTTCCAGAGGGCGCAGCAGATTGACCTGCATTTCCAGCGGCATTTCAGAAATTTCATCCAGAAACAGGGTTCCCTTGTCGGCCAGTTCAAACTTGCCGGGGCGGCCCTTTTCCACTGCTCCGGTGAACGCCCCCCGCTCATAGCCAAAAAGCTCGCTCTGGATAAGTTCGCGCGGTAAAGCCCCGCAGTTTACAGCCACAAAAGGCCCTTCGGAACATCGGCTGGCCTTGTGGATGGCCCGTGCAAACAACTCCTTGCCCGTGCCCGTTTCGCCCAGCAACAAAACCGCCGCAGGGCTTTTGGCCATATGCCGTGCCTGTTCCACCGTGCGGGACATTTTTTCGCTGCGGTAAACAATATCTCCAAAGGGACGCGTGCCTTCGCGGCGCGGTATATGCGGCACAGGGGCAATAGGCGCGGGACGGGCTTCCACTCCGGCCTGAAGGGTCACAAGGGCATAGCGCGCTTCTGACCTGCCCGCCATAAAGGGCATGACGCAGGCTGTGAGGGCGGGATTGGTCAGGCAGCGCAGGGGGACCCCTTCGGCCTGGCAACTGTTTTCCGCCTGCTGGCGCGCGTACAGGGTATAATCAAAAAAAGCCTCGGCGCGCCCGCCGCGCACATCGCCGCTAAAACCTAGCAGGCGCTCTGCCTGGGCATTGGCATAGGTAATGATGCCGCTCTCATCCACCATCAGCACACCAATGGGCATGGAACTGAAGAGCGTGCTGAGCAGCGTGCGGGATTTGTTCTCCATGTTGCTCAGCGAGGCGTTGAGCAACAGTCGCTCTATCTCGCGGGCCGCGCCAACTGCCAGCCACAATGCTTGCCGGTGATCAGCCCTGGTTGGCCCGGAAATGTCAAAACAGCCCCACAACTGCCCGAACGGAGTAAAAATGGGCGCGGCAGAACAGCCCCAGGCCTGATGGCTGCTGCAAAAATGTTCCTCGCCCATAACCTGGGCTGGCATGCCGTCAGAAAGGGCCAGACTTATGGCGTTGGTGCCCACGCTTTTTTCAGACCACACCGCGCCAGGGCCAAAATAGAGCTGATCGGCCTGAAGCAGCACTTCCTTGTTGCCGCAGGTGCGCAGCAACCGGCCATTGGCCTCGGAAACCGTCATGAGCAGGCCTTTTTCCTTGATCTGCTCATACACCTGACGTTCCACGCCAGCCGCCAGTTCCGCATATATTTCGGCCTGGGCGCTGATCTGGCTCATGGGCGTAAATTCCGCGCACTTGGGCAGCAGGGGGTCCACCCCCAGATCGCGGCAGCGCATCCACGAAGCCGCTATGGGCCGGGGCAAACTGTCGTCAACAATCCTGCCGGTTCTTATAAAGGATTCCCAGGTTTCCCGCCGGTTCGCTCTTGGTGCGCCGCTATAGCTGTTGAACAAAAACCCCGAGCGGTTGACGCCTTCCGCCATCAGAGGTTCCTGCCGCATTTCAAAGACATCGCCATTTCTTTGCAGAACATACATGACTTATCTCCCGGACGCGCACGCCCTTTCAACAAGCATGCCGGTTCGCTGGTCTTTCCACTTCAAAAAGGCCATCTGCCCCACTTCTGAATAATGCGACCCCGCAGCTTTGTTTTAAGCAATAGCATCGTCCGTGAAAAAATGGAATAGCTCTTTGCGCATGGCTACATTCATATTGTGTCCAAAAAAACAACTCCATGAATTTTTTATATATTGTAGTGTATCATAACTGGTCTTACAGAACAGCATTCTGTTCGATTTTGGAACACTACCAAATACACACATAAAGTATTTTATAAATTATTCATTGATTATTACCTGTTATAAAGTGGTATCAGAGTTGCAATCAAGCAGGCATAAACGCGTGCGCCACATCGGCGCAAGGAGGTAGCGGATGGCCTACGAAGTGCAGATGCCCAAATGGGGCCTCACCATGAAAACAGGCAAGATTGCGCGCTGGCTTGTGGCCGAAGGCGGTGCGGTGGCAGTGGGGCAACCCCTGCTGGAAGTGGAAACAGACAAGATCACCAATGTGGTCGAGTCTCCGGCAGGCGGCGTTCTTTTGCAGATTGTCAGCCCGCAGGGCGAGGTTGTTCCGGTCATGCAGGTTATCGGCATCATCGGCGAATCGGGCGAGGCTGTGGCCGCCCCTGCCTCGCAAAGCGCTGATGCGGCGGCCAGCCCTGCCGCTCATGCCCCTTCCGGGGCCAAAAGCCAGGGATCGGCAACACAGGCCAGCACGGCGCAAGGAGAGGTTCGCGCCATGCCCGCAGCCCGCAAGACCGCCAAAGAGCTGGGCGTTGATCTGGCAACGGTAACGGGCACAGGACGCGATGGCATTGTTACGGAAAAGGATGTTCGCGCCGCCCACGAAGCTGCGGCAAAAGCCCCTGCTCCGGCCAGCGTAGCCCCGACGCAACCATGCCCCGCCCCTGATGCTGATGCGGACGAAGTCATCCCCATGGACGGGCTGCGCAAGCTTATAGCGGACAACATGCAGGCCAGCCTGCAAAACGCGGCGCAACTGACCGTTTTTGTGGAAGCCGACGTTACCGAAATGGTTGCGTTGCGCGATACCATGCTGGCCCGCAACAAAAAAGACCCGGAATACCGCCTCTCGTTCAACGACATCATCGCTTTTGCCGTGTGCCGCGCACTCAGGCAGCACCCCGTCATGAACACCACCCTGCAGGCAGACGGCGTCCACATGCACAAGCATGTGAACCTTGGCATCGCCGTTTCGCTCGATACGGGCCTCATTGTTCCCAACGTCAAGAATGCGGACACCTACAGCCTTGAAGAACTCAAGGCCAAGGTGCGCGACGCAGCCAGCCGCGCCCGCAAGGGCGGCCTTTCCATGGACGAAATTTCTGGCGGCACGTTTACCATTTCCAATGTGAGCATGCTTGGCGTGGACGGCTTCACCCCCATTCTCAACCCGCCGGAGACAGGCATCCTCGGCGTTGGTCGCGTGGTGGAAAAGCCGGGTGTTTTTGAATGCCAGGTGTGCGTGCGCAAGATGATGACTCTTTCCCTCACCTTCAACCACATGGTCACCGATGGCGGCCCGGCCATGAGTTTCCTGCGCACCCTTGCGGACATGCTTGAACAGCCCGTGCGCATGCTGGGCTGACCCGCGGAGGAATCCAATGCTGCAACGTTACGTGGTTGAACTGGGCACCGGGGCAGATCTGCACGGCGCAAACATGACCAAGGCCGCATACCGCGCGGTTAAGGACGCCATTTCGCGCAGTTGTTTGTGCGGCCTGGTGGAGATACTCGGGCGCGGATCTTTTCAGGGTGTGCATGTGCATGCGCGCATTGCCGTGCCCGAACCTGACCTGGTGGACAAGGAGGCAGTGCTTGCCGCCATTCCCATCGGGGAAAAGAGCATTGAGGTCGTTACGGGCGGCTTGCGCACTCCGGGCCTCGAAGTTGCCTGCTTCAGCCCCGGTTGCAGTGACATCGTGTTGGCCTGCGCGGCCCTGACCGTGTCGGTAGATATTGACTGAGTCGGCACCACAATCAGCAATCTGAGGAGAGTACCATGAAACATCCCGACAAAAAGGTTCTGCTGGAAATGTTCAGCACCATGACCAAGATCCGCCTTTTTGAAAGCGAGCTGCAAAAGTTTTTTGCAGCTGGCAAAATACCCGGATTCGTTCACCTCTACCTTGGTGAAGAAGCCGTTGCCACAGGCGCGTGCGCCGCGCTGAAGCAGACGGACATGATCACCAGCACCCACCGTGGGCACGGGCATTGTATTGCCAAGGGCGGCGACCTCAAGCTCATGATGGCCGAAATCTATGGCCGCTCCACCGGTTACTGCAAGGGTAAGGGCGGCTCCATGCACATTGCCGATTTCAACATCGGCATTCTTGGCGCCAACGGCATTGTGGGCGGCGGCGGCCCCCTGGCCGTGGGCGCGGCCTTCAGCTGCCAGTACAAAGACACCAAGGGCGTGTGCGCCTGCTTCTTCGGCGATGGCGCGTCCAACCAGGGCACCACGCAGGAATCGCTGAACATGGCCAGCGCATGGAAGCTCCCCGTCATCTTTATCAATGAAAACAACGGCTACGGCATCTCCTGCCCGCAGAGCAAATCCATGGCCATCACCGACATTGCCGACCGTGCCGCCGGATACGACATGCCAGGCGTTGTCATTGACGGCAACGATGTGCTCGCCGTGTACGAAGCCGTGACCATGGCCGTGGAACGCGCGCGCAAGGGCCAGGGTCCCTCGCTCATAGAATGCAAGACCTACCGCTGGCGCGGCCACTTTGAGGGCGATGCCTGCGTGTACCGTAGCGAAAAAGAACTGGAAGAATGGAAGGCCAAGGATCCCATTCCACGTTTTGCCAAAAAACTGGTGGAAACCGGCACCGCCACTCAGGCGGAGCTGGACGGCATCTCCGCGTCTGTGGCGGCCGAGATTGAAGCCGCCGTCAAGTTTGCGGAAGACAGCCCCTTCCCCAAGCCGGAAGACCTGCTGGAAGACGTGTACGCCTAAAGCGTTTGCCTGAAACTGCGGAAACCACCTTCAGATTTTTCAGAATGGAGAAAAATATGGCGATCAAAACCTACCTGCAAGCGCTTAACGATGCCATGCGCCAGGAGATGGAGCGGGACGAAAACGTGTTCATCATCGGTGAAGACGTGGGCAAGTTTGGCGGCTGCTTTGGCGTGACCCAAGGCCTTTTTGACAAATTCGGCGAACGCCGCGTGCGCGATACCCCTATCACGGAAAGCGCCATTGTGGGCGCTGCCGCCGGTGCCGCCGCAGCTGGTCTGCGCCCTGTGGCAGAGCTGATGTTTGTGGACTTTATCGGCGTTGCCTTTGACCAGCTCTTCAATCAGGCCGCCAAAATGCACTACATGTTTGGCGGCAAGGCCAAGGTGCCCATGGTGCTGCGCATGCCGCAGGGCGCTGGCGTGGGCGCTGCGGCCCAGCACTCCCAGAGCCTTGAAGCATGGTTCATGCACATTCCCGGCATCAAGGTGTGCATTCCCTCTACCCCGGCAGACGCAAAAGGCCTGCTCATCAGCGCCATCCGCGACGACAACCCCGTGGTCTTTCTTGAACACAAGATTCTGTACGGCGTGGAAGGCGAAGTTGGCGACGAGGCGACGCCCATTGAGCTTGGCAAGGGCGACGTAAAGCGCGAAGGCACGGACGTAACCATTGTAGCCACCTCACTCATGGTTCACTCCGCCCTTCAGGCCGCAGAAACCCTGGCCGCTCAGGGCATCAGCGCCGAAGTGGTAGACCCCCGCTGTCTGGTGCCGCTCGACAAGGACATCATCCTCAATTCCGTCAAAAAAACCCACGCCCTTGTGGTTGCGCACGAAGCCGTCAAAACCGCCGGAGCCGGTGCGGAAATCGCCGCCATGGTAGCCGAGGAAGCCCTGGACTATCTGGACGCGCCCATCGTGCGCGTGGGCGCTCCTTACTGCCCCGTCCCCTTCAGCCCGCCGCTGGAAAAGGCCTACATTCCCGGCGCGGATCAGATCGTCGCTGCGGTCAAGTCGCTGCGATAATTAAGCCGCTTTCAAGGGGCAGGCACAGGCACAAGGCCTGCCCCATCGCGGCAGCATACGATTGCAACAGCTATTGCAAGCAATGCAGCAGGCCCTGCCTGCGCACTACATCCACCGGAGCCAACGTGAAAGCAGCCATTATCGCCAATCCGGCATCAGGCAAGGACATACGCCGCATAGTCGCGCACGGCAGTGTTTTTGACAATCAGGAGAAGGTGCGCATGGTGCGCCGGATTCTGGTTGGTCTGGCCGCCGCCGGGGTACGTGATGTTCTGTATATGCCCGAGGGCTACGGCATCGTGCCGCGCGCCCTGAGCGATCTGGAAGCTCTGGAAACGCCTGTGAACGTGGCTCCGGTGGATATTTACCTGCACAACACGCAGGAGGACACCATCAACGCCGCCGCTCTCATGCAGCAGGAGGGGGTTGCGGTCATCATCGTCATGGGGGGCGACGGCACAAGCCGCGCCGCCTGCAAGGGCGCGCGCAAAACGCCCATTCTGCCGCTCTCCACTGGCACCAACAACGTTTTTCCTGTCATGGCCGAAGCCACAGTGGCTGGCCTTGCTGCGGGCGTGCTCGCCTGCGGCGGTGTAACCATTGACGAAGGCTGCCGCGAGGCCAGCCTGCTTGAAGTGCATGTGGACGGTCAGTTCAGGGATATCGCTCTGGTGGATGTGGCGGTGTACGACGACCTTTTTCTCGGCTCCCGCGCCATCTGGGACATAACCAGAGTCAGCCAGATTGTTGTTTCCCGCTGTCGGCCAGACAGCATCGGCCTCTCCACTGTAGCCGGGCAGCTCATGAACATCTCGCCCGAAGAACCGCGCGGTCTGGCCCTTGATCTTGACCCCGATTTTGCCTGCCGCGTGCGCGCCGCCATCGGCCCTGGCCTCTTTGCCGACGTGGGCGTCTCCCGCGTGCGCCAGCTGCTACCCGGCGATGATGTGCCTGTGGCCCTCACGCCCTGCGTGCTGGCGCTGGACGGCGAACGCGAGGTGGAGGTTCGGCGCGGGCAGCGCGCCAGCATACGATTGTCAGAAGACACCATGCGCGTGGTGGATGTGGCCCGCGTCATGGAATACGCCCGGCAGCGAGGGCTGTTTTTGCGCGGCGCGCAGGTCTGTTACGCCAACTAGGCCCAGACCGGCAACAAGCCTGATCACCCCAACACCAGGAGCATGGTTATGAAACTCAAGGCTGCATTCATTTTTCTGAGCCCCCGTGGCGAAGGCAACGGCGTCAAGGCCGAGCACCGCAGCTGGACGCGCACCCCCGGCGTGGAACTGCTGACCATTGGCGTGACATCCTACAGGGAGGCCGTTGAAGCGGCGCAAAAGGCCGTTGATGAAGACGGTTGCGTTGCCATCGAGCTGTGCGGCGGCTTTGGCTACGAGGGCGCGGCGATGGTCGCACGGGCGGTCAAGGTGCCTGTGGGCGTTGTGCGCTTCGACATCCATCCCGGCCTTGGCAATGCCAGCGGCGACGGAATTTTTGCCTGATGCAACAAGCAGTTTGCGGCCCACAGGGTGCTGCCATCCACGACATGCCCGGTTTGCGCCGATTTGCGCCGGTCATGCGGCAACACGGAGGATACGATCATGACTATTAACGGCAAAGTTGTTCTGGTTACTGGCTCCGCCCAGGGTATCGGGCGCGGCATAGCTCTGCGCCTGGCCAAGGACGGCGCGGATATCTGCCTTGTGGACATGAACGCGGACAAACTGGCCGCCACTGCCGATGAAGTGCGCGCCCTTGGCCGCAAAGCCACCACCTTTATTGCCGATGTAAGCGACCGTGCGCAGGTTTTTGCCGCCGTGGACCATGCGGAAAAAGAACTGGGCGGCTTTGACGTGATGATCAACAACGCGGGCATCGCTCAGGTCAAGGCCCTGCTGGACGTCACCCCCGAGGAGCTTGAACGCATCTTCAGAATCAACGTCAACGGCGTGCTCTGGGGCATTCAGGCAGCAGCCACAAAATTCATGGCCCGCAAGCAGAAAGGCAAGATCATCAGCGCTTCTTCCATTGCCGGGCATGACGGTTTTGCCCTTATCGGCGCATACAGCGCCACCAAATTCGCCGTGCGCGGCCTCACCCAGGCGGCGGCGCGGGAGCTTGCCTCCAGCGGCATCACCGTGAACGCATACTGCCCCGGCGTGGTCGGCACCGACATGTGGGTGGCCATTGACGAAGGCTTTTCAAAGATCACAGGTGCCCCCAAGGGTGAAACCTACAAGAAATACTGCGAAGGCATAGCCCTTGGCCGCCCCGAAACACCGGAAGACGTGGCCGCCTTTGTTTCCTATCTGGCAGGGCCGGATTCCGACTACATGACCGGACAGGCCGTGCTTATCGACGGCGGCATGGTTTACCGCTGACGGCATCGGCCCGGCTGACGGCAAAAAGGCAGCCTTCCGCCCCAACACACAACATCGCAGGAGAACAGCAGTGAGCATAGAACTTGCCATGCCGAAACTTGGTCTGACCATGAAGACCGGCAAGGTTTCCAAATGGTTTGTGGCCGAAGGCGCCGCAGTCAAGCAGGGCGATGATCTGTTTGAAGTGGAAACCGACAAGATCACCAACAAGGTGGAAAGCCCAGCCGATGGCGTGCTCTTCCAGATTATGGTGCAGCCCAAACAGGAAGTGGCCGTGGGTGCCGTGCTTGGCATTCTGGCCGAACCTGGTGAAACAATCGCCCGGGTTGAAGGCGCGTCTGACTCCCCCGCTTCCGCCACAGCGGAAGCGGGCGCGCCCAAGCCAGCAAAAACCAACGCGTCAGTCGCCGTGCAACCCTCTAGCACTGGCGGGATAGCGTCTCCCGCCGCTCGGCGGCTGGCGCGTGAACTTGGCATTGACCTTGCCTGCGTCGCAGGCTCCGGCCCCGGGGGCCGCATTGTTGAACGCGATGTGCAGGCCCGCCACGAAGTTATCGGCAAAATCAGGATCACGCCCCTTGCCGCTGCCGTGGCTGCCAAGGCAGGGCTGGATATCTCCACCCTCACAGGCACTGGCGAAGGCGGCAAGATCGTGCGTGAAGATGTTGACCGCGTTCTGCACCCCGAAAAGTTCGCTGCGGCCCAGAGCGCGGGGCAAGGTGCGTCTCAGTCAACCTGCTCCAGCGCCGTTTGCGGCAGCGAGCCAGGCTCCGTTCCCATGGAAGGCATGCGCAAGATCATTGCCGACAACATGCTGGGCAGCCTGCAAAACTCCGCCCAGCTCACCCTTGTGAGCGAAGCGGATGTAACCGCCTGCGTGCACATCATCAATGACTTCAAGGCCCGTAACAAAAAGAACAAAGACTTCCGCCTTTCCATGAACGACATGCTCATTCTGGCCGTTTCAAAGGCCTTGAAAAAGCACCCGCGCATGAACGCCACCTTTGACGGGCAAACCATCACCCGTCACGGCGAGGTGCACATGGGCGTGGCCGTGGCCCTGCCCGAGGGCCTGATGGTACCCGTGCTGCACCATGCGGACAGGCTGCCCCTGCTTGAAATAGCAAGGGAAGCCCGCCTGCTTGCTGGCCGCGCCCGCAAGGGCGAGCTGACGCCCGACGACATGAGCGGCGGCACCTTCACCATCACCAACATGGCGCATTCCGTGGTGGATTTCTTCACGCCCATTCTCAAGCCCGGCGAAACGGGAATCCTGGGCGTGGGCCGCGTGGTGGAAAAGCCCGTTATCCGCGAGGGGGCCGTGGTGGCCCGCTCCATGATGGGATTGAGCCTCACCTTTGACCACCGCGTTGAAGACGGCGCGCCCGCCGCTGATTTTTTGAAAACACTTGTGGAATATCTGGCGGAACCGGCCCTGCTGCTTTTTTAGGGCATTCCCGGCAGGGCTGCGGCAATGCCGCGCCCATACAGCAACCAGCACAGATCAGGAGAACACAATGTACGATGTAGTTGTCATAGGTGGCGGCCCCGGCGGCTATGCTGCGGCCATTCGCGCTTCGCAGCTCAAGGGCAAGGTGGCCTTGGTGGAAGGCGGCAACATGGGCGGCACCTGCGTTATGCGCGGCTGCATTCCCAGCAAGATATGGCTGCGCGCCGCTACCCTGCTGGAACAGTCGCGCAAGGCTGGCGAATTCGGTCTGGAGCTCACCGTGGGCAAGCTGGATTTTACCGCTGTTCTTGCCCGCAAGCAGGGTGTTTCCAACGATATCCGCATGGGTATGGAAGCGCTGCTCGCCAACAACGGCGTGGACGTGATCCCCGGCATGGCTGTTGTGACCTCGCCCACTTCTGTGGATGTGGCGGGCAAAAAGGTTGAGGCCAAGAGCATCATCATCGCCACGGGCAGCACCCTTGCAAAGCCCGATGTTCCCGGTCTGGAGCAGGCCGCCTTTACCAGCGACCAGCTGCTGGACATGACGGAAGCCCCGGCCTCGGTGCTTATTACCGATCCCACCTATATTGGCGTTGAAATGGCTACCCTGTTGAGCATCTTGGGCAGCAAGGTCATCTATGCCGTGCCCGGCCCGCGCATTCTGCCTGACGAAGATCAGGATTCCAGCCAGCGCATGTCCCAGTCCCTGCGCGAGCGCGGCGTGCAGATCATTGCCCGTCACACCCTCGTCAAGGTTGCGGGCAAAACCTGCACCCTCAAAAACGGCGACAAGGAACAGACCGTTGAAGCCGACAGGGTGCTGGTATCTGGCCGCAAACCCGTTGCCTCCAATCTGGGTCTGGAAACTCTGGGCGTTAAATTCAATGAAGACGGCGGCATAGCCGTTGACCAGCAGTGCCGCACCGCCTGCCCGAGCATTTTTGCCATTGGCGACTGCACAGGCGGCTGGATGCTCAGCCATGCGGCCTCTGCCATGGGCATCTGCGCGGCGGAAAACAGCATGGGCGTGACCGCAAAATTCCCCTGCCACCTTGTTTCACGCGCCATCTGGGGCAACCCGGAAATGGGCTCCGTGGGCCTTTCTGAAGAACAGGCCGAGCGCAAGGGCTACGAGGTCGAGGTGGGTGGTTTTCCATATTCCATCAACGGCTATGCCATGTTGCGCGGCGAAGTGGACGGCGCTGTAAAGATGGTTGCCGATGCCGACACGGGCGAAATTCTGGGCGTGCACATTGTGGGCAGCAACGCTTCCGAGCTGATCGGCGAGGCAGTGCTCGCCATGCAGCTTGAATGCACGGTGCGCGAATTCGCCAAGGGCTTCCGCGTGCATCCGGCCTTTTGCGAAACCGTTGTCGATGCCGCGCGCGATGCCGCCGGGTGGGCCCTGTACCTGCCCAAGCGGGGCTGACGCCATTGAAGGAACCGGCGGGGGTGCCGTTGGGCCCGGGGTACAGGCCTCCCCGGCCCCCCGCCGTAAACAAGCCGAATCTGTTCTGCATTACAAGGAAGCAGCCATGTCCGCCTTATCCCTTTGCCAGCAAGATACCGATGCCAGTTCCGCGCCCGGCCAGCCTGTTCCGCTGGAGGTGCTGAATATTGGGCGCATCGAATACGGCGAAGCCCTGAACTTTCAGAAGCGCCGCGTGGAGTCGCGCGTCAGCGATGCCGTGGACGATACCCTTCTGCTGCTTGAGCACGACCCCGTCATCACCATGGGGCGCGGCGGCACAACGGCCCATCTGCACGTGACCGAGGAACAGTTGCAGCGTCAGGGCGTGGGCCTCTACTGGGTGGAACGCGGCGGCATGGCAACCTTTCACGGCCCCGGCCAGCTTGTGGCCTACCCCGTTATCCGCCTGCGGCAAAAAGACCTGCACCTGTATATGGAAAAACTGCTGGCCGCCATTGCCTCGGTGGTGCGCTCCTTCGGGCTTGAGCCACAATTGGGCGTTCACGGCCCCGGCGTGTGGGTAAACGGCGGCAAAGTCGCCAGCGTGGGCGTGGCAGTGCGCAAGTGGGTGACCTTTCACGGCATGGCCCTGAATGTGAATACCGATGTGGACTGGTTCCGCCTTATCACCCCCTGCGGCAACCCTGCGGAGCGCATTACCTCCATAGCTGCCGAGCTGGGAAGTCAGGTTGATTTTGCCGAAGTTTCACGCCGTTTTGTGCAGGCCTTTGCGCATGAATTTGATTTTGCGCCCCGCACCGGGCTGGCTGCAAACCGACCGGCCTGGCTGACTGTTTCCCTGCGGCCTGATGCCGGGATACGCCCGGTGGAGTACATGCTGGCCGACCTCAATCTGCACACAGTGTGTCAGGAAGCCCAGTGCCCCAACAAGGGCGAATGCTATTCGCGCGGCACTTCAACTTTCATCATCATGGGCGACAGGTGCACCCGAGGCTGCCGCTACTGCGCCGTTGCCAAGGGAAATCCCGCGCCTCTCGATTCCAATGAGCCGGACAACGTCGCGCAGGCCGTGCACAGGCTGGGCTTGCACCATGCGGTCATAACGTCTGTTACGCGGGACGACCTGCCGGACGGCGGCGCGGATCATTTTGTGCGCACCATCAAGGCCATACGCCAAACAAGCCCGCAGACCAGCGTTGAAGTGCTGGTGCCGGATTTTCAGGGCGACCGCAACGCTCTTGATGCGGTGTGCGACGCCCGCCCCGATATGTTCAATCATAATCTTGAAACAGTGCGGCGGCTTTTTGCTCAGGTGCGCCCTGGGGCCAGTTATCAAACTTCACTGGAAGTGCTGCGCTACGCCGCCGATCAAGGCTTGCGCGTAAAATCCGGCATCATGCTGGGCCTTGGCGAAACATGGGGCGAAATTCGCCTCGCCCTGGCCGATCTGCTGGCGCACGGCTGCCGCTTTCTGACCCTTGGCCAATATCTTGCGCCCTCTGGTGCGCATGTGCCTGTGGCGCGGCATCTGGCCCCTGACGAATTTGACCACTGGAAGGCAACAGCCCTTGCCATGGGCTTTACGGGCGTGGCTTCCTCCCCGCTGGTGCGCAGCTCGTACCGCGCGGAGGCCATGCTGACCAGTCTGACAGACGCGGCCCCGCTGGCTGCCCATACTTGCGAAGCGTGCTGAGGAGAAACGTATGAAGCTGAGGATGCGCAAACGCGGCCCAATCATGGCCGCCCCGATGTTTCCGGCGGCCCGTACGCTGACGGCCCATGCTGTTGCGGCCTGCATGATAGCGGCCTGTATCGTGCTGTCAGCGGCTGCTTTGCCCGCCCATGCTGCCAGTGACCAGCAGAACACCGAGGTTAGGCCGGGCAGAACGTGGTTTATTGATGAGTCTGGCTTTCATGCCTCTGCCCACGCCAACATGTCGTGTGCAGACTGCCACGCAGAACAGGCCGATCACCAGCACCCACGGGCAGACAAACTCAACAAGCCCGCCAGTACGGCATTTGACCGGGAAACCTGCCTGCAATGCCACGGCGAAGTTGAAGATAATCTGGCAAAAGGGATGCACGGCGGCAAACCGGTAATGAAAACGCAGGACTATAACAACTGCGTCACCTGTCACAACCCGCACTATGTTCTCGCGCCCGAGGCCAGAGCCAAGGGTCTGCGCCCTGCGGGCGACATGAGCCAATCCTGCGGCGTGTGCCACAAGGCCCAGACAGACCTGCCCAAACCAGCACCCGATGTGGCCGCATGTCTTTCCTGCCACGGACTCAGAACCGGCAAGGGCATAGCCGCTGGCACTGGCGTCTCTGCCGCCAAGCCTCAAGGCGGTTCCACAGCAATGCCTGTGACATTTAACAAAGACAAGGAACCGCAGGGGCCGGTGATGTGCCTCTCTTGCCACGGGCCGGAATCAAGCGCTGCCGCGCCTGCCGGGAGCATGCCCAGAATCTCCGCCGAGGGCATGAAATCCATGACCCACGGCGACATGAACTGCCTCACCTGCCACAAAGATGCGGCACGCTACCCCCACAACAGGCAGGAGCGCGTCAACTGCCTCACCTGCCACACACGGCATGACGAAAAGAAAATCCATGATGCCCACAGCAATGTGAGCTGCGGCGCGTGCCATCTTTCCGGCGTCACCCCGGTGCTTAAGGACGGCAAGGTTGATTATGTCATCAATTCCGGGCCGCTCAACGTACATTCCATGTCGCTTGCCAGCGGCACAGCCTCCTGCGTGCGCTGCCACAGCGCCGGTCCCGTTGCCGTTGGTGCCACTACAGATGCAACAGGCACGAATGGAACGGATTTAGGCGGCTCCACAAAAGGATTTGCGGGCAACGGCAAGGTTGGCGCTGCCAATGCCATTCTGCCGCCCAAGAGCGTGCTCTGCATGGGGTGCCACGCTGCCACGTTCAGTGTGCAGGATACCCCAGGTCAGATCGGTCTTGGCGTATTTGTGCTGGTATTTGCTGGGCTGGGGCTGTTCTGGCTCTCCAGCGCCAATCTGGGCAATGGTTCGCCGCAAAAGCCGCAGGCTGCTGATGCCGCAACGGGTCAAAGCCACGGCTGCCCCGCGCCGCACCAGCACGCAAATGCGGAAAACCGATGGGCGGCCCTGTGCTGCGATGTCTTCCTGCAACGGCGGCTCTACCGGGAGTCACCCCTGCGCTGGGCCGTGCATGCGCTCATATTCTTCCCCTTCCTGTTCCGCTTTGTCTGGGGCCTGCTGGGCCTGACGGGCTCGCTCCTGTCGCCGGCGCAGGAATGGCCCTGGCTGCTGCTGGACAAAAACTGGGGTGCCGGAGCCTTCCTCTTTGATCTGAGCGGGCTTGCCCTGTTGCTGGGCCTGTTGCTGGCCGCCGTGCTGTGGCGGCGCGAAAAGAGCGCTGCTGCAAACGCGCCGCGCCACGACTGGCCTGCGCTGTATCTGCTGCTGGGCATCACGCTTACGGGCTTTGTGCTTGAAGGCATGCGTATCGCCCTCACGGGCATGCCAGAAAGCAGCGGCTATGCCTTTGCCGGGCATGTGCTGGCGCTGGGCCTTGCTCCCCTTGGGCAGGCAACGCTGGCGCGCGTCTACGGCTGGGGCTGGTACGTCCATGCGCTACTGACCGCGCTGACAGTGGCTTACATACCCTTCAGCCAGTTGCGGCACATGTTCACGGCTCCCCTGTTCCTGCTTGTTCAGACCATTCGAGGCCGCCACTAAGGCCTAACCCATTACATTAAGGAGTAAATCATGGAAATTGCCGGATACAACATGCCCGAGGAACTGTACTACGACCAGTACCACTTCTGGACCCGCGTGGACAGCGACGAACTGGTCATCGGCATGGACGACTTTGCCGAAAAGCTGGCTGGCCAGATCGTGTTTGTGCAGCTGCCCTTTGTGGGCAAGGCCGTCACCGCCGGTAAAAAGTTTGCCAAGGTGGAATCGGGCAAATGGCTTGGCACCGTCTACAGCCCCGCCGATGGCGAAATTACCGCGGTCAATGAAGAGCTGGAGGCCAACCCCACCCTTATCAATGCCGACTGCTACGGCAAGGGCTGGATGTACAGGATCAAGCCCGCCGACATGAGCCAGATCAATACCCTCATTCACGGCGGCAAGGACGTTCTTGAAGCATGGCTGCAAGAGGACATCAAGAAGTTCAAAAAGGATTAAATCATGCGTCACACAGCATTCAGCATACGACAGCGCATGGCGCTCGACGCCTGCACCGAATGCGGGCAGTGCCTGACAGTGTGTCCGGCGGTGGCGGCATCGGGCGATGCGGATCTTTCGGCTCAGGTGCGCATGGACAACCTGAAAAAGCTCCTGCGCGACCGCAATTTCTTCTGGCGGGCCTTGGGCGAAGTGCTGGGGCGCGAACCTGTGGCCACGCCGGAGCGCCTCAAGGAATACGGCACTTCGGTGTTCCGCTGTTCGCTCTGCGGCGATTGCGAGGAAGTATGCCCCGCTGGCCTGCCCCTCAAAAATCTGTGGCTCGCCCTGCGCGAAGAACTTTCGCGCACGGGCGATGCCCCGGAAAAAATCCGCATGATCCGCACCAACCTTGAAGACAGCCACAACGTCTTTGCCGAAGACAACGACGAACGCGGCGACTGGGTGGACGACATGCGTACCCCCCCCAAGGGCGGCGGCCAGAAGGCAAAGGCCGATGTGGTCTATTTTACGGGTTGCGTGGGTGCGTACTTTCCGCTGGCGCAAAAAATTCCCATGGCCTTTGTGGAAATTCTGGATGCCGCAGGCGTGGATTTTACCATCATGGCTGGCGATGAGTGGTGCTGCGGCTTTCCCCTTGTGGGTTCAGGCCAGAGCGCCGACCTGCCCGCCATCATCAAGCATAATGTGGAGGCCGTGAAGGCGCGGGGCGCGCGCAAGGTCGTGTTTACCTGCCCCTCCTGCTACCAGATCTGGCGCGAATCCTACCCGCCGGAATTCGAGCTGTCACACGCCTCTGAAATGGTCATACAGCTCGTGCTTGAAAACAGGCTGCCCCTTGGCGAGCTGCCCATGACAGTGACCTACCACGACCCCTGCGATCTGGGGCGCGGCGGGCGCGTGTTTGACGAGCCGCGCGAGGTCATGGCGCGTATTCCCGGCCTTAAGCTTGTGGAAATGGAGCATAACCGGCGGCACTGTCTGTGCTGCGGCGGCGGCGGAAATCTGGAAATGATCGACCCCGATCTTTCAGCGGCCATGTCCAAGCGCAAGGTGGAAGAGGCCGTACGCACCGGGGCGCAGGCCATTGTGACCAACTGTCAGCAGTGCGTGCGCACCATGACCACCTATGCCAAGCGCAACAAGGTGAACATAGAAGTGCTCGACATGAGCCAGCTTGTGGCCCGCTCGCTCCAGGCGCACGCCAGTGAAGCAAAAGCCAGGGCCACCAGTGCGGCGGAAGCGACTCAAGCGCTAACTGCCCAGGCTTGACGGTAAGGGCAGACCATAATTCCCGGCGGGCAGAACATGTGCAACATGAGCCGCAGCCGCGACAAAAACGCAGCACAAACAGGGTGTAGACGCGGTAAGGACAACCCCGACCGCAAGAGGCGTGTATACCCGATCAGGAGGCGCATATGCAGTGGCGATTGCTTGATTTGCCGCCGCTTACAGCGGCGGAAAACATGGCCCTTGACGAGGTGCTGCTTGAAATTCGCGGCAGTGGCCGCTCGCAGGATACATTGCGTTTTTTGCAGTTCAATCCGGCAACGGTTCTGGTGGGTTTTCATCAGTCCATTCAGGAAGAAATCCGCCTTTCCTACTGCCGCGAACAGGGAATCGACATCAACCGCCGCATCACAGGCGGTGGCGGCCTGCTGTTTGATGAAAACCAGATCGGCTGGGAGCTTATTTGCGACAAGGCCTTTTTTGGCGTGGGCATCCCCAACGCCAATCTGTTCCGCCGTTTGTGCGAGCCAACCGTCACGGCTCTGCGCGGCATGGGCATTGACGCGGCATTTCGCCCCCGCAACGACATAGAAGTGGCTGGCCGCAAGATTTCCGGCACCGGCGGCACGGACTGCGACGCGGCATTTCTGTTTCAGGGTACGCTGCTGGTGGATTTTGACGTGGAAACCATGCTCAAATGCCTGCGCGTGCCTGTGGAAAAGCTGAAAGCCAAGGAGATTGATTCCGTCAAAAAGCGTGTCACCTGTCTGGCGTGGGAGCTTGGGCATGTACCCGCCAGCGCCGATATCAAGGCTGCCCTTGCCGATGCCTTTGAGCGGCACATGGGCATAAACCTTGTGCCCGGCGGCCTGACCGCCGAGGAAGAAGACCTGCTGGCCGAGCGGCTGCCCTATTTTCAGTCGCAGGAATGGATAGACATGGTGCGCCCCACCTATGAAAAAACAGAGGTGGTGCAAGGCGCGCGCAAATCGCCCTACGGCCTTGTTCGCGTGACCATGCAGCTCAACATGCCGCGCCGCGTGCTTAAAAACGTGTTTATTACCGGAGACTTTCTGTCTTTTCCCGCACGCGCCCTCTTTGACCTTGAGGCTGCCCTGCGCGGTCAGCCCCTGAATACGGAGCACCTCTGCGGCATCATCCATGACTTTTTCAACGAAGGGCATATCGCCATACCCGACATGAACGCGGAAGACATCTGCATTCCCCTGCGCATGGCCATGGAAAAAGCCGCCATTGCCCGCCACGGCATCCCCATTGAACACTGCAACCGCATCTTCACCACCAACGGCAACTTTGATCAGGTGCTGGCCGCCGGGCCGCAAGCCCTGCTGCTGCCCTACTGCGCCAAACTCAAGGACTGCGACCTCCGCTTTACCAAGGCCTGCCGCGCCTGCGGAGAGTGTTCCGTGGGCGAAGCCTGGGCTCTGGGGCATGAGCGCAAACTGCGCACGGTCTGCATAACCAATTTTGAAGATCTCATGGAAGAACTGGGCAGGCTCAAGGGGCAAGGCGTGTCCGCCTTCATCGGCTGCTGCTGCCAGCCCTTTTACATCAAACATGCGGAAGATTTTGACCGCATGGGCCTGCCCGGCATTCTCATAGATATAGAAAACACCACCTGCTACGAGCTGGATCAGAGCGAAGCCGCCCATCAGGGGCAGTTCCGCAGCCAGACAAGCCTGAACATGCCCCTGCTGCACTCCATTTTGCGTGTGGCGCAGCAGGCGCAATGCCATGCCGGGAGGTAGCCCCATGCGCGTACTCAACTGCGATGTTCTTGTGGTGGGCGGTGGCCCAGCCGGATCAAGCGCCGCGCGGGCCGCGGCTCTGGCTGGGGCTTCCGTAATTGTTGCCGAGCGGCGGCGTATCGTGGGCAGGCCCGTACGCTGCGCGGAATACATTCCAGCTATGCTTGTTGGGCAGGCCAACGTGGGGGACGAATACATCGTGCAGCGCACAACGGGCATGCGCAGCTTTCTGCATGGCCGCTGCATACAGGATATGAGCGCCCCTGGCTGCGTGATCGACAGGGAGATGTTCGATCAGGCCCTTGCCCGCGCCGCCGTGAGCAGCGGCGCGAGGATTCTTCCCGGTCACGCCGCTGTTGGCCGCGAAGGCGGCGCGGGCGGCAGAGTGCTGCTGTCCGCGCCGAACAGCGCCACTGTAGGCGTGTCGGCCAAGGTTGTTATTGGGGCTGACGGCCCTGTTTCGCGCGTGGCGCGCTGGCTGGGGCTGCCCCGCCCGCACTGCCTGCCGTCCATTCAGGTGCGCCTGCCCCTGCTGGAGCCTCTGGAACACACCCACATCTATTTTGATGAAAGCATCCGCGCTGGCTATGCCTGGGTTTTCCCCAAGGGCAATGTGGCAAATGTGGGCCTTGGCATGCTCTCCACCCCCGGCACACCGGGCCTGCGCTGGGCGTTGCGGCGCTTTGTGCGTGGCATGGCCGGGCTTGGCCTTGTGGCCGACAGGCCGCTGGGCCTCACAGGCGGCTGGATACCCGCAGGATCGCCCCGTCCTTGCGTGTATGGCGACACTGTGCTTGCAGGCGATGCCGCAGGGCACACCCATCCCATCACAGGGGCCGGTATTTTTCAGGCTGTGGTGGGGGGCGAAATGGCTGGCCGCTGGGCCGCCAAGGCTGTGCTGGAGGGCGATCTGAGCCTTCTGCTGGGCTACGAGGAAGAATGGGCCGATTTTTACGGAGACGCCCTGTCGCACGCGCACCAGCGCCGCCTGCTATGGGAGGCGCATACAGGCGCGCTCGACAAAGCCATCAACAGATTCTGGATAGGATTCAGGGAATACTATGCTGCAAGCTGAACAATCTGGCGGTGTTTCCGCCTCCGGCACTTACGGCGGCTACTATTCATCGTGGTCGGCGGATATCCCCCCTGAACTGCGGTGGGATAGTGCGCGGCTTAATGAAGCGCGTGAACTTTCGTGGAAAATCCACGGCAAAAAAATACTGTTCTATCTGCCCGGCATGTATGTGCGTGACGGCGTGCAGGGGCAGTACCCGGCGCTTTCCATCACCGGGGCCGACTGCAGCCAGCAATGCGCCCACTGCGGCGGCAAGCTGCTGCTCAATATGCCTGACGTCAGCTCCCCCCAACGCTTGTTGCAAAAATGCCGCGATCTGGTGGCGCAGGGCGCGCAGGGGGTGTTGCTTTCCGGCGGCTGCAACGGGCGCGGGCAGGTGCCGTGGCAGGATTTTACCGACACCATTGCGGCCATAAAGCAGGAAACCGGGCTCTACGTTTCCGTGCACTGCGGCATGGTGGACGACCGCGCGGCTCTGGCCCTGCGCAGGGCTGGCGTGGATCAGGCGCTGCTTGACGTTATTGGCAGCGAAAAGACCTATGCCAGCGTTTACCATCTGCCGGACGGCCCCCAACTGCTGGAGCAAAGCCTTGAAGCTCTGGCTGCGGCGGAGCTGCCTGTGGTTCCGCACATTGTGGCAGGGCTGCATTTTGGGCGGTTTGCGGGCGAAAACCACGCGCTGGAAATTCTGGCGCGTCATCCGCCCGAGCTGCTGGTGATCGTGGCCTACATGAACCTTGCTGGCACAGCCATGGAAAACGTGCGCCAGCCAGACCCGCGCGGCGTGTGCGGCCTTGTGATCCGCGCGCGCGAGCTTATGCCCCACAGCCAGATAAGCCTCGGCTGCGCCCGCCCGCGGCGGGATGCAAGCGCGCTGGAAATTCTTTCGCTACGGGCAGGCATCAACCGTATGGCCCTGCCCTCGCACGAGGCCGCCGCACTGGCTGCCCGCATGGGCTTACAGGCGGAATTTCGCAAAACATGCTGCTCGGTGCTGCTGGGCGCGGGAACAGAGGGTTGGTAGCCACCGCCGTCAGGCCTGCCTAACGGGTACCATACAACACTTGCCGCAATAACTTTTGCTGGAGGCAACATATGAGCCAAGCCACCCAACTTGAGAACCAATGCCCGCCCTGCTGGCAACAAACACAGCCCCAAAGCCCCGAGGTTGCGCGCATGAGCCTTGCTGCCGCCATGACGCTCGATTTCGCCCCCGGTTCCTTCTACCGCAACGCCTGCCTTTCGTGCATCAATCTGCTGCTGACCTACCGCTCTGGCTGCGCGGCAAAGTGTGCCTACTGCGGCCTCTCTGGCGCAAAAGAAAAGAAGGAAAGCTCAAGCAAAAGCTTTATTCGCGTGACCTGGCCCGCATTTACCGTTGATGAAATTGTGGCGGGCATTGTGCGGCGTCAGGAGCGCGTCAAGCGCGTCTGCATTTCCATGCTCACCAACAGCCGCGCACCGCGCGATGCCGCAGAGATATGCCGCCGTTTGCGTCAGGCCATTGATATTCCCGTTTCCATGCTGGTTTCGCCCACCATCCTTACCCGCAGAAACCTTGAGGAACTGCGCGAGGCCGGTGCGGACAAGATCGGCGTAGCCATTGACCTTGCCACGCCCGAGCTGTTTGACCACTACCGGGGTTCAGGGGTCGGTGGGCCGCACTCATGGAAAAGATACTGGCAGTGCCTGGGCGAAAGCCTGGATATTTTTGGCCAGGGTATGGCCGGGGCGCACTTTATGGTGGGCATGGGCGAAACCGAGCAGGACATGTGCCGCGCCATGCAGCGAGTGCACGACATGGGCGGCAACACGCATCTGTTTTCGTTTTTTCCCGAAGGGGGGTCGCCTCTGGCGCACCGCCTGCCGCCGCCCATAGACCACTACCGCCGCATTCAGCTTGCGCGCTGGCTCATCGACAACGACCACGCCCACGAACGGTTCTTTACCTATAACGACCGCCGCGCTCTCACGGGGTACGGCCTGCCCAAGGCCGATCTGGATGCGGTCATCGACTCGGGCGAACCGTTCCGCACCTGCGGCTGCACCGGGCGCGACGGAGAGGTGGCCTGCAACCGCCCCTACGCCAATTCGCGCCCCGGGCCGGGAATCCGCAACTATCCTTTCAAACCTGAAGAGGCGGATGTACGCCACATCCGCCTGCAAATGGGCTTGCCCGCCTGATGCGGGCGCAGGCGGCCCTTGCCAGTACGCCCCTGCTGGCGCTGGCCGCCTGTTGCAAATATTGCCCGATCATCCACAAGGGAATACGCTGCAAACATGATTATTGCTTGTCTGGGCGACAGCCTCACATACGGCTACGGCATTCCGCGCCCCAAGGTATGGACAACCCTGCTGGCGCGGCGCACGGGCATTGACGTGCGCAACTGCGGCATCAACGGCGATACCACGGGCGGCATGCTGGCCCGCTTTCACCCCCAGGTGGTGCAGGCGGGCGCTGACGCGGTTCTGATCATGGGCGGGTTCAATGATCTGGCGTTGGGAACAGGGCTTGGAACCGTCAAGGCCAATATTTTTGCGCTGGTGCAGCACAGCTTCAGCGCACGGGTGCGCCCGGTGCTGGGGGTGCCCATTCCTGTGCATGCGCCCATAACCTTTCCCCTGCTGGGCAGCGTTGACCTGCCGCGCGCCTGCGCGGACTATGCCGCCCTGCACCAGTGGTTGCGCGTGCTCGCCGAGGATTTCTCGCTGCAATGCGTGGATTTTTCGCAGGCTTTTGCGGGTTTGCCCGGTCAGGCAGGCTCACCGGATGGCAATCCCTCTGATAGTATGTCCGCACTCTACACAGACGGCCTGCACCCAAGCGAAGCGGGCCACGAGCTGATGGCGCAGCAGGCGGCCCGCATACTTGGCTGATTACAGATCGTCGTCTGCATCGAAATGGAATTTTGGGGTGTGCACTACACTCCCTCGGCGGCTTACCTTGACCAGTACTTCTGTAACAAAGAGCGAATCGTTGTTGGTGGTCCAGAAGTCGGTAATATAGCGCTCGTGAGAGCCATTGTCGCAAACATAGTTGTTTGAGGCGCACCAGCGCTGCAATTTGCGGTAGGTGCTGCCGATGGTTTCGTGCGAACCTATGTGGTAGCAGCTTGCCGCCAGATACCCGCCATAATCCGCCATATTATCTTCCCCACAGGGGAACACGGTTTTTTGCAGCAGTTTGACGGGCTGTTCCTCGTTTTGCACCCTGTTTTCTATGGAAGAGAAATTGATGATGACCGGCCCGGTGATATTATTGCCCACTTCTTCAACATAATTGGTAAAATCCATGTTGATAATGGCAGACTTGATATCTGAAACAAAGGTCTGATCCATAAAAAGCATGCGTTCTGGCGGAATGTACTTCACCGAAACACTCTGCTGGCAGTTTTCCAGCACAATTTCCGCTTCGTGCAGCAGTTCAAGCCAGTCGCGCACAGATGTAAGCCGCAGAAACAACAGCTTTTCATCCTGCTGCAACAATTCAATCTTGCTCATGAATATTTTTCGCAGCGCGGAAAGGGAAGTATTGCTGCCCACTTCAAAAGCGGCGCGGATTTCGCTGAGGTTAAACCCCATCTGCTTGTAGTATTTCAGCGGCGGGATGGCGAGCAGTTCGTCCTGCGTGTAGTAGCGGTAGTTGTTGCCCCCGTGCCTTTTGCAAGAAATAAGGCCGAGGTCGTCATAAAAACGCAGAGCCTTTTTGGAGATCTTGGAGATCTCGCTCATCTGGCTGATGGTGTACCCTTGTTTTGTCATGGCGTTGCCCGGATTTTTGAAGGGTGGGCAAAAAGGGATGATTATGCGCCTGCCCGAACCTTACAACATCCTATATCGAGCATTTGCGCCACCAGCCAGAAGCAAAAACGAGGCCGGGCACATCCCTTATGCCGGGGAGAGGCGCACCCCTCCCCGGCAGTGGATACTTAGTTGGAAATGTAGCGGTTTATGGTTGCTGCACCTTCGGCATGGGCACGAAAGAACATGCGCACCTGGCCTTCATCATCCAGGTCATAGCGCGATTCTTCCAGCAGGCCGTTGGCTTCTGCGGTCAGGAGGGCGTTGAGCACGTCAGACTTGTTGAAAGCCCTAAACGAGCTGTAGCCGTCTTTGAGCGCACACAGCACATCTTCTGTGCAGGCCTCGTTAACCGTTGTCATATACTTGAGAATGGCGAAATTAAGCGGCTTTTTCATGGCAAATTATCCCTTCTTTCTGAAAAAATCCAGCGGATTGACGGCAATGATAAAGATGCCGACGATCATCACGACTGCGGCCAGCCAGGCAATGGGGGCAAGGGCGTAACCGTCGATGCCGAACCACAGACCAAGCACCAGCCAGCAGAAGAAAGGTCCCCAGAAAGAGAACGCGCCGTTGCACGACATGCCAAGCGCCGTACCGCACATGGCGTTGCCCTTGTACCAGAGCATAAAGGCGAAATACGCGCCGAAACCAGCCACTATAAACCAGGGCATGGCGTCAACATCGGTAAAGACAGTGCGGATCATCCCAAAGGCCGAGTCGCCGCCAATAAAGGCAAACAGGGGCACAAGGATCAGCAGATTGGTCAGGGCCGAGGTAAGCTGGCGGATGGTGATGCCGATTTCAGGGTCAATCATGGAAGTAGCGTAGCCGCCCACGCAGCCTTCAAGCCCCCAGCCAAAAGCGGCCAGAAAGCCAAAGGCGATACCCACAAAGAGGTTCGGCGGCGCGTTATCGGCAAGGCCCGTGCTGCCGATCATGGCACTGGCCATAAAGCAGATAAAGATACCCAGCATGGTGCGCGGGGTCAGGGGCTGCTTGAAGAGAATACGGCTCAGAATGGAGCCGATTGCCGGGCAAAGCGCGCTGATGGGCACAATGATGGAACCGGCGCTCTGCAGGCCAAGCACGTAGCAGGTACTGGCAAGGGGGCCGCCGATAACTGCGGCTGCCATGAGGATAGCGCCGGGCTTGGAGGCCATGCTGCGAAAAACATCGCCAAACTTGCCCTTGCCAATGGCAATCAGCACAGCCCATACGGCGCTGCATGCGTCAGTGGTGGCCGCGCCGAGCGCGCCAAGCAAAAAGAGCTTGGAAAATTCAGAAAGCTGGGAATCGCCGCCGTACCATACGCCCCACACGCCCAAGGTCATGGCGAGCGTCATGAACGCGGTGTATGTTCCGTATGCTACCCCAGACATGGTGGCAGTAACCATGCCACGTCTTCTGAAACTTGTGGCAAGCTGCTTTTTGGCTGCCTGCGCCGAGGTTTCCATACCTGTTGACCCAAATTGTGCTGTTTGCTCCATGGCATTCTCCTTCCCTCGGGAATTGGTGTCGGCTGCGGGCTGACCCAGCCCTCAACGGGAGGCTCGGCCCACTTTGATTCACCGTAAGCATTCTCCGCACTGGAAGATCAAGGCCTTTTACAAAAAAATGCCCCTTGATGGGCATCTTTTTACATAAATTTTGTCCCGGATGTCGATAATTAAAAATAGTAATTATATTTAGTAGATATAATTACTGCAATAATAACCACCTTAATAGTCTGTTTTAATTTGAAATCCATAATCAGGCCTGCTGGTTTATTTTTTCACACAAAAAGACATTGGATAGTAAAAAAGTTTGCAAAAACCCTTGACCTTCCCCCTAGGGGTAAAGGTTGACTTAGCATCATGCCCGCACTGCCCTTTTGCAAGCATGCCGTGCAATGTCGGGTTATCACCGAGCTAACAGACTGGTATCAGTAGTAAAAATATCCACGCCACCTAGGCGTGAAAATGGCTGCCCAAGCGCAAGCAAGCGTGAACCGCTGACGATAAAAGAATACGCCGACGCCAAGATATCCTTTCTTTCTTTGCGCCGCCTGTGGAGGACGACGTGACCCAGTTTTACGGAAAAACAAAGATCTGTTACGGCCCTTACGCTCTGGAAACCCTTGAGACCTTTCCAGCCAGCCATGCCTTTGTGGTGACAGACCCCTTTATGGTCAAAAGCGGATTTGCCGATCAGGCCGTGAGCCATCTGAAACGCAAGGGCATTGGGCACACGCTCTTTTCTGGCGTGGAGCCTGACCCATCCCTTCAGGCAGTGGTTGAAGCCACGCGCCTTTTTTTGAGCAGCCAGGCAGACATGATTATCGCCCTTGGCGGCGGCTCGGCCATTGACATGGCAAAAGCCATCTCCTACTTCGGGCACAAGGCAGACAGCACCAGAAAGACAACGCTTGTCGCCATTCCCACCACCAGCGGCACAGGTTCGGAAGTGACCTCCATTGCGGTTATCACCGACAAGGTCAATTCGGTGAAAATTCCGCTGAATGACGAAATGCTCATTCCTGACGCCGCCATTCTTGATGCCCGCTTTACGCGCACCGTGCCCCCGCACGTGACTGCTGCAACCGGCATGGACGTGCTGACCCATGCGGTGGAAGCCTATACTTCGCGCTACAGCAACGTGTTTACAGCTATCTACGCGGAGCAGGCCATCCGCAATGTTTTTACCTACCTCAAGCGCGCCTATGACCACGGCGACGACATGACCGCGCGCGACAACATGCTCATCGGCTCGTGCATGGCCGGGCTGGCATTTACCAACAGCGGCCTTGGCGTTACCCACAGCATGGCCCACAGCCTTGGGGGCCTGTTCCACATTCCGCATGGCCTTGCCAATGCCGTTCTGCTGCCCTTTGTCATAGGCTTCAACAGCTTTGACGCGGGCGTCAAATACACAGAAATTGCGGCCTTTATCGGCCTTGAAAGCGCCACAGTGGAAGAAGGCACGCGCAACCTGATAAACGCCGTGCGCGACCTCAACACATCCATGAAGATTCCCGCACGGGTGCGCGAGCTTAAAGTGGACGAACAGGTCTACCGTCAAAGCCTGGATTCCATGGCCGTTAACGCGCTGGAAGACATCTGCACCAGCAGCAACCCGCGCATGCCCTCGCACGACGACATCGTTACCCTGCTCGAACAGGCTTGGTAGTACAGACCTCATAGCAGGTCTGCTGTATTTTCTGCAAACGCCTACAAAAAAAGGAGTTACCAAAAAGGTGACTCCTTTTTTTGCGCCTGTGCACGTGATGGCAGCGATAGCCTTGTTTGCCGTCAATACAGGCCAATATTAGGCCTCTGCCCTGCCTGCAACGGCCTGCCCGCATAATCAGTGTTGAATTCTGTCGGCACGCCAGCGCCAATCAGGGGGGAATCCTGCCCCGGCCTGAACGATATCTCGCCGCCCACAGGACCAGATTGCGAGGGGCAGCGGTATGTCCACGGCCCTGTTGATTGGCACTGCTCCTTGACTATGGCGGCTATTTCCGCAAGCCCGGCTGTTTTTACAGAACGGTTTTCGCGCAACACCTCAAAGAGTTCTATCCACTGATTGGCTGTCCATTCGTTGGCTCCGTGGCTGTAGAGCCCCATGATGGAACCGTGGTACTTCAGATAATCCAGATACATGCGCAGCATTTCCTTGAGATTGGGCGTTGGCGCGCCGGGCACGATATCTTTCAGAGAAATGCTTTGCAGGGCAGAGAGATCGACGCGTTCAGCGGCGGATAGGAAGCGCTGCGCCATATGGCTGCGCGCAACCTGAAAACCCGTAGCCTGCATGGCCTGCCGGATATTTGCATTGGTCTCGCTGTAGGGACACACAAAGGCCGCGCAGATCATTTGTGCGGCACGATATTCGCGCAAGCCTTGCTCTATCTTGCGGCGCGATTCTGACAGCATGTAATGCATGTAGGCCCTGGTATCCATGACCAGTTCCGCATTGTGCCGCGCAAAAAAGATATCCTGCTCCTGCACCGGGGCCAGCAGATAGGCGGGAATTTTCTCGTGGCTCAGGCTCACAAGCTCCGCCCTAAGGCCTTTCTCCTGCAACTGGCGCACCAGCGCCCCCATGGAAAGATAGGGCTGGGCTGCAAGATCGATAACGCACAGCTCCTTGCCGTCCACAACCACCCGCAATTGCTCTGCCTGATCTATGGACAGGGAGGCTGATGTGCCCGCCGGATCAAACCAGCCCACGCGCAATACCTCGGCAGAGGTAATGCTGGCATGCACGGCACCGTGGGAGGCCACTTCAAATCCCGCGTTCACCTCAGGAATAATCATCTCCCAGTATTGCGGCGAGAGCGCGTCCGTATTCAGCGCAAGGGTGATTTTCAGCCCCAGCTTTGCCGCAGCTGGCGTGAGTGAACGCCATACCGGGGCATTAACGGTGTCGTCCACGCAGAGGTTTATCAAGGCATTGCGCCCGCCCAAAAAACGGGGAGAGGCCGTGATGCTGTTAACGGCGGTAACTTCCGGCTGCTGATCGAGAGGCCTGGCCTGCCATTTCATAAAATCGCCGGGCGCTGGCGCGTACAGGCAGTTTTCAAGGCGCGCTTTGGGAGCGGAGGCAGACTGTAAAAACAGGCTTGGCTCCGGGCTGAGAAAAAACACACTGTTGACAGCAGAAATCTGCGCTCCTACCCCGGCCTGACGCATGGCGACAAAACGGCAAGCGGCAAAAAGGCAGTTCACAAAACGCACATCCTGCTCGCCTCGCAGCAGCACAGCGCCGCCGGGGTTATCGCGGAACAGGCAGTAAGCCAAGGTCACCCTGCTCTTGCGCCCTGCCAGCCCATTGAGCGCCAGCATGGCCGTGGGCCCGGTGCCGCCCGTAAAGGTGCAGCCCAGAAACACGGGATTGCCGCCGTATACCTCAATGCCCGGCACCGGATTTTCAGAGGTAAAATGGCAGAACTCAAACCGCCCGGCAAAGCCACGCAGATTTATGGCGGCGCTGTCGCCAATACGAAAGGTAATGCCGCGCCACACACTATCAGCGCTGTCGGCAAGCACAGGTCCTGGCTTTCCTGACGGAGCTGCGATAACAACCTGAGGGACATTTTCGCCGGGCGCACTGCCCACAACAGTAATTCCCTGTGTGGAAATCCGTATGGATTCCCGGTATTCCCCCGGCGCAACAATGATGACATCGCCCGTGCGGGCTTTTTGCAGCGCGGCGTTGATGCTGCCAAGCGGCCTGTCTGCGCTGAGTCCGTCGCCGCCGCTGAATCCCGCGCCCACATAGAGGCTCCGCGAGGGTTGAACAACTGCCGCAAAAACAGCGCAAGAACTGGCGCACAGCAGCAAGACCGCCACGCACACAATGGTTCCAAAGGTGTGCAAACGTACCTGCATATTACTGCTTTGCGGCGTCATCTCTTACTTTCCTGAAATTTTTGCCAGAGATTCCGGCGTATTGCCGCCAAGCCGCCACAGGCTCACATCGCCGAAGCCAAGGCTGCGCCCCACATCGGCCCAGTGCGCAAGGGTTTCACCATCCGCATACCAGATTTCGCAAATGCTGCCGTTGATGCCCCCTTTTGTAAGCAGGGGGCTGCCGGGCGTGTTGTCTGCCGCCTTAAAGTACAGGGCATGGCTGGCTGGGTCGCGTTTAGGCTGTACGCCCGCGCCCTGCGCCCATGCGGCGGCCTTGCGCTCGGTAAGTTCCACAACGCCCCGGCCCGTCCAGGCAAAACCGCCCGCAGAAAGCGCCAACCCCGGCTTTACAGGCCAGTGGGCGCACCACTGGGCCAACTGGCGCAAAAAGGCATCGTCAGCCTTGGCCCCCGGCCCATTGTGGCTGCCGTGCAGGTTATAGGCCATCACCACATACTGCGGGCCTGCGGGCAGATTGCCTTGCAGGTACTTCTGCTTTGGTTCCATGACCAGCCGCAGTTTTTTGCCCTGGGCAGCCAGCGTGGTGGAAAGCTCCTGCGCAAACGTGAGCAATCGGGGCCAGTCATCCATGCTCACCCTTTCGTAATCAAGTTCCAGCCCGGTAAAGGGATAGGCCGTCAGCAGGGCCAGCAGATCGCTGCGGTGCGCGGCGCGGCTGGCGTCTGTAGCCATGAGCCTGCTCACAAGGGAGGGATCCTTTTGCACAGATTTGCCGGGGGCTTCAACCACGTCATTAACGACTGAAAGAAACACGCCCTGCGCCTTGTTGGAGCTTTGGCCCAGTGAGGTACCAAGCCCGCCGCGCAAGGCCTTTTTCATGTCATCGGTGAGGAAGGGTCTGCCCTGCCTGTCAAAATACGCGGCAAACATGAGCGCGTTTTTAAAGTTGCCCTGGCGCAGTTCTGCAAGCCCGTTGGGCATGTCCCAATCCGCCACCCAAGCATCGGCTGCCACCGCCGGAAACGCGCAACACAGCACAAGCAGTCCCGCAGAAGCGGTAGAACGCAGACATTTCATAACAACCTCCCCGGCACTATGGCCCGGACGGATTTGGCGCAAGGGCCAGAGACCCGGCGCATAACGCTGAATGCTTCTTAAAAAACGTATTGCAGGTTCAGCGAATATTCATCCATGTTGTAATCGGGCAGTTCCATACGCCTGTAGCCAAGGGCAAGGCTCCAGTTATCGGCAGGAACCCAGTTCAGATCAAGGCTGTAACGCAGAACCTGCTCCCAGTTTTTGTCCTTGGATATGGCTGTTCCGTATCCGGCAAAGCCGCGCACGTGCATCTGGTCAAAAAGCGCCACATCAAACGAGGCCACAGCCATATGATTGACGTATTCCTGCGGCGCATAGTAGTCGGCAGGATTTCTGTCACTGTCGGCGGCGCTGAACAGATAGCCTATCTGGAGTTGCGGCTTGTCCCACACAATATAGCGGGGGCTGACGGTGCCGCCCACAGTGCGGTTGCCATCCGTGCGCTGTGTGCCGAAGATTTCGGCCTGAAGCACACCCCAGTCCAGTATGCGGGCCTCGGTATTCAGGCCAAGCCTGTCGGCGTACACGCCCTTTTTGACGCTTTCCGCCGTCTCGATTGACTGTCGGCTGTAGCTGAGGGTGTACGGCCCGTTGATGCGCAGGGGATCGACCGAATACACGCCGCGCCAGGCGGCCCGCGCTTCCATAAAGGAAGAACCGCTGTCCGGCTGCACATCGCGCACCATCAGATCAAGCCAGTGCTGCTTGAAGGGGAAATAGCGCAGCCCAATGCCGATGGCATGGCCGTGCAGCGAATTGTGGTCGCTCTTCCACCACAGATCGGAAACCGAGGCCTGAGCAGAAAGATTCTCCTGCAAAAAGGTGGAAGCCTTAAGTTCGTATTCCGCAAAACTGCGCCCGGCATTGTCTGTCCAGCCGTGGGGGCTGAACGTGGCTCTGGGCCGCAAAAGCCGCTGCGCGCGATCAAGCAGTTCGTCCGTGCGCGGATTATCCGGGTCGAGCCGTTTTGCTTCGCGCGCAAGCTCAT
This sequence comes from uncultured Desulfovibrio sp., assembly GCF_902477725.1. Taxonomy (NCBI): domain Bacteria; kingdom Pseudomonadati; phylum Thermodesulfobacteriota; class Desulfovibrionia; order Desulfovibrionales; family Desulfovibrionaceae; genus Desulfovibrio; species uncultured Desulfovibrio sp. The sequence goes on along the minus strand of NZ_CABSIF010000002.1, from coordinate 252,050 downwards.
TGGCATAGGGGGCATCTTCATCAAACAGCGCGTTGCTGGCGCGGTAATAGGTGTTATCCGCAGGCGAAAGGCCAAGCGAGGCCGCCCTGGCAAAGAGCATTTCCGCACGTGGCAACTGCCCGTGCCAGCTTGCCAGCAAACCCTCTGTCTGCACCGCAAGGCGCGTGGGATGGCTCTGCGGCATGGAGGCTATGGCCTTGGCGTCCAGCTGCGCATACACGTTGCGCACGGGCACAAACAGCGGATCAAGGCTGTTGGTGTGATAGCCGTTGGCCGTGGGCACAAAGGCCACGGCAAAGACCCCTCGGGCAGCTTCTGTATAGGCCTGTCGGATTTCCGCATCGCCGTCGAGGCTGATCTGCCCGTAATCGCCGCCGGGGTACATCCACGCCGTCACCGCAAAGCCCTGAGACTGCGCGAGCTGGCGCGCCTCGGCCATTGCCGAAGCCCAGCGGTGTTTCATTTCTTCGACAGTTTCAGGCCGTCCGTCCACCATTGCGCGCCGAGCCCAGAAACCGCCCCTGCGGCCTGTTACATCCACAATGGTGCGGCCAGAGGTATCCGTGAGCGCCAGTTCCCAGCGGCCTGTGGACACAAGCCTGCGCAAGAGCGCAGCATTGGGCAGGTCGTCCGGCGTGCCGGGAATAAACGACTGCCTGCTCACCAACAGCACGGCCCTGCCGCCGCGTTGAGCCAGAGCGGCATCTATGGCTTGCAGTTCTTCAGGCCGCGTCTGCCCGATAACGAGTAGTAGCGGTATTTTGCCCGGCGCAGCCGTGGCCGCGTCTGTGGGTGCAGGAGCCAGAAATTCCGGCAGGGAAACTGGCCGATAGTTTGCGCCAAGCTGATCCAGATATGCGGCAACATCCTGCGGAGTATAGCTTTTGCCGTCCGACTGCGAGGTAATGTTGGCAAAGCACAGGGCCATGCCCGCCCCGTTTGGCCCACGGGCCGAAAGGGACTGCACCACAGGCAGGGCACGGTCAAAACGCGACACCGCGCCGGAATGCACGGCTGACTGCAACTGATAGTGCATGTCGTAGGGATATTCCTGCGCCATATGGCGGGAGATTTTGGCCGCTTCCTTGTAGTCATGGCGTTGCAGGGAGGTATCCAACACGCTTTCCAGCGCGTCGCGCTGTATGGTGTTGCGGGCAAGCAGGCCTTCAGCATGCGTCTGCGCATCATCAAGGAGCGACCTGTCGGGTTCAAGCGCAGCCTGACCGCCGGAGCGCAGCTCCGCAAGTTTTTCCCTTTCCTGCGGTGCAAGGCGGTCAGGATCAAGCGTGCCTCGGGCAATTCGTATCTGCTCGCGCTTGAGCTTTTCAAGGCGGTCAGCCTGCATCCTGTACTCATCGCGCAGGGAGCTGTTGTACAGCGACTGCACATAGGCGGAATCCGGATCATCGGCCAGATAGGTCTGAGCGTAACCCCGCGCCGCAGGGTAGCGGGCTTCAGCCAGTGCGTCTTCGGCCTGACGGCGCAGAGCCGTGAGTTTTTCCGGGTCTGGCAGGCCGCTTTGCTGCAAAATGGAAGCCGCCTCCGCCCAACGGTTCTGGGCGCGCAAAGCCGCCACCAGCAGCGGCGCCACAGGCCTTGTGGTTGCCCCCTTGGCCATGAGGGAACGGAAAATCGCCTCTGCCCGACCGGCATCGCCCAAGGCAAGGGCGCACTGCCCTTCATACAGCCGGGCGGTAGGCCCTGCGGCATTTTTAAATTCGCCGTAAAGCGCACGGGCGCGGGTGTAGTCTGCCAGCGACATAAAAATATTGAAAACTGCGTACCGCGCGGCAAGATTGCCAGGTTCCGCGCGCAAAAAGCTGTCAAAATGGCGCATAGCCACATCCGTCTGCCCCTCAAGCATCCTGATGCGGCCAAGAATGAATTCATGCCGGGGCGAAGCATTGACAGGTGCCGCGTTCAGATGAATCTCCGCAGCTGTCATATTTCCCTGCATGGCGGCGGCAAGGGCCATACCCAGATGCGCCTCGGGCAGATCAGGGCTGAGCGTAAGCGCACGCTGCCACAAAGGCACCGCAGCCTGCGCGCTGTCGCCCACTGCAAGGCTGAAACCAGCTTCGCTCAACATTTTAGCGGCCTGTGGCGCGGGTATACCCTGAAGCTGTCTGCTGGCCAAAAGCTCAGGGATCAATGCGACATTCTGCTGATCCAGAAGCTTACCCAGATATTCCGACAGCATGGAGAGATAGAGCGACCTGCTCAACTGCAACTGCCCTGCCCCCGCATCAGCGGCGGGAATACTGACCGTGTGGCTTTCCTGCGGCGGATCAAGGGCAAGCAAGGCCCTGGCGCTGGTTTCCACTGCGCGGATGTCGCCGCCTTCAAGCGCGCCTGCGGCAAGGGCCAGCGCATACCAGGGGGCATTGGCGCCCGAAGGGGCAGCCATGGAGCGCAACAGCGGGTAAGCCGCAGACCACTGATTGTCCTTTATCAGATACAAGGCAAGGGAGAACACGGGCATTTCAGGGTACTGCATGCGGAAAAGTTCCATGGCGTCCGCAGTTCTGCCCTGCTGCAACAAGACCGCGCACATGGAGGGGCCAACCTTCTGCCCATGCTGGGGATCAAGAGCAATGGAATCGCGCCACGAAACATAGGCGTCGTCTATTTTTCCGCTGTCCCACAGCTCCCAGCCGTTGTTGCGCATGAGTTCGGCCTGCTGCTCCTGCGGGGCCTGCGCACCGCTGAACCCAAGACTGGCAACAATCAGCCGGATGTCGTCCTGTGCGTGAACAGCGCTGACATCGTCAACATGCTCCACAACGGCCTGACGGGCTTTTTGCATGGCATCCCGATTTTTGCTCTTTCGGGCGAAGAGAAATTTGCCAAAGTTTACGGCAATGTTGCTGCCCCCGGCCTCAAGCCTCTGCTCAAGAGCCTTGAGTTCGACGGTTTTTCCGGCCTGGGCGAGGCGGTAATAGAGCTGCCCCTGCAAATACAGGTCGTGCGGGGCTATTTTTGCAGCTTTTTCAAGTATATCGCAGGCATCCTTGATACCGCCAGAGGCTGCGTAGGCATCTGCCGCGCGCACCGCCCAGACCTGCGGGCTTGAAGCCATGCGCCAGCCCTGCTCGTAAACAGTGGCGGCCTTTTTCTGCTCGTTGAGGTTCAGGTAGGCCTGCGCCTTGATGGCGTTCAATGTTTCCTGACTAAAGCCCCGCCCTGCCGCCTGTCGATAAAAAGTTTCGGCTTCGTCCTGCTTGCCAGCCAGTTGCAAGGCGCGGGCGGTCATAGCCTCAAATACGGCCCGCAGCGGTTCAGAGCCTTGCGGCCAGTCATTCTGACGGCGCAACAAGGCGGCTGCCACGGTGCCGTTATTGGCAAGGCAGGCCTTGAGCACCGCCTGTTCCTCGTCCGTGAGTTTGCCAACGGCCCCTGCAGCGCGCAGGGCGGGCAAAAAGACCGCGTTGTTCTGATCCTGACGTTCCGCCAGCAGTTTGAGAAGCTCCGGCGTCACCTGCACAGAAAGGCCGCTGAAAAACCTTGCCAGATCAGTGGAAAGCCCTGAGGAATCACTGGCCCGGCTGCTCTGGATATTTTCTGCCGCAAGGGCCGCAAGCCGCGCATCGTCCGGTCTGGCTTCAAGCGCCAGCGAATAGAAACGCGCGGCATCCTCATGCCGCGACAGGCGCGAAAGCACAAGGGCCTTTTGCGTGATGAAGGGCAGAAAACCAGGATCCAGATCCATGCCCTTGTCGATTTCACCCAGAGCCTCCGCGTACATTTCGCGGCTGATGGCATAGTTGGCGCGATTGTAATAGTAGGCTGCCGAGAGCTTTTCCGGTTCCGCGCCACTTGTCTGCTCCTGCCCCTTTGCGGAATTGGCGCTTTTGACAGGTTCCAGACCTCTAGGCTGATCGAGGCGCGCCCGGCTATCCCCAGCTGGAAATTCCTGCGCGCACACAGCGCTTGCGACAAAGCCGCAGCACAGGGCCAACAGCAGACTGCAAGAAAGGATACTAATGCGCATCAGTTGCCCCCCGCGGCGTACAAAATGCCCTTTTCTGCGGTAGCATAAAGGAAATTGTTTCGGTTATGCCTATGGGCAAGGGGCGTCCAGAGAGAGTCGGGGATTTCCGCCCGCGTAAAATCAAGCAGGTAATGCTCTGCGGGCAAGGTAACACCCGAGGCCGCAAGCGCTGCCGCCGCATCACTCGTAAGGCGCACCACGGGGCGATAGCCTGCGACGGCAATGGCCCTGAGGGTCGCCGCCACATCCTCCCACGAGCTTTGGGCAAGGGGCTGCACCATGATGCCGTCCCACAGCCTGCGGCTCTGCGCAATGCTGAAGGGCGCTATCAGCAGCATGCTGTCATCCAGAACAAGGTTGCCGGGGGCAAGAGCGGCAATGGTCATGCTGCCCTCTGCCCGTGCGCGCAACACCTGACGCGAAACCCTTTCGGCATCTGCGCTGCCAGCACTGGCCCCAGCTGCCAGCGGCACCACGCATGCGGTGACTTCCTGCGCCCTGGCCGGAGCCGCACCGCCAGAACTGGTGCTGCCTGTGGACTCGATACGCCAGAGCGAAGGAACACGCACAATATTCAGCGAGCCGAAATGCCCTTCGTACCCCTCCACATCGTCAGTGCCCAGAGCAACTGCCCCAAGCCGCAGTGTGGGCGAAACTGGCAAAAATCCTGGGCCGAGCGCCTTGCCATCAAGCAACACTTTAAGTCTGTTGCCCTTGAGCAGGATACCAAAGCGCCAGGGCGGCTGGGTGGAAAGGGTTTCATCCGCAATAGTATACAGCCCCTGACCGGGAACGCGCTCCTGCACCAGCAGACGCGCCCCGTGCAGGGTCACGCGCAAAAAGGCGCTGGGCGTGGCATAGCGCAGGTAGACGTAGCGATCCACGTTTTCCTTCTGTGCAATGGTCATGGACAGCGAAACATTATCCCACAGGTTGCTGCCGCGCAGCATGACAGGGTCAGCCCTGCCCTCCTGCGGGGTCAGCACAATATCCTGCCCCAAGGCTTCCACCCTGGTGCGGAATGATACCCAGCTTTCGGCGGTATCGCCCTCGGCCAGAGAAAACCGCGTGCGCTTGGCAGTTTTGAGCGAGAGCACTTCCAGAAGATGCTGTTCCGTCCACTCCGGCTTGACCTGTACGCGTGTGAGCGCAAAACGGTCATCCACTGCTGAATTGAACGCCGCCCCTTCCCTGGAAAAGGTCAGCTCAAAATACTGCTGGGCCAAACTGCGATTGGCCTCCTTCACCGCAAACGGCATGGCCGCGTTGAAGGAGTTGGCGGGCATCATCACAAAGGCCTTGGGCGGTTCGGACATGAGCTTTGCCAGCGGCTCGAACGAATCTTTATAATACGACGCCAGACGGTCGCGCATTTGCTCATCTGTTTCCGCTGGCTGGCCAGTGGGATCGCGCAAAAAATCTGTCAAAAAGTAGCCGGGCGTCACCTTTGGCATGTTCTCGTTGATGGGCACCAGCGCAAGCCCCTGGCTACCCACATCCCAGAAAGGGCTCTTTGCCAGCGCCGCCACATTGGACTTGGTGATAAAAAAGTTGTTCCAGCTTTTAAGTGTGGCGGTTGTCGTAAACAGGGTGGCATGCACCCCGGTTTTGCCCATGATCTCCTGTCCAAAGATGACGGAATCCTTGCGGCCGCCTTCCATCATGAGGTACAGGGCTTTCTCTGGCAGAGGTTCTCCATCGCGATAAAAACTGATGACATCGTCAGTAGTTATCCACTGATACCCAGCCTTTTCAATGGCTGCCACGTGCTCCGCAAACTGCTGGCGCGAGTTCAGCCCCGGCTTTTCATCGCGTGTGAGCGAACCGTAAGAAATGGCCGTAAAACCATCGCGTTGCGTCCACGATTCACGGTCAAACTGCGGCGGCCTGCCCCTCTCAATAAAGAGCTGAACAATAAATACGCACAGGCCGATCAAAAATACCCATTGCAGGCATGACCGCATGATCTTCCAGGTATCTTTGGAAAGCGCGCGCATGTCCTAACCCTCACCGTGCTTGCCGTGATCGGCTGGCTGCCCCGCTCCTGCTGCAACGGCGCTTTCAGAGGGCATGACGAACATTTTCTGCTCGTAGCGCAGCTTTTCCTGCGCGGCCACGTCGGCGGAGGTATTGCGTGTGCCCCATTCCGACTTCCAGAACGTAAGCACTGCCACAGGAAGCTGCCACAGCAGCACCGCCAGATAAAACACGCAAAAAACAATGCCGTAGGGCCACAAATTGCTACGTTTGAACAGCAGATAGGAGGCGCTCATGAGCATGCTGGTGACAAGAATGCCCGCAAGGTATTTGTAGGGAAACAGGCCAAGCTCAATTGGAATGACGACCATGGTGCGCACTACCACCAGCGGGGCCAGCACAGGCAGCAAAAAACCGATATAGAACGAAAGCGCCATGAAAGGCTCTTTTCTCCACATAAAGGAACTGGCGCGCAGAGTTTCACGCAGCCATGAACGCTTCCAGCGCATTTGCTGCCGGATAAAGGTACGCATGCTTGAGGGCACAATGGTGGAACACACCGCCGCATCCTGATAACCAGTGCGGTGGTGGGCAAGGATGTAGTTTGTCAGACTTCTGTCGTCGCCAAACGTGGCCGGATAGCCAAAGAATTTCTGGTTGAGCCATTCATCGAGGTAGTGCAGCACAAGATCCTTTCGGTAGCAGGCAAGGGGGCCGGAAAGACAGGTCACGCCGTCAAAAACGGATTCCGCCGCCTTGATGAACCGAAAGGCCACATAGTAGCGCACGGCCTGCATCTTGGTGAGGGCATTTGTCCATTTGTTCTGCACTTCTGTTCTGCCAGAGACAGCCCCCATCTTGGGGTCGCGGAAGGGCTGCACCACTTCCCGCACGGCGTCCGGCTCCAGAAAACTGTCCGAATCCACAAAGACCAGCAACTCAAACTTGGCGTGTTGGGCCCCAGCCGCAAGTGCGTGGCGCTTGCCCATATTGTAGGGCTGCTCAATAACCACAAAGCGGTCGCCGGTTATTTCCTTGCGAATCTGCTTTTCGATGCGCCGCACACGCTCCATGGATTTATCCGTGCTGCCATCGTCCACAAGGATAACTTCGAGTTTTTCCTGAGGGTAATCCTGATTGATGGCGCACTGGATGGTTTTTTCAATCCATTCTTCTTCGTTAAAGCAGGGAATGACAATAGTGACCCCGGGCGTAAAGTCAGGATCAACAGGAACGTTGCGGTAAAAAAAGGAAAAGACAAACCGGCTTACCAGAAAAACGGACGCAACAATCCCGTAGGTAAATACGGGCACGTCAAACATGAAGTAAAAAAGGCTTTCCTGCCGCATGTAGGCAACGGCATATACAGAAATGGCAAGCAGAACCACAGAAGTAGCAATCAGGCGCAGCCACTTTTTCAGGCGCAGATAGTTATCCAGATTGCGCACAAAATTGACGGCAACCTTTTTTTCACCATCCTCGCCTTCCACAATACGCACAACGTCTGCGGGGATGCGCACACGCGATTCATACCCTTCCGGCAGGGTGCCCGGCGGCATGGTAAAGCGCAGCACAAACTTTTGCCCCTCGGCGGGAAGCGGTGCATCCTCAGTCCAATGCAGCAGCATGCCCGATGACGAAAGGTCTTCGCTCAGGCAGCGCACCGGGGCGGATTCTTCCGAAGCATCATATACCGACACCTGAAGCTGGGCTTCATAGCGCTGGTGAGCACCACGCCTCGACCCGCCCCGACCGGGAATGTCAGGGGCGAGACGGCGATCACTCTTGGCCTTGGGGTAAATTTCAACGTCCAAGGGCAACTGGGGAGTGAGCTTGGAAGAAGGTTTGGTGGACAACAGCATTCGTTTAACCCGGTTCTGGTGCGGTGGCTGAAAAAGACAATACAAAAAGCCAAATTTTTGCCAATGAATGCTTAAAGCAAATTCTATACCGCGTCAAAAAAAGCTATCTGCCCACATGACCCCGCCAGCGCTGCCGCTACTGAAGTGCCTTGCAAATCTTCAGCACTGCGGCGTCCGCCGCGTCATTTGCTGAAGGCTCAAAGCTGACAATTTCCCCATTGCAGTATGAAACCTGAAACATTTTTTCCGGCGCAGAATCGTCAGCATCGTCCTTTTCCGTCAGGGCTATGGAATACAAAATGCCAAAGTCGCCCTCGGCATTTTTGTAGGGGATGGCCTTTTCTATCCGAATCCTGATGGAATCAGGGTTTTTAAAGCCATACACCATGCTGTATGTTTCAAGATACCGCACAAGTACATTGCGCAATATATCTTCATCCATGACCTGATACGAATCACGCGGAATGAACTTTTCCGTCATTGCTTCGTTATAGGTCAAAAATTTATCCACATTTTCCCTTTCTGCGTTGTCAATATACAAAAAATCCTTGCAATATGCGGTCAGTTTGTCTGGTTTGCTGGCGGTCTTTTCGATGTTTTCCGCCAGTTTAAGTCTGTACAGCACATAGTTGGGAGGCAAGGCCCTATACTTGATATTAATGGCGTTTGCTTCATCAAGGTTTTGAAAAAGGTTGTTTTCAAATTTGCCTTGCGCGTCTGCCAGATCACGCCCCTGCATTTCAAGATAGGCCTTGGCAGATTCAAAACCATAGGCTTCGCCAGATGCTTCGGCAAAGACGGCGCAAGCCGGCTGCCAGAGACATGCGAGCAAAAGACAGGCAAACCATTGCAGAAGTCTTGCTGATGGCTTCATGCAACTCTCCTTCCCGTGCTGGGTTGGTGGAATACAACGGAAATAGTAAAAATCGACAAAAAACAGCGCATCAGGCAGCACAAATTGTTGCGCACCTACAGGTTGCGGCAAAGATTCCCCTTGCTTGCAGCAAGAACATACACAGGCCGATATGTCAGCCTGACGCCCTGCCCTGTGCCGTAGCGGGAAATGTAACCGTCAACAAACTCAAGATATCTGCGTTTGTTCCAACCCACAGACCTGATGCCTGTTACGCCAGTATGCCTGAGGTGCAGCAGCACGTCATGTGGACTGGCAAAATCCAGCGTGATTTCGCCCTGCTCCATTGCAACCAGATTAAAATCCTGCTCAAGATAGTTTTGCAGGGTGGCAGCATCAGCATAGTCCAGCCCAACACCCGTCAGCTCCGCAACTTCGTGCAGGTTGCCAGGCAAAAAACTGCTGAAGGCCAGTAGCCCACCCTTGGGCAGATACTGGGCGCAACGGCGCAAAAAACCTTTGATCTCCGCAAACCACTGCACGGTTGAGGCACTGCAAATGGCATCAAACGGGCCGCAGAAGTCCAGCGTTTCCGCATCCCCCTCGCGCACGGAAAGCACGTCTGGCCGTTGCTGCGTGAGGGTCTGCACTTGCGGGCTGGTATAAAGATCATTGACAGTGAGGTTTTTGGGCTGCGCGCTCAGGATATGCTGCGTCAGCATGCCCGTACCCGCGCCTATTTCCAGTATGGCTGCACCACTTGGAATGTGCGGCGCAGCAAGCGCCCAGAGGTGCGAAGCAATCTGCCGCTGGGCCTGAGCCTCAGCATCATAACTTGCGGAAGCAGCGCTGAAGCGCCGCCTGACAAATGAAGCACTCATGGCAGTTCTACAGGTACAAAAGGAATATCCGGCAGATAGTGCGGCTCGTCCAGCTCCAGCACCGGGATTGCAGACCAGGCTTTACGCATGTTTGCAATGGGGAATATCCTGTCTTTTTTGCTCAGAATTGCCATGTCCCAATCAGTAAACTGCGCTCTGTCCTTGTAGGCAGCGCATTCCTTGATATGCTTCAGCTCCGCCAGCAGAGAATCCACACCGCGTGCCAAACTGTGCGGTGATCTGCGCGCTTCAAACACTGCCCGGTGCGCGCCGCACATACGCCTGTTGAACCGTTCCACGCTTTCGGCGGAAAGGTTTTCAAGCGTGGCATCATAGACCGCCATTGGTATGCCAAGGCTATCATCAACAGGCGTGAGCGTTCCGTTAATGGCTATGGCGCGGCTCACAGCGCACTGCAAGCCCGGCAAGACCAGGGATGCCGCGTACACGCCAAGCGACCATGCCCGCACCCGTACCCCGCTGTAAGGACGCAGAGCATCCGCATCCAGCGTCATATTGGTATAGTCGTAGCACACGGCAAAATCGCAGTGCGCCGTGTGCGGCGAATCCGCAGCCCAGGCAAAGGGGCGACTGTCCATGCCCCACCCGGCAAAAAACAGTTCCAGGGTCGGACAACCGGCGCGCCGCAGAAAATCAATATTCATGCAGCAACCTGCTCAGCAGGGCTATGAGGGATTCAACCTCCTCACGCGCGGTTCCCGCTGTGAGCGAAATGCGCAGGCGCGAGCTGCCCGCAGGCACTGTGGGCGGGCGTATGCCCATAATGTAAAAACCCTCGCGCTGTAAATGCCCGGCAATGGCAAGGGTGCGCTGGTTTTCGCCCGTAATGACGGGCACAATCTGCGAGGTGCTGCGCACCGACTGCCCAAGGCCATCAGTAAAAGCATGCATCATGCCCGCGAGCGCGGCAAGATGCTCCCTGCGGGCCGCCACCTCTGCGCTGGCAAACTTTGCAAGCACAAAGCGGCTCCAGGCAATGTTGACCGGAGGCAGGGCCGTGGTAAAAATAAACGGGCGCACGGTATTAACTAGGTATTCCCGCAGGGCTGACGAGCAAATCACATACGCGCCCAGCGAGGCCCAGGCCTTGCCCATGGTGCCCACCAGAAAATCAATGTCCGCCGCGCAGCCTTGCTCCTCGCAGCAGCCAAGCCCCTTTGCGCCGCGCACACCCACGGCGTGGGCCTCATCCACATAAAGCTGCACAGTGGGATTGGCCTTTTTCAGCGCCACCAGCCGGGGCAGATCGCAGGCATCGCCATCCATGCTGAAAATGGATTCGGTGACGATGATTATGTTTTCGTAGTCCGCAGCGTGCTTTTCCACCAGCATTTCGAGCTGAGCGTAGTCATTGTGCCTAAAGCGGATGCACTTGCCCTCGCTCATACGAATGCCGTCAATAAGGCTGGCATGCACCAGCTTGTCAGCCAGAATAAGCGTGCGGCTCGTGCACACGGCTGGCAGAATGCCCTGATTGGCGTGGTAGCCGCTGCCGAACACCAGTGCGGCCTCCGCGCCATAGGCCGTTGCCAGTTCCCGCTCAAAGGCCTCCTGCTGATCGCAGGTGCCCGTGAGCAGACGCGAGGAACACGCCCCCATGCGCAGGGAGGAAACATCCTGCTGCGCCCAGAACTCCTGCCTCAGGTCGGCATCGTCACCAAGAGAAAGATAATCGTTGGAGCTGAGGTTGATAAAGGGCGCTCCGGCCCGCTCCCTCTCGCGCTGCACTGCATCAATATTGCGCAGGGCGCGCAGGCTGCCGTTCTGCTTCTTTTCATCAAGCCACTGTGTGTATTGCATCATTCTCTGTCCATTAGGCATATCTCGGCTGGCAGCAAGGGGCCAGCCGCATATCAAGGCATGCAGAAATTTTGTAAAAAGCGGCTCAAGCGCCATCCAATACAACGGCGCTGTAAACAAGGCAGCCGCTGCCCTAACTGGATATCGTTATCCCTAAAGGGCGGCAAGTCAATCATGACGCATGGAGGCTGCGCTGGTTGAAGTTGTCACTCTGGCCGTTGTTAAACTGTTTTTCTGTGAAATCAGGCAAAATTGCAAATGGCTGCCTGGACCGAAACCGCAAGCAGCCATTGTCAGTTACAAAGCCTGGAGGCCTGCCCGTGGCAGGTATGGATCCAGCCAGGTCAGATGCGTCTCTGCTCCGCAACGCCCTCCACATGGATTGCGGCAAAAGGACGCGCCGGGCAAACATATTCGCATGCGCCGCAGCCAGTGCAGCGCTCCGCATCTACAACCGGCTTTTTGGGGGCATCATCCGGCCCCACCAGATTTATCACCCGTGGCGGGCATATCTTGGCGCAGGCAGTGCAGGCTACTTTGTCCGTCACGGTTATGCAGCTCTCAAGGGCAACAACGGCCCGTCCGATCTGCATGGAACTTTTTACTGCCGGGGTAATGGGCCGTATGGCCCCTGCGGGGCAGACTTCCGAACAGGTCACGCAGTTGACGCGGCAGTAGCCCCGCTCAAAAGAAAGCGCTGGGCGCAGCATGCCGCTGCCGATATCCGATGCCCGCAACACCTGATTGGGACAGGCAGAAACACAGAGCTGACACCCGGTGCAGCGCGCGCCAAGCTCCTGCGCGGACTGCGCGCCCGGCGGCACAATGGCCGTTTGCCGCTCAGGGCTCTGCCTGCGGGTAAGCGCCGGAATGGCCGAAGCGCTTCTGCCAAAGGCAAGCCCGGGTACGGCAATGCCAACCAGTGCCGCAAGCACGCTGCGACGTGCACCGTTGTGTTTGTCCTGTGCCGCTGTTTCCGCAGGAGCTGTAGCCTGCGCCTGTGTGTGCTCCTCAGCATGTCCTTTTGACAATCTGGGGGCATAGCTGACGGCCCCGTGACGGCACACTCCCACGCAATTGAAACAGGTCACGCAACGGCTTGCGTCAACGCTTCCGGCTTCTGCGTCAATACAGGATGCCTTGCAGGCCTTTTCGCACAGGCCGCACTTTTTACAAGCGCTTTCGTTTATGCGGGGCTGGAACAGCGAAAACCGGCTCAAAAATCCCAGAACAGTTCCCACAGGGCAGATGGTATTGCACCACAGCCGCCCGGAGCGCCATGACAAGACCCCAACCACGGCAAGAGTGACAGCCGCTGCTGCCAGTGCTGCCAAACCTTTCTGCCATACCAGTGTGGGGGCGACATCATAGTTTCCCGCCCGTTCCGAGACCCAGGCAAACGCGTTGCTGCCCGTTGCCCAAAGGGGGGCCAGCAGATCAGCCGCCATACGGCCAAAGGCGCTGTATGGTTCAAGCAGCGAAAAAACCAGCGGCACGCCCGCCAGCAGGGAAAATACAAAAATGCCAAGAAATGCCAGCCGCAGCAGGCTACGCGGGGAGGAGTAGCGGAAGCGGTACTTGCCCGCCCTTGCGCCGATAATGTCCTGCACCACACCAAGCGGGCACAAGGCGGAGCAATAAATCCTGCCGAAAACCAGTGTCAGGAGGGTTATGCCCGCCAAAACGCCAAGGCTGCCAGCCAGCACCGCAGGCACAAGCTGCACCTTTGCCATAAAGGCAAGCGATGGCGCAAACAGCCCGCTCACATCCACAAACAGCAGGCAGATTGCAGCAAAACAGAGCGCGGCCAGTATGATGCGAACGATCCGTAACATTGGCTATCCCTGCCTTGTTCTCAGATTTTCAACAAACTTGCCCAGGCGGGCCATTTCATCCGGGATGGCGATCATCTGCGGGCAATGCGTGAGGCATTTGCCGCACCCTGTGCAGCGCGCCGCCTGCCGCAATTCGGGAACAGAACGTTCATATTCCACAAGGTAGGCCCGGCGGGCCTTTTCATAGTCAGGGTCGCGCGTTCCCTTGGGGATCAGCTCATCATCAAGGCAGCGGTTAAAATGGGCAAATACAGACGGGATATCCACGCCATAGGGGCATGGCATGCAATAGCCGCATGTGGTGCAGCGGATGTTTGACTGGGTCAGAAAAACATTAAGCGCCGCCTGTAGAACTTCCATTTCGCGTTCGGAAAGCGGCTCGTAAGGGGCCAACGCCCGCAGGTTGTCCTGAAGGTGCTCCATATAGGTCATACCGCTCAGCATGGTGATCACGTTGGGCAAGCCCGCCACATACCTGAAAGCCCATGATGCGCCCGAGGCCTCGGGTCTTTCAGCCTGAAGGATGGCAAGCGCCTTTTTGTTCAGCCGGGCAAGCCGGCCACCCAGTAGAGGCTCCATGACTATCAGCGGCAGGCCGCTTTGCTGCATTTTTTCAAACATCCACTGCGTGGGCGCAGGGTCTTTGGGAATGAACTTTGCCTGATTGGGCGCTATTTTGTATTCGTGCAGCATGTCGTGATAATTGAGCTGCACCATGGCAAAATCCCACGCGACATCACGCGAGAGCAGATATTCAAGCGTGGGCGCATTGCCGTGAAACGACCAGCCAATGTTGCGGATGCGGCCGTTCTTTTTCTCTTCAAGCAGATATTCGAGCACGCCGTTCTTTTCATAAACGGTCTGATAGGCTTCAACAGACTGAATCGCGTGCAGCAGATAGTAATCGAAGTATTCTACCTTGCATTTTTCAAGCTGCTTTTCAAAAATTTCCCTGGCCTGCTCCCTTGTGGGCATAAGGAAGGTAGGCATTTTGTCGGCCAGATAAAAGCTTTCGCGGGGATAACGCTGCAAGGCCTTGCCGATGACGCTTTCTGAAACGCCGCGATGGTAGGGCCACGCCGTATCAAAATAGTTCACTCCGTGGGCAATGGCGTAGTCCACCAGCGCGAAGGCCCCCTGCTCGTTCACATCCGGCCCGGTGGGGCTGTCTGCACCCGGCAGCATGGGAAAGCGCATGCAGCCAAAACCCAGCAGCGATACCTTGTCGCCATTTTTGGGATTGACGCGGCAAGTCATTTTTTCCGCAGGCGGCACAGGCTTTGGCTGCTCAAAACTGGGCAAAAGGCGCAGCTTGTCCAGCCCGTAGAGCACAGCGCCCCCTGCAACGCCTGCCCCTGCCGCCTGCAAAAGACGGCGGCGCGATACCCCGGAAGACGTATCATTCTTGTCCATAACAGCTCCGCAGTGGAAGTATGTTCAGGATATCAGCAGGCTGGCTGCCTGCTCTGTGCACTCTCGTATGACTACCGTGCAGACGGCCCGGCATATATGTACGCCAAGCCATGCGCCAGCGCAGCATTTCGCTGAAAACAAAGGCGTGTGCCTGACAGAACAGCGCCGTCGCACCGAACAGATTTGTGGGGGGAATATAAAGGCAAGTGTCCGCTCTGCCGGACAGTTCAGGCTTTAGGTTTTGTTGTTGTTCTCGCAGGCATTGATCATGCGGCAGGCGGCGCAGGCAGCGCCGAAGCCGTTGTCGATATTGGTTACAGTGACGCCGCTGGCGCAGGAGGTGAGCATGCCAAGCAAGGCGGACAGCCCCGCAAACGAGGCCCCATAGCCCACAGAGGTGGGAACCGCCACAACGGGTTGGGGCACCAGACCGCCGACCACGCTCGCCAGTGCTCCCTCCATGCCCGCAATCACAATAACGGCGCGGGCGGCAAGCACCTCTGGCAAGTTGTTGATCAGGCGGTGGATGCCAGCCACGCCCACATCAGCAAGAATTTTGGCGCGCACGCCAAGCATGCGGCAGGTTTCACGGGCTTCTTCCGCCACGGGCAGGTCTGAGGTGCCCGCAGTGACAATGGCAACTTCGCCCTGCTTCCAGGCAATGGGTTTAACGACCAGCGTGAGGGCTCGCCCAAGAGAATTATATTCAGCATTGGGGCATACGGACTGCACATGGGCGGCCATTTCTGCCGAAACCCTTGTGGCCAGCACATTGCTGCGGTCGCCCACGCGGAGGAATATTTCGCCCACCTGCTCAGGGGTTTTGCCTTCGCCGTAAATGACCTCAGGAAAGCCATTACGCGCCGGGCGCTGCAAATCAAACTTGGTGTGCCCAAGGTCAAGCACAGAACTCTCGCGCAGCAGATTCATGCCATCGGCAACAGAGAGGCTTCCGTCCCTGATATCTGTGAGCAGCTTTTCCAGTGAACCACCTGACATTTCTCTACTCCGACATGGAGGGCTTCATGCCCGCGATCTTTATTTGCCCCGTACAATCCCTAGCGTCAAGATACGCCAGAGCAGGCAGAATCATCTGGCAGGGCCAGCGACTGCGGCTTCGTCCGCTTCCGCAAGATGCACCCGCAGCATATTGGGCCGCTCGGTACGGCGATGCCCAATGCCGTATCCCGTGCTCAAGGTAGTCATGGCCGGGGCTGCCGTGAAGGCGACAGCCAGAGCGGCAATAATGGCCGCCCCCGTTGGAGTTGTGGCCTCATGCTCCACCCCGCCGCGCGTGGTGGGGATGCCATGAAGAATCTCGACTGTCGCCGGAGCAGGAACTGGCATCATGCCGTGCATGCAGCGCACAAAGCCGCCGCCAAGCTCCAGGGGCGAAGACCACACGGCATCAACGCCCAGAGCATGAAAACCGATAGCCGCGCCCACAATGTCCACAATGGAATCCGTAGCGCCAACCTCATGAAAATGCACGTCTTCCAGAGCCTTGCCATGCACCTTGGCTTCTGCCTCGGCAATGCGGCGAAAAATACTCAGGCTCGTCTGCTTAACCGGGTCTGCCAGCGCGCTTTGCGTGATAATTGCCGCGATGTCGGCCAGATTTCTGTGCGGCAGGTGCCCGGCTTCCACGAGGCTGTGGTCATGCACGCGGTCAGGCGCACCAGTATGCGTATGTCCGTGTTCATGCTCGTGCCCGTGGGTATGCTCATGCCTATGTGCGTGCCCGAGCTGTTGGCCGTTCAAGTGCACATAAACCTGCGTCCCCTGAATGCCATTACACTTTTCTGGCTGACACTGGAGCGCAAACTCGTCATCAATGGCGAGCTTTGCCAGTTCGGCCTTCAGGTAATCGGGGCTGACCCCAAGATCAATCATGGCGGCCAGATTCATATCGCCGCTGATTCCGGCAAAACAATCGTAATACAGTATCTTCATAAAGCCCCGGCAAGAAATGTGCATCTGGAAAAATAGGGACAGACTGCCGCCGCCCGTGCGCAATATAGGTATTTTGCCCGCAACAGGGAATAGACAATACGGTTTGATTTTTGCCTATTCCTGCATGATGGCGGCGATCCGGCACACCGCATGTGCTACCTCTACACGTTTTTGCCCAGCTCAAAAGCCTGCTTCATGCTGGGGGAGCCCTTTATATCACCCTTGTTCCACGCGCCGACGCCGTACACAACGCCCTTTTCCACCGATCCTTCAAGGCAGTAGGCAAAACCCCTGAAGCACTCGATGGTTCGCTCCATGTGCGACAAGTCAGTGTCCGCAGCGGCAATAATGTAATACATGATCTTGTTCTTGATTTCAGTGTAGCGAGCAACCGTCCTGTCCATGAGGGCTTTTATCTGCGCGCTCACAGAATAGAAATACACGGGCGAGGCCAGCACAAGAACATCAGCCTTGATCATTTTTTCCAGCATGGTTTCCATGCCGTCCTTTTGCACGCAAACGCCCTCATGGCTCTGGCAGTATCCACAGCCAAGACACGGAGCGATTTTATGCTCCTGCACAAAAATCTTTTCCACCCTATGGCCTGCCTCCTGCGCTCCAGCCATGAACTGCTCACACAGCAGATCAGAATTGCCGCCCTTGCGTGGGCTGCCGCAAAAAATCAGGATGTTTTTCATTACTCGCTCCATATGCACTGCTTTGTAAGTATTTAATCCCTTGCCAGTTGCTGTTCAGACGCCGATTTTCAGCCATTCAAGCGCATCCCTGCAAACTTCAACCTGAATATTTAAACCATTGCTTTAACTTTTTGACAGGCATTTCACCGGGAAAAATGCCTTTGCGTCAGGCACGCAAACTTGCTCATATTGCCCTAGCCGCTGCTTTATTCTTTTAAGAGTCCTGACTAAAAGCGTATAGTCCGATTCTCTCAAATTATTGCCTGATTGTCCGATGATTCAAACTATTGTGTTGTTTTTATCCGTCCTCTTCTGGTAAAAAACCAGAAAGGGAGAACGACCATGCCTCAGCAAGACAAAGATAAATGCGACATGCTGAATATTCAGCGGCAGGCGCTGGCCCGCGACATTGCCCGCCAGACCGAGCAAAACCACCGTCTGGAAACGGCAGTGCCGGGGCTTGTGCTTGTGCGGTACGAAGCGCCGACCCAGCCCGCAAGCTGCATATACGAGCCAACTATCTGCCTTGTTGCTCAGGGTGCCAAGCGCGTTATGCTGGGGGGCGAAGAATATCTGTATGATGCCAACCACTACCTGATTTCATCTGTCGGCCTGCCCGTAGTGGCAAACGTGGTGGAGGCCAGCCCGGAAGTTCCGCTTCTGGGCATGGTGCTCAAGCTTGATATGCGCATGCTGGCCCAAATGATGGTGGACAGCAATCTGCCGGTTTCACGCGCGGCAAAATCCGGGCGCGGCATGCGGGTCAGCGAGGTGTGCATGCCCTTGCTCAACGCCTTTCAGCGGCTGCTTGACCTGCACAACAACCCGCAAGACATTGCCGTGCTCTCCCCGCTGATTCACAAAGAGATACTTTACCGACTTCTGCTGGGCGAACAGGGGCATTATCTGCGCCAGATTGTGGCAGCTGGCAGCCACGGCTTCCAGATCGCACAGGCCATTGACTGGCTCAAGAAAAACTACGTGCAGCCCTTGAAGATAGACAGCCTTGCCAGACAGATAGGCATGAGCACCTCGACCTTCCATCTTCATTTTCGCGCCATGACCAGCATGAGCCCGCTGCAATACCAAAAGTGGATGCGTCTGCACGAGGCCAGACGGCTCATGTTCATGGAGCACCTGGACGCCACCAGCGCCGCCTTTCAGGTGGGGTACGAAAGCCCCTCGCAATTCAGCCGCGAATATCGCCGCCAGTTCGGCACCCCGCCCCTGCGCGATATAAAGGGCCTGATCAGCACCCAGAGCGACTGCGCTTCCGGCAGCCACAAGACAATGTGAAGCAATCCGCACACTAAGGGCACTTTGAGTTTGCGATGCAGTACGGTGGCAAGGCTCGCGCCGAAGCGGGGCAACCTCCCCCGCCATGCTTCTATTTCTTCGTGTCCATCTCCCGCATTCTTGATTGATATTGACTTTCAATTTCCTTTCCTCCATCTTCATACTTCATCGTGTGCCTCTCCACGAACACACGCGCCTCTCTCCAATCACAGCTAGTTCAGGAAGAAACATGACGCCTTCACAGGTTATTTCCGCTTTGCAGACCCTCACCAGCATTCATCAGCCCGTATTTCTGTGGGGCGCGCCGGGCGTGGGCAAAAGCCAGATAGTGTCCCAGGTCGCCGCCATGCGGGGCATGGCCCTGCGCGATATCCGCGCCGTGCTGCTTGATCCCGTTGATCTGCGAGGCTTGCCGCGCCTTACAGATGCGGGAACCGCCGTATGGTGCCCGCCAGCCTTTTTGCCGGGCCCGGACGACCCGCCGCAAGGCATACTCTTTCTTGACGAACTCAACGCCGCCCCGCCGCTGGTGCAGGCGGCCTGTTACCAGCTCATACTCGACAGAGCCATTGGCGAATACCGCCTGCCGGATGGCTGGTCCATTGTTGCGGCTGGCAATCGGGAAAAGGACAAGGCCGTCTCGTACCGCATGCCTTCTGCTCTGGCTAACCGCATGGTGCATCTGGAGTTTGACGCCAGCCTTGACGACTGGCTCGCCTGGGCGCAGGGAGCGGGCATTCGACGCGAGGTCTGCGCGTTTTTGCGTTTTCGCCCCCGCTTGCTGCACGATTTTGACCCGCAACGCATGGAAAAAGCCTTTGCCTCGCCCCGCTCGTGGGAATTTGTTTCGTGCATGCTGGAGGCCGCACCCGCCCGCGAGGTGGAGTACGAGTTGTTTCAAGGCACGGTCGGCCCCGCAGCCGCAGCGGAGTTCATGGGTTTTCTCTCTGTATGGCGCGAGCTGCCCACGGTGGATTCCATCCTGGCGCAACCGGATGCCGCAACCGTGCCGCAGGAGCCAGCCGCCCTGTACGCCACATGCGAGGCCCTGAGCCTGCGCGCGGCAGAAGACACCATGGATGCCCTCACCACCTATGCCGAGCGCCTGCCCGCTGAATTCAGCGTACTGCTGATGCGCGATGCTGTCTGCCAGAATACGGATGTGGTGAACACCCCGGCCTTCAACCGCTGGGCAGAAAAAAACGCGGAAGTTCTGCTTTAAGCCATGCACACATTCGAGAACCAGCATCCAGACCAGCAAAAGGCAGTCCCCACCATCACAGATGCAACCCTGGCAGCCCAGCACTGCATCACGCGCGCAAGGGCAGCTCTGGTCATGGAGCATCCCTTCTTCGGCTCTCTGGCCCTGCGCTTGCGCTACAAGGCAGACCCCTCCTGCGCGGATATGTGGACAGACGGCAAAACCCTTGGCTACAACCCGGCATTTTCCACCGCCCTTTCGCAAAAATCGCTGGTGGGGGCAATGGCGCACGAGGTTCTGCATCTGGCCTTCGGCCATCATCTGCGCCGTAAAGGGCGCAATGCAAAACTGTGGAACCGCGCCTGCGATCTGGCAATCAACCACATTTTGGTGGAGTCAGGCTTTACCCTGCCTCAGGGTTTTGCGCACAATCCGGCCTATGCGGGCATGAATGCGGATGAAATCTTTGACGCATTGGCAAGCCTGCAAGACGCCCCCACCAACAAGGGCGCGCAAAACGCGCAGGTTGCGCAGGGCGTGGAACAGACAGAAGGCGCTGGCGCAACCGCCTTTGATGGCGGCAAGCAGACCGAGCAACCGGAGCAGCCCACCCCGCCGCAAGGCGCACAAAACAGCGAGCAGCAAAAAGACGCGGACGCCGACCCGCAATCCGCCGCTGGCAACAAGGCCGCAGCCAGGCGCGAAAAAGGCCGCCCGGAGCAATCAGAGGGCACAACCAGCTTCACCGGCGAGGTGCAGGATCACCCCGATGCGCAAGGCATGCAGAACGATCAGGCCCTCAAGGCCGCCGAGCAGGAGGCGGATATAGCCATGATGCAGGCCATGCAGCGCGCCCGCAACATGGGCAGCATGCCCGCAGGTCTGGCCCGGCAGCTTGACCGGGCGTGGCGGCCCAAGCTGGACTGGCGCACGCTTTTACAGCGCTTTTTGGAGCAGTGCGCACAAAACGACTATTCGTGGACTACGCCCAACCGCCGCTATCTGTACCAGAACATCTACCTGCCTGCCCGGCGGGAGGCCCGCCTGCCCCACGTGGCGCTGGCTGTGGACTGCTCCGGTTCTGTGGACGAGCAGGCGCTGGCCATGTTTTGCGCAGAGCTTACAACCGTGCTTGAGGCCTACGACACCACGCTCACAGTGCTGTTTCACGATACCAAGGTGCAGAAAACCCTCACGCTTACGCGTATGGACATCCCCGCCAGCCTAGCACCTGTGGGGGGCGGCGGTACGGATTACCGCCCTGTGTGCGCGCATATTGAAGACGAGCGCCTGGCCCCCACCTGTCTGATCTGGTTTACCGATCTGGAGTGCGACCGCTACCCCGCCGAGCCGGAATACCCGGTACTGTGGATTTGCAGTGCGCCGCACGAGCAACAGCCGCCATTCGGACAGGTGATATGTCTGACGGAACCAGCAGCCGCACTGGGCACGGTCTGAACCAACCGCTTTAATCAGGTGCCTTAGTTGATGCCAGCCCCCAAGCAACACCCCAGCCCCACACAAGGTCGCCATGCATATTGAATGGAAAATCACCAAGAAACGCGGTTACATGCGGCCCGTCCTGCAATATTCTGTGCATCTTGAAGAACACGAAAAAGCTCTGGCCCTGCCTATTGTCAGCATAGTTTCAACCATTCCGCAGCCAGAAGAAGAACGGCAGGATTACTGCTATCCCGGCCTGTTCGAGCGGGCGCAGGGTTACACCCCCACCCATTTTCACACCCTTGAGGCCCCATCGCACAAGGGGCACTCGTGGACGCGCAGCCTCACCCTGCCCTGGCGCGAAATCAACGAATACCCGGAAGTGGAAGAATCGTTTCAGCGCCTGCGCGCCGCCTTGGAAGCAGAAATTGAAAGGGCAGACAACAGCCAGCCCATGAGCGTGAGCGGCAGCGTGCAAACTTCTGCCGCCGCCAAGGTAATGCTTGCCCCCAACCTGCTTGCCGAGCGCTTTTTGCGCCTTGCCGCCGGGGCCCAAGCCTCCGGCCAATAAATATAATGATGTGTTGCGGCAGATATGTGAACATGGACATGCTTTTAATTAGCAGCCTAACAATAAAAAATGGCTTATATCTCGCACACAAAATTCATCACGCATCTATCAGCATAAAATATATGATTTTTTAAATATTGAAATAAACTCATAACATATGAGTATTATTTTGACATAATCATCATACAACTGTATGTTCATAAAAATTCTGATTCATACAGACATTACAAGTTACCTTCAAATTCATAATTTGTTATTAGTCTGTTTTTCCTGCTTCACCTTCCTGCATCACCAGACACAATGCATATCGCAAGACCACTGGCCTGAGACTGATAACGTGCCATAGGCTGACTGAGAGGCTGCTATGCGCATCAAGTACAAGGTTTGGTGCCTTACCGCTGCAATTATCAGCATAATCATTTGTGCTGATATCTATTTTGGTTACAATGAAATTGAGTCTTCCATCCGCATCGAATTGGGGCGTGATGCAGAAGACATCCGCGCCATTATCATGTCCACCCGCCGTGTTTATCAAAAGCAGTTCATTGATAGTGGGCTGCCCGTAACCGATGCCACCATCGGTTTTTTGCCTGCGTACGCGCTCTCCAGAATTTCAACAGAATTCCATAACTGGAGCGACAGCGGACTCAGGTTCAGCACTGTTTCTGACAGGCCGCGCAATCCCGCCAACATGGCAAATCATTTTGAGCTTCAGGCCCTGGCATGGTTCAAAGCCAACCCTGCCGCCAAGAGCCGGATGGTTGAAGTAACAGAAAACGGCCTTGCCTACTATCACTACACCAGCCCCATTTGGGTAGAAGAATACTGCTTGCGATGTCATGGCAACCGCGAGAATGCCCCCCAGTCCATCGCTGCGAACTACGCAGATGCCTTCGATTACAAAACTGATGATATCCGGGGCATAGTCAGCATTTTCATGCCCACGCAGGAGATGCGTCAGGAATATTATTCCGAGTGGGTCTTTCAGCTTGCGCTGCGCCTTGTTGGGTATCTGGTGCTCTTGATTGCGCTTGGCGTCTTGCTCAACAAATACGTTATTGCCCGCCTGGCGCGGCTGGAAGAAAGCACCAAAAAACTCGCCGCGGGCGATTATACCGTCCGGGTTCACCGCATCGGCAAGGATGAAATTGGCGATCTGGCCGACTCCATCAATAAAATGAGTTCAGAAATCCAGAAGCGCGAGCAAACCCTGCGCGAGAATGAGGAGCGCTTCCGCCTGACAACAAACAGCATCAAGGACGCGCTGATTCTGCTGGATTGCTCCGGGCACATCATTTTTTGGAACAAGGCGGCGGAGACCATCTTTGGCTATACGGCAGACGAGGTTATAGGGCGCGTTTTGCACGAATTTTTAGTGCCGCCCCGCTATCGCGATAGGATGGCCGAGGGTCTGGAAGATTTCTGCCACAGCGGTCAGGGGGATTTTCTGGGTTCTGGCGTTGAATTGAGCGCCCTGCGCAAGGATGGGCAGGAATTTGCCATTGAGCTTGCGCTGTCTACCATGAACATGCAGGGCAAGTGGGTGGCTATCGGGCTGGTCAGGGATATCACAGAGCGCAAGCAGGTTGAGGCCGAGCTTGCGGCCCACCGTGAACGGCTGGAGGCGCTGGTGGAATCGCGCACCCAGGATCTGATTATTGCCAAAAACGCAGCGGAGGCTGGCAGCGTTGCCAAGAGCGCCTTTCTCGCCAACATGAGCCACGAGATTCGCACGCCCCTGAACGCCATCACGGGCATGATCCATATTTTGCGCAAATCGGGGCTCACGCCCAATCAGGTGGAAAAGCTCACCAAGATCGAGATCGCCAGCAGTCACTTGCTGGAAATCATCAACAATGTTCTGGAATTATCAAAAATTGAAGCCGGAAAGTTCGTGCTGCAACATGTGCCCGTGCATATTCCTACCCTGCTTGAGAACATCACTTCCATTCTGGGCCAGAAAGCGCAGGAAAAAGGCCTTGACCTGCTTATGGATGCTGCGCCAGAGACCTGCCCCGTCTATGGCGACGACAGCCGGTTGCAGCAAGCCCTGCTCAACCTCGCCACCAATGCGCTCAAGTTTACGGATCACGGCTATGTCAAGGTGGCAGTGCGCCCGGAATCGCAGACAGACAGCACCGTGACGTACCGCTTTGAGGTGGAAGACACAGGCATCGGCATCAGCCCGGAGATGCAGCCGCGCCTTTTCAGCGCCTTTGAACAGGCGGATAACTCCATGAGCCGCAAATACGGCGGCACGGGCCTTGGCCTTGCCATCACCAAAAAGCTTGCGGAACTCATGGGCGGCAAGGCGGGGATGACCAGCGTGGAGGGCAAGGGCAGCACGTTCTGGTTCACTGCCGTGCTGCGCAAGGATGCGCCCCCGCACAACGAACCGACCAGAGTCAGCGCTGAGGAAGCAGAACGCACAATCAGGCAAAAGCTTGGCAGCAAGCGCATTTTGCTGGTGGAAGACGAGCCTATCAACCGTGAGATTGCCCAGGCCCTGCTGGAAGACGTGGGCTTTATCGTTGACCTTGCGGAAGACGGCGGCAAGGCCATTGAGCGGGTGCAGGCCGCTACCTATGATCTGATTCTCATGGATATGCAGATGCCGCACATCAACGGACTGGAGGCCACCAGGCAGATACGGCTGCTCCCCGAAGGGGCGACCATTCCCATTATCGCCATGACTGCCAACGCCTTTGCCGAAGATCGCGAACTCTGCATCGAGGCTGGCATGAACGACTTTATCGCCAAGCCCGTTTCAGTGTCGCTGCTCTACCAGAAGCTCTGCGCGTGGTTGCAGAGGGGGAATTGAAAAGGGCAAATTGCCACTAGCTAAGAAAAATTGGGGCTGAGGGGAGTAACAAATCCCCTCAACCCCAATCCAGATGATCAGATTTTGTTCAACGCTCTTCGTTTATTGCTTATGCCCTTCATGTCCAGCGGGCGCTTGATCTGCTGCGGCAGCAGGGGGAGTCTGCCCCATGGCGTCGTGCTTCATGCCACCCATCATGCCTCCATCCTTCATGCCACCCATCATGCCGCCGTGCAGATCTTTGATGCCAAAATCTTTTGTGATCTTGTCTTCAAAGGCTTCACGCTCTGACTTGAGCTTGCTGACAAGCTGCGCAAACTCGGTAGCAGTCTTGCTTACAGCCTTCACATCCGGGTTTGTCGCATGTTGCAGGGCTTTCAGTTCTTCATGCTTAACAAAGAGAGCCTGCTGCGTGGGCTCAATTTTTTTGCTGTAATCCTTGAGTGCTGCGTCAAACTGAGCCATTTGTTCGGGCTTCAGCTGCCCCTTGATATGTTTGATCATGCCTGGGTGGATTGCCCCCATGCCCATATGTGACATCATGGGGCCCATTTCTGAACCACCCATCATGCCACAACCTCCCATTTTTCCGTCCATGGCCACCGCAGTGGTGGAATAGACAGTGGTGCCAACCATTGTTGCGGCCAGAAGGATGGGAAGAATAATTTTTGAAGATTTCATAATACCTCTCCGTGTTGGGGGGTGTTTGCGCGTTTGTTTTTAAATCCACCTTCATTACATATCAAATTGCTATGAAATGTCCAGCCCCAGCGTGCAACTACTGAATATGCCTACCGGCATGGGGCCAAGTGGGGCTGGCCTGCGGACTAGACCACCCTGACATTGAGCATCATGCCCTGGTCTTCGTGTTCAAGGTTATGGCAATGGAAGAGGAACAGTTGCTCACCAGGATATTGCGGGCTGGAAAAATCGATACTCACAGTGACAGTCTCACCAGGCCAGACCAGTACAGTGTCCTTGTAGCCAAGATCCGTAGCAAGCCGCCCGTGAGCATCCACAGCACGATTTTTTACCTGCGTGGGGCTGCCGCTCCTTTCCAGCACACGATAAAAGTATCCATGCAGGTGCATAGGATGGGGCATGCTGGCTTTGGCATTGCTGATACGCCAAATTTCAGGGCCACGTTTTTTTACAACTATGGGCGAACTGTTCATATCAAAAGTGTGATCATTAATAGTCCATCCCCCCATATGCCTCATGGCCAAATTAATGGGGCGATCAAATCCCTCGACGCGGGGGGCCGGGATGTCAGAGAGATTCGTTGGTAGTTTTCTGGCATAAGTAACCTTTTCATCCACCAGCAGCCTCAAAACGGGGTAAGTGCTGCCCTCGCCCAGACCACCGTGACTTCCGGCATGTTCACCAGCGCCCATAGCATGCTGGTTATCGCTGCCGTTCGCGTGACTCATGGAAGCAGCGCCTGTTGAATGCTCCATGTTCATCATGCCGCTCATTCCCATCATTTCACCTTCATTGTGCATGGGATCGAAGGGCATATTTTGAAGAAATATTTCCTGCCCTGGGGAGAAGGTGCTCATGTCCAGCAGTATGTCTGCGCGTTCGCCAGGAGATAAGAAGAGGCCGTCAATTTGTTGTGCTGCTGGAAGGAAGCCGCCATCGTTGCCGATCAGCAGGAAGGGGAGCTGCCTGCCATCTGAAACAAATGAAAGGTTGTAAATGCGGGCAGTGGATCCATTGAGCAGGCGAAAGCGGTACAGACCCGTGGAAGTTTTGAGTGTGGGTGTACGCTGCCCATTGACGAGTATGGTGTCGCCCAAATAACCCATCATCAAATCATCTTTGGATGGGGAATAGTCCAGGCGGCCATCATGGGTAAGGCGCTTGTCCTGAATTACAATGGGAATATCCGTCTCGCCCAGGCGGAAATCATATTCTTTGGCAAAGGCTTCTTCCTCGTCATCGCGCACTATGAAAAAGGATGCCAGCCCCATGTACGCCTGTTTTGCTGTCAACCCGTGGGGATGCGGATGATACCAATACGTTCCGGCCCGGTTTGTTACAGGAAACGAATACTCGTAGCTGCTCTTGGGCCCAATGGCATAGGATGGATGCCCTGCCTGTTTCCATGAGCAATCCACTCCATGCCAATGAATAATTGTGGGCTCGTCCAGACCATTCACAAGCGTTGTTTCAAAAGGTTGCCCCTTACGCAACACGAGGATCGGGTTCAGGTATGCCTCACCCTTATACTTGGCAGAATAAGCAAGCATGGGCGCGCCAGTTGCGGGCAGTGCTCCTTTTACTTCCTCTGCCGTCAGGGTAAACTTCCCTTCCGGGGTAAGCAGCCCAAAGAGGCCCGATTTGCCCGGAACAGGCAGTTGGGTAGAATTAAAATTTGTTGTTGCGGCTTGAAGTAGGCCCCCAAAGCCAAGGTCTGACCCGACTGCGAGTATGACGGCTTTAGAGGAAAAGGACAGGAATTCTCTACGATTTTGCTGCATCTGGCACCTCTCAGAATGGTTATCCCTAAACCTGGAGTTGCTAACGCTGGTGAGTCAAAAGACCTTATAAAAAAATACTCTAGTCATACCGCAATAGCAAGCATATAGACTATTTTAATACATATCCATGCGAGATTATTTGCTTCATCTTGTGAAAAAATCAGACCTTTACAATACAAAACATAGTATACGCTGAGGAAATCAAAAAAACATATGCTTTAACGTTCCACCTCAAGCTATTTCGTTCCTTGTTAAACTACTTTAAAATAAAAGCCGGAGCCAAAGACAAAAATATAGTTCCGCAGCCGAAGCCCCAAAAGACAAACACCTCGCAGCAAAAATCTTTTTCGATTCACTGCCGTACTGCGCGGATATGCCCTGGTCAACGAACCGACCAGAGTCAGCGCTGAGGAAGCGGAACGCACCATCCCGGCAAAAGCTTGGCAGCAAGCGCATTCTGCTGGTGGAAGACGAGCCTATCAACCGCGAGATCGCACAAACCCTGCTGGAAGACGTGGGCTTTGTCGTTGATCTGGCAGAGGACGGAGGCAAGGCCATTGAGCGGGTGCAGGCGCTACCTATGATCTGATTCTTATGGATATGCAGATGCCGCACATCAACGGCCTGGAGGCCACCCGGCAGATACGGCTGCTGCCGGTGGGGGCCACAATCCCCATTATCGCCATGACAGCCAACGCCTTGCCGAAGACCGGGAACTGTGCATCAAGGCTGGCATGAACGACTTTATCGCCAAAGCCGTTTCAGTGTCGCTGCTCTACCATAAGCTCTGCGCGTGGTTGCAGAAGAGGTGAGGGGGGGAAGGGGGAAAAATTATGAAAAAATTCCGTAGAATCGAACAGTTACTTTCAAGGGTACAGACGTTTTCTGCTGACTATAGAAGCAATAAATAGAGCTACTGGAGTATTCATGATTGTTGCTCAAAAAAAAGTGACACATTTATACAATGTATTGTGTGATTAAAAAAAATTTCATATAATTTTTTTGTCACTCGTTTCGAAACAAATAAGAGAGAAGATCATGAAGCTATCCAATATTACTATCAAAAATTATAGGGCTATAGATGATATCAAAATCAGTCTAAATAGCAATATGAATGTTATTTATGGTGAAAATGGTACTGGTAAAAGCAGCATCATATATTTAATTTATGATTTAATTAATACAATACAAATGAATCCAGAAGTGGCTCTAAAAATATTCCATAAAGAGAGAGTTAGAAATATAAACAAAGAAGCAAGTGTTGCAATTGAAGGGATCAACAATGAAATAATAAAAGTATCATTTCCCCCGAACCAACAAAATGAAATATCAACAAAAAATGTAGATGATTTAAATATCAAATGTGTTGGCTTTATACCAGGCATGTTTTCACAAAATATTAGTCAAAAAATTGAAAATGGTCAGATTAGCTTTGAAGTCTCAGTTGCACCAAAGTTTGTATGCACACGTGGCATAATTAATTACGCGAAATTGAAAGAAAATTTTTTTAATTTGGAATATGATGAAAATAAAAAAAGAGTATCTGAATATGAAAAAACTGGGAAAATGGAGTATAATAATCCTGCTTTGCAAAAAATAAGAACTGCAATAAAAGAAATTAATCCCATATTTGGGAAGATCACCATAGAAGGTGAAAAAGACAAAAGAACACTAATTGTTGAAAAGAACAGTATTCCACTTAATGTTGAAGATCAGTTATCATCAGGGGAAGCAAGCGTTATTGCAATGATCGGAGAAATTTGCATTGAGGCCTACGCTGAGCCAAATGAAAAAGATATCGTCGTACTTATCGATGAAGTAGATGCTAGCCTACATCCTCAGTGGCAAATGAGAATAGGAAAAATTTTAAAAACTTCTTTCCCTGATGTTCAGTTCATCATGACAAGCCACTCTCCATTTATATGGGCAGGCCTTAACAAAGAAGAGATTATATGGTTATCACACGATGACCAAGATCACATCATTCAAAAAAATGTTGAATATGCTAAAGGTGGAAGCGTAGAAAGCATTGTTGCAGAATTTTTTGATACGGACAGCTATGATAACGACTTTTCCATAGAATTACACGAGATAGAGAATATTATACAAAATAAAGACGCCAAGAAAGCCACAACAGCCTTATCTAAGTTAAAGAAAAAATATGGGAATTTACCTGTAATTTCTCAGCTAGAATTCAAAATGAGGTTGCTTGGCTTATGATTTTCATTAAAAAAAGCAATGAGCCGCCCAGATTAACCGATTGGAAGAAACGTTTTCCAAATGGGAAATATGAAGACTTATCTACATGTGTAAGAATAGAACTTCGAAATTCTCTCTTGGTAGAGCAAGGCTTTGTTTGTTGTTTTTGTGGAGCAGCAATTGGCAAAAAAGGGACTGGCACAATTATACAACAAACTTTGTTAAAGAAAGGTCAACAGCATAATATTCGTAATGCTCATCTTACACCACAATCTAAAGATCCATTAAACACTTTGAGTTACGAAAATATTTGCGCATCTTGTGCTTCTACCGATGGGGAGAGACATTGCGATATTGCTCAAGGGGATCAATCTCTGCCAATATCTCCGCTAGAAGAGGACTGTCTTTCATTTTTTTCTTTTAGTGTTGATGGGAAAATTCTGCCAAATTTTGAAAACACTCCAGAGAATCAAAAAAAAGCATCTGACACAATTGAGCTATTGGGTCTTCAAGCAAAAACATTAAATGTTGAACGAAAAAAAATACTAGAAATTACAGAAAATCTTTTAAAAATTGATCCGGATTGTTTAATAAATTTAGAGAAAAAAGACTCTAATGGCAGATATGCACCTTATTATTTTGTCCCTTTAAGCTTTTATAAAAATAATTAATATTTTTTAGACATAATATGTTCAAAAAATCTTTTTTGGGTATTTCGGGGAATGATTGTTACTTTTCAAGAAAACCTGTCTGTAAAAAAGGGCACATGAAGTTTATATTCATGTGCCCTTAAATATGGTGCGCCCGACAGGAATCGAACCTGTGGCCTACAACTTAGGAGGTTGTCGCTCTATCCAACTGAGCTACGAGCGCAATCCGGATTTTGTAGTGATTCTTTAGGGTCATGTCAAGCTGGGCGTCTATGGCTTCACAGGCAGCAAGCCTTTGGCATCAGGATGGGCACTTCTGGCGCGCGAGGAGAAGAGAAACCATGGTTCGCAGGAAGGGAGAAAGCGCCTGTAACTGGTGGCCTGTACTGGTGGCCCGCAGCGACAGCCTACAACTTAGGAGGTTGTCGCTCTCCCGCAGAGCTGGAGGCGAGTTCCGTCTAAATCTGGACGAATAGCAGGCCGAGCCGCAGCAGCTCTACCACCAGCCCACAACTCTGTTGCCACCACCTTTACTTGCCGCCCCAAATGAGCAGTGCCAGCGCGCCCAGCGTACCCACAAGCACGGCATAGGCCTGCCGTGTGCGCAGCGACAGCACCGCCCCAAGCAGGGCCGCCACATACAGGGCCGACCACGTCACCGCCCGCAGGGCCGGTATGGCATGATGCGCCGAAAGCACCGCCAGCAGCATATAAATCAGCCCAAAGCACGCAATATACAGTGCCATCTGCCACAAGACGCGGCACAACCCGGCCCGCAGAATGACGCGCCCCGGCGATGCTCCCCCGCTGCCGCTCCCCCACGCCACCACGGCGTCCACCATCGGGTTCAGGCTGATGCGCTGGCGCTGTTCACACCAGCTCGCCGTATAGGCCGCCATCATGGCAAGTATGAGCGGTAAAAGCGCCATACCGGGCTGATCCAGCCCAAACTGTCTGCATAGGGGAAACACCAGCAGAAAGCTCAGGCTGCCATACGGCGGCACCACGCTGCCAAGTTCCAGCGCGTCAAGCCAGAGCAGTTCGATGATTATGCCAAGGGGGAGAGCCAGCGACCAGTCGCCGGTAAAAAAGCCCGCGAACAGGGCCAGACAGATGGGGCGGTCTACAAGGCCAACGATGCAGGTTGAACGCGCAGCGCCAGCCAGGGCAAAAAAAAAGCGTAGGGAGCCCCAGCAGCGAATAAATCAGAAAAGTTGATCATTGGGGCCTCGAACTGTCTCTGTGGGAACGCAGCGAAAATCAAGCTGCACAAGATGATCCTGTATAACGTGCAGGTCTTCCCTGTCCTGTGCGGAAAGGGCCACATGGGGCAGCACCTGTAGCTTGTCCGGCGCGTAGTGCAGGTTGCCCATGTTCAGCACCAGCATGAGGATGCCCGCATCACAGGCGCGCCGCGCATCCTGACAATTGGCAAACAGCACAAAACAGTCATCGCCGCATGAATTGAGCGTGGCCGCCAGTTCCTTTACGCTGATGAAGTGGGTCATCACGCGCTGCGGCACTGCCAGTTCAATTATCTGCTGCCGCATTATGTCGTTCGCAAGTTCGTCGTTGGCTACCACCAGATGCCGCGCCCCTGTGTAGGGTAACCAGGCTTCGATGACCTGGCCGTGAACCAGGCGATTGTCCACGCGAAACCACATACTAGCTATCGGCTTTGTCACGGGCTTTGTTGCGCAGCATGCTGCCCGCAACCACAATACCTTTTGCCCCTGCCTCGCCAGCGATGCGGGCAACTTCTTCAAGCTCCTTGTCGCGCGAGGTAAAGACCTTGAGCAGCATGGGCAGGTTCACGCCGGTAACCACCTCGACCTTGTGGGTTGCCAGCAGCGAAAGCGCAAGATTGGTGGGCGTGCCGCCAAACATATCCGTAAGAATAATGACGCCCGCGCCCTTGTCGAGCCGCTGGGTTGCGTCCGTAAGACGGCGAACGGTTTCGGAAACCTCGTGCGCCACGTCAACACTGATGGAGCTGCAATCGCTCTGCTGCCCGAGTATGAATTCGGCGGTGCGCAGCATGGCCGAACCATAGTCGGCATGCGAAACCAGAATGATTCCAACCTGAGTCTTCTTGTTTTCGTCCGTCATGACAACCTCACGCAACAGAACGTGCCAGCTTTTTTAGCCAAGTTCAAGGTGCCGATGCTCCAGAAAAGCCGGATAATCAGCCTGCCGCAGCGCCTGTAAAATTTCTTCTGCCATTGCCACCGAGCGGTGGCGTCCGCCGGTACAGCCCACGGCCACGGTTATGCGATAGCGGCCTTCGGCCTCCATGAGCGGCAGCATAAAAAACAGCAGATCAACCAGCTTGTCGCGGTATTCGCGGGCATGGGGCGAGTTGAACACGTAGTCGGCAACGGGTTTGTCCTTGCCGCTCATGGGCCGCAGCTCGTCCACAAAATAGGGGTTTGCCAGAAAACGCAGGTCAAAAACCAGATCAGCCTCGCGCGGCACACCGTATTTGAAGCCGAAAGAAATCACGTTGACCCTGATGGCCCGTAGCTTGCCCTTGTTGCCGCTCCAGCGCTTCTGGATGGCGCGCCGCAGGTCATGGATGGAAAAACGCGAGGTGTCGATGACCAGATCAGCCATTTCACGCAGGGGGCGCAGACTGCTGCGCTCTGCCAGCAGCGCCGCTTCAAGGCCCATGCCCTCGCGCTCCAGCGGATGCGGGCGGCGGGTCGAGGCATAGCGGCGAATGAGTTCCTGATTGTTGGCCTCAAGAAAAAGCAGCATGGGGCGGATGTTTTTGCCCGCGAGCATGCTCAGGCAGTCGTTGATGTCTTCCACAAAATTGCTCTGGCGCAGATCCATGCCCAGGGCAATGCCCTTGAAGTGGCTCATGGAAGGGCGCGACATCATGTCCACCATTTCCATGACAAGGCTCACGGGCAGCCCATCGACCACAAAGTGGCCCATGTCTTCAAAAACCTTGAGCGCCGTGCTTTTGCCCGCGCCGGAAAGGCCCGTGACAATGCACACCTGCACGTCCACGCCGGGAACGGGCGCGTCCGCATCAGGCTGTGCGGCAAGGGTGGGATCTGTGGGGGGTATCTGCGCGGAATCCTTCATGACATTCGCCTCTTCGGGGTCAGATCGCCGTTTGCAGCCGGGGTTGTGCGCCACAGGCTTCTGACGGACGTTGCCAAATCCGCGCCGCGCTCAAGCCCGTGTGAAGGCCATTGCGCGGCAACCGGCAGGGGGGGTGCGCCTGAACGGGGGCGAGCCGTTGCCAGCCCGCCCCCCCATTATGAACGTTTACAACACGGGGTCAATGAGGGCATAGCCGTTCACCTTGGTGCGGTATACCACATTGATGCGGTTGTTTTCTGCATTAAAGAACACCAGAAACTCGCTGCCGATGGAATCAAGCTGCATGAGCGCTTCATCCAGATGCAGGGGCTTGGTGGCGAGGCGGTCGGTGCCGTCAACGGGCTGCTGCACGTCGGCTTCGGCATCGAGGTTGTAAGTAAACACGTCCACATCCGTATTGCGGGCGTGCCGCCGCTGGGCCTTTACGCGGGCCACCTGGCGCTTGATCTGCGATTCAACCTTGTCTGTCACAAGGTCAATGGCGGCGTACATGTCCGAAGTCTGCTCTGTGGCGTTGATATGCAAGCCCTCGCCCGTAACGGTCACTTCGCAGCGATGACGGAACTTGTCGACTGTCAGCACAACGGCAACGTCAAGGCCAGAGGCCTTGCCAAAAAACCGTCCCAGCTTTTCCATGCGGCGACGGGCATACTTCTTCAGATGTTCGGAGGCTTCAAAATTCTTGAAAGCAAATGAGATGTTCATAAGTTCCTCCTAAGTATTGAGCCACTCGACGGGGAATCAGAAATGCTCCTTGCGCCTTGATGAAGATGGAATATCAAGCGCCGTGCGGTATTTTGCCACCGTGCGCCGCGCAATATTGACCTTGAGACGCTCCTTGAGCATTTCGCCGATACGCTCATCGCTGAGGGGGGATCGGGTATCTTCCTCAGAGATGAATTTCTTGATCAGAGCCTTGACGCTTTCTGAGCCTACCTGACTTCCGTCATCGAGTTCAAGGCCGCTGTTAAAGAAAAACTTCAATTCAAAGATGCCGTGGGGCGTTGCCACATACTTGTTGGTGGTAATGCGGCTCACCGTTGATTCGTGCATGCTGATGTCGTCTGCAATGTCTTTGAGAATGAGCGGCGCGAGCTTGGTCACGCCGTCTTCAAAAAACGGCTGCTGATGGCGCACAATGCTTTCCATAACCTTGTAAAGCGTGCGCTGGCGCTGATACAGGCTCTTGATAAGCCATGAGGCGGAGCGGATCTTTTCGGAACAGTAGTCCTTTTCCTTCTCCGAGCCGCCTATGTTCATCTGGCTCATGGCCGAAAGCTGCAACTGGGGCAGGCCGTCATCGTTGAGCAAAATCACAAATTCGTCGCCCATCTTGTACACAAATACATCGGGGCTTACATAAGTTGGCTCGCCGCCGCCAAAACTTGCGCCGGGCAATGGGTCAAGGCTCTGGATGATATC
Organism: uncultured Desulfovibrio sp.; assembly: GCF_902477725.1. NCBI lineage: Bacteria > Pseudomonadati > Thermodesulfobacteriota > Desulfovibrionia > Desulfovibrionales > Desulfovibrionaceae > Desulfovibrio > uncultured Desulfovibrio sp. The sequence continues at coordinate 217,566 of NZ_CABSIF010000002.1, read as the reverse complement.
CAGATACTCCTTGAGCTCTTCCATATCGAGCTTGAACTTGCGCAGCAGGGGCTTGTAGCGCTTGGCCTCGAGGTCTTCAAGGTGGGATTCCACCAGCTCCACAAGGATGGGATCGCGGGCGTAATTAAGGTTCTTGATCTGCACCATCAGGCATTCGCGCGCGTCGCGCGCGGCAACGCCGATGGGGTCAAAAAGCTGCACCCTTTCAAGCACGGGCAGTACGGCCTCGGGCGCAACCTCGGCCATTTCGGCCACTTCTTCAATGGTGGCTTGCAGATACCCGGCTGAGGAAAGATTGCCGATAATGACCTCGCCAATGGCCTTCTGCTCTTCTGTCAGAGAAGAAAGGCGCAACTGCCAGAACAGATGTCCCTCAAGGGTGGGCTTGGCTGCATAGCGGGCTTCAAGAGGCGAAATTTCTTCGGCAAGTTCATATTCACGCGACTGCGAAAGGCGGGGGGTGCTGGCAAACTCACCAAGGTAATCTTCCCAGTCGGCGTCCTTGGCCAGTTCCCTGTCGTATACTTCCTCCTTGGGCGCTTCGCGGCTTTCCTCGTGCTGCTCCTGGGAGGCATCGTCAGTAAGTGAAGATTCTTCGAGAAAGGGGTTTTCAAGCAGTTCCTGCTGCACAGTTTCCAGAAGTTCCACGCGTGAGAGTTGCAACAGCTTGATTGCCTGCTGCAATTGCGGGGTCATTACCAGTTGCTGTGACAGCTTGAGTTGCTGCCGTAGTTCCAGTGCCATGTGTGCTCTTTTGCCTTAACTAGCCATAGGACTATAGAATTATCTGTTTACAAGTACTGTGCCACATCTGCAAAAATTATGCAATAGCTAACAGTTGCAAGATCAGGTTCACGGCATTCCCAGCCTGCGGCAAGGGCTGCCAGCGCAAAAAACCTGATTTGGCGCAGTTTTTGCGCCGTTGAAATAATCTGCGCACAAAAAAAGGGAAGGCAATGCCCTCCCCTTTTTGCGCGATTTTGCGATACCCAAGCTTGGTGAAAACCAACAAGCCTCGCTGCGTTAACGCTGCGAAATTACACCTTGGCGAACTTTTTCGCCGCTCCGATAAATTCGCGGAACAGCGGATGCGCGTTCATGGGCCGGGACTTGAATTCGGGGTGGAACTGGCAGCCAAGGAACCAGGGATGGTTCTTCAGCTCAATGATTTCCACAAGCGAATCGTCAGGGGCGGTGCCGCTGAAAACCATGCCCTTTTCGCCCAGCATTTCCTTGAAGGCATTGTTGAATTCGTAGCGGTGGCGGTGGCGTTCATCAACCATGCCCTTCTTGTAGGCCACAAAGGCCTTGGTATCGGGCTGCACCTTGCAGGGGTAGGAGCCAAGGCGCATGGTGCCGCCCTTGTCGCTGCCCGCATCGCGTTTTTCAACGTTCTTGGTGCGGAAGTCGAACCACTCGGTCATAAGGTAGATAACCTTGTGATCAGAAAGCGGGTTGAATTCTTCCGAGTTGGCGTCATCAAGATTTGCCACGTGGCGGGCAAATTCGATAACCGCGCACTGCATGCCAAGGCAGATGCCGAAGAAGGGAATGTTGTTTTCACGCGCATAGCGGATGGCGGCAATCTTGCCTTCCACGCCGCGATAGCCAAAGCCGCCGGGCACAAGAATGCCATGACAGCCCTTGAAGGATTCCGCGCAGTTGCTTTCGTCCACATTCTCGGAATTGACGTAGCGCAGTTCCACCTCAACACGGTTGGCAACGCCGCCGTGAATGAGGGCTTCGTGCAGACTCTTGTAAGCTTCCTTGAGGTCAACGTACTTGCCCACAATGGCAATGGTGACCTTGCCCTTGGGGTTGGCGCAGTCGCTTACGAGTTTTTCCCAGGCCTCAAGGTGGGCATTGCGCGCGGGCAGGCGCAGCATGATGGCCACCTTCTGGTCAAAGCCTTCCTCATAGAACTTGAGCGGCACTTCATAAATATTGTTCACGTCCACCGAAGAGAACACGGCGTCCTGATCCACATTGCAGAACAGGGCGATCTTGCGGCGCAGTTCTTCGGGGATGCTCTGCTCGCAGCGGCACAGAATAATGTCGGGCTGAATGCCGATGGAGAGCAGTTCCTTGACGCTGTGCTGGGTGGGCTTGGTTTTGTGCTCGCCAGCGCTGCGCAGGTAGGGGACCAGGGTAAGGTGAATGTTCAGGCAGTTGTCGCGTCCAAGGTCGGAACGCAACTGGCGGATGGCCTCAAGAAAGGGCAGACCTTCGATGTCGCCCACGGTGCCGCCGATTTCGATAATGGCGACATCGGGCGCGTCTTCGCCTTCTGAAAGGGAGAGCACCACGCTCTTGATTTCATCAGTAATGTGCGGGATCACCTGCACCGTGGCGCCCAGGTAATCGCCGTGACGTTCCTTGGCGATAACGTGGTTGTAAATGGCGCCGGAAGTGGTGTTGTTCTTCCGCGACATGGGCACGTTGAGGTAACGTTCGTAGTGCCCGAGATCCAGATCCGTTTCCGCGCCGTCATCGGTAACAAATACTTCGCCGTGCTGGAACGGGTTCATGGTGCCGGGGTCAACATTGATGTAAGGATCAAGCTTCTGGATGGTTACCGTAAGCCCGCGCGTTTGCAGCAGCGCGCCCAAAGACGCAGCCGCGAGGCCCTTGCCTAACGACGACAGAACGCCGCCCGTCACAAAAATGTATTTAGTTTTCATGCACTTCCACCTGTACTTGGGTATGTTGAATAGTTCAACCAAACAGTCTTAACCCAAATTGAATTTTTTGGCTAGCATTGACTAAGTAAAACAAGCTAAGTAATGTGTTATTCCCTTTTCAGCGTGCGTGCCCACCACAAGCGGCCCGTGCGCCGGTCATCTGTTGTGCCCGGCGCGGGTCAGCCAAGGTTTCCAAGGCAAAAGCACGCCCGGCGCACACCGCAAGGCATGGCCGGGATTATCCGCGTTGCAAAGCCAAGGAGGCTTCCCCCGCATGGGTACGGTCAACACACTGGTCATCACCGGCTACGGTACAAATTCGCACATGGAAACAGCCCACACGGCCCGTCTGGCCGGTGCCGACAAGGCCGATGTGGTGCATTTTTCCGATCTGGTGGCGGCCAAGGTTCGCCTTGCCGACTATCACTTTTTGATTTTCCCCGGCGGGTTTCTGGATGGCGACGATCTCGGCGCGGCCCAGGCTGCGGCCATGCGCTGGCGTTACCTCAAGGACGACGCGGGCGCGGCCCTGTTGCAGAGCTTGCGCGAGTTTTTGGATGAGGGCAAGCTGATTTTGGGCATCTGCAACGGTTTCCAGTTGCTGGTCAAACTAGGTGTGCTGCCTGCCCTTGGCGGCCAGCGCTTTGAGCGCCAGGTTTCGCTGGGCAACAACGATTCCGCCCGGTTTGAAGACCGCTGGGTGCACCTGCTCCCCAATGCGGCAAGCCCCTGCGTGTTCACCAAAAACCTGCCCCTGCTCTCCATGCCCGTGCGCCACGGCGAAGGCAAGCTCGTTGCCCGCGATGCGGATTGCCTGCGCCGCCTGGAGGAAGAAAACCTCATCGCCCTGCAATATGCTGACCCCGCAACGGGCAAGCCTACGCAGGAATATCCGCTCAACCCCAACGGCTCCACTCTTGCCATTGCGGGCCTGACAGATCCCACGGGCCGGGTGCTCGGCCTTATGCCCCACCCCGAGGCATTCCACCACGTGACCAACCACCCCGGCTGGACGCGCGGCGAGCTGGATGCCCCCGGGACGCTCATTTTTGTGAATGCCGTGCGCTACCTGCGCGGTCAATAGAGAGATACAGCTGAGCCTGATGCCGACAAACATTATATAATGCTCTGCACAGTCCGGCTCACTTTGTCGCCATGATTATTTGGGGAGGCTTTACCAAGCCTCCCCTTTCTGTATATATTTTGCGACACGGCGCGGCCTTGCGGCAGGCAGCTCCCGCGCAATGTTTATTGACAAAGCACACGGGCTTCGATAGATTCTTTGATTCCGAAGAGCTGAACCCCCTTTGGATTTTCCTGCGCGCACGCGTCAGACAAGGTGCGAAACAACATTGCCACAACACGTTGCACATTTTTTTACGCCGTATTCAACGAGGCGCTTTCTCTGCACCAGCAAGAAAGTGCCTTTTTTTATGGTGGGTGATATCCATGCAACCTATTGAAATTATTGAGGCGATAGAAGAAATTGCACCTCTGGCCGCTGCCGCTGGATGGGACGTTTCGGGCCAACAGGTGGCGGCGCACAGGCAGGATGTTGCCAGGCTTGCCGTCTGCCTCGACCCAACGCCCGCATCCGTGCGTACAGCGCTGGAAAAGGGTGCGCAATTTGTGCTCAGCCATCACCCGCTGCTGCTCAAGGCCATGCTGCCCAACAGGCTTGACGACTACCACGAGGTGCTGCGCCTGCTTTTTCAGGCTGATGTGCCGCTGTACGCGGCCCATACCTCGCTGGATGTCAACGCTTACGGCCCGGCAGGCTGGCTGGCCCGTGCGCTTGAGCTGCGCAATCTTGCGGTACTGGAGCCTGTGGCCCCGGCTGTGGGCGAGGATCTGCCGCTGGGCTTCGGCCTTGCGGGCGATCTGCCAATGCCCATGACCGTGGCGCAGATTGCAGGCATCATTGCCCGCAACGCCCCCCTTGCCACAGCCACAGTGAGTGGGCCGGAGCCGCAAACAATTACCCGCGTGGCCTACTGCACGGGTTCGGGTTCATCGCTGCTCGGCGCGGCGCAAGCTGCCGATGCGCAGCTTTTCATAACCGGTGATGTCAAATACCACACGGCGCTTGCCGCGGAAATCTGCCTTCTGGATGTGGGGCACCACAGCCTTGAGGAAGAAATGATGCTGCGCATGAGCCGGTTGCTGCAACAGCGCCTGCCAGAGACGGAAGTGTTTTTTGTTCCTTCCGCCTCGCCCTTCCGCCCTGTTGCCCTGTCATGATTTTATCAGGAGGACTCTCATGAGCAATGCCGTATATTTTGACCAGATCAAGCAGCTTGTTGAGTTGCAGAAGGTCGATGACGCCATCCACGCCGTCAAGCAGGACCTGAGCAGCGCCCCGAGCGAGCTTGTTTCCCTTGAGCAGCGTTTTGCCGCCATCGAAACCCAGCGCAACTACATTCTGGACAAGCTTTCGCACCTTCAGGATCAGCAAAAGCGCCTCTCGCTCGAGATTGATGACGACTCCGCGCGCATCAAAAAGAGCAAGAACAAGCTCATGGCAGTTGGCAATCAGCGTGAATACCACGCCATGATGCGCGAAATGGACAGCATGGAAAAGGTCAACCGTTCCCGTGAAGAAGAAAAAATGACCCTTCTTGAGGAACTGCAATACCAGAACGACGCGCTGGCCGAAATCGACCTGACCTACACCGCCATCAAGGCCGAGCTTGAAGTAAAGCGCGATGGCCTTGAAGAAAAGCTGCAAAAGGGCAACGCCGCCCTTGAAGGCCTGAACGGAAAGCGCACTTCAGCCAGTAAGAATATTCCCCAGCCCGTGTTCATGCGCTATGAATTCATCCGCAGGCGTCTTGAGCATCCCGTCATCGTTGCCGTGAAAGAAGGCATCTGCTCCGGTTGCCACATTGCCGTACCGCCGCAGTCTTTCATTGAATTGCAGCGCGGTCAGCAGATTCTGAGCTGCCCCAACTGCCAGCGCCTCATTTTCTGGTGCGAGCACTTCTCTATTGAAGAAGCCCCGCAGTGCGCCCAGAAGCCGGTGACCCTTACCGACTAAAAATCACTTCCGGCGCGGCCTGTTCCACAAGCCGCGCCGGAAACAAGATCAACAAGTGGGAGTCGGACAGACCGTCGCTGCGGGCCGCAAGGCCCGGGGAGGAAAGTCCGGGCTCCACAGGGCAGAACGCTGGGTAACACCCAGGAGGGGCGACCCTCGGACAGCGCCACAGAAAGCAAACCGCCCCGCCTCACGGCGGGGTAAGGGTGAAACGGTGGGGTAAGAGCCCACCAGATGCCGCGGTGACGCGGCATGCTCGGCATACCCCGTTTGGAGCAAGACCAAATAGGGAAGGTGGTCGGCCCGACCATTGCCTTCCGGGTAGGTTGCTTGAGGGCGCAGGTAACTGCGCTCCTAGAGGAATGACGGTCTGGTGCGGGCAACCGCATGACAGAACCCGGCTTATCGTCCGACTCCCACTTGTTAACAAGGTATATAATGTCAGAAAGTTCCGGCACATCATCTGTTGCGGCAAAGCCCTGGGCGCTCATTCTGGCTGCCGGGCAGGGTACGCGCATGGCCGATGCCGCTGGCGGCACGGCAAAACAGTTTTTGCCCTGGCAGGGCGTGCCGCTTTTCTGGCATGCCGCCCGCGCCATGAGCCGCAGCGCCTGCGTGGCCGGAATTGTCTTTGTTTTTCCTCCCAGCCAGCTTACGGAAGCCAGCGAACTCTTGGCAGACCTGCACAGACACGATGATCTTGGGCTGCCCTGGGTTACGGCCTGCGGCGGGCCTTTGCGCCAGGATTCCGTACGCCTTGGCCTGGCCGCCCTGCCCCTGCGCCCCGCCAGCGTGCTTGTGCACGATGCAGCCCGTCCCTTTCTTTCCCCGGCGCTTGTACGCCGCGTGTGTGAGGCGCTTGCTGAGGGCGCTGCTGGCGTTATCCCCGCCATATCAGTTACCGACACCATCAAGACGGTGGAAAATGGCCGCGTAACGGCCACCCTGCCGCGTGACGGGCTTGCGGCTGTGCAGACTCCGCAGGGCTTTCAGCTTGAAGCGCTGCTCTCGGCCCACGCCCACGCGGTTGAGGCGGGGCTTGCCGTAACCGACGATGCGTCGCTTCTGGAGGCCCTCGGCCTTGAAGTGCGTGTCATACAAGGCGAGGCTGCCAACGTGAAGATTACCCGTCCTGAAGATCTTGACCTGCTGCAAGACGAAAATCCCCTTCCTTCCATCCGCACGGGCATGGGCTACGATGTTCACCGTTACGGTCAGGGCCGCCCCATGCGCCTTGGTGGCGTGAGCATTCCCAACGCGCCCGAAGTACTGGCCCACTCTGACGGCGATGTGCTTCTGCATGCCCTGTCCGACGCTCTGCTCGGCTGTGCCTGCCTTGGCGACATTGGTCAGCACTTTTCAGACAAGGATCCCCGTTTTGACGGCATTTCATCCGCCATTCTGCTGCATCAGGTCTTGGACATGGTGCGCGAGGCGGGCTGTACGCCCTGTCACGTGGATATGACCATAGTGGCGCAGGTTCCCAAACTCGCGCCCTACCGGGAAGAAATCAGAAAGAACGTCGCTCGGCTCATGGGGTTGCCCGCATCATGCGTGAACCTCAAGGCTACCACAGAGGAACATCTGGGCTTTACCGGGCGTTCCGAAGGTATCAAGGCATATGCAGTTGTGACCGCGCGGGGGCGCTGATTAGCTCCGCCTCCCCTGCCATAACGATTCGACACCATAAGGAAGGACATGAACACAGAACTCAGCAGGCCCTGGTTTGCCCACTATGACTCCTTCGTTCCGCGCACTTCCGAGGTGTGGAACAAGCCGCTCTATGCCTTGCTGGATGAGGCCGCAGACAAATATCCCAATCGACTGGCCGTCATTTTCCAGAATACGCGCATCACCTACAAGCAGTTGCGCGAGCAGGCGGAGCGTTTTGCAGGGGCGCTGCGCCGCATCGGCGTTAAGACAGGGCACCGCGTTGCCCTGATGATGCCCAACATGCCGCAGACCGTGGTGGCCTTCTGGGGCATCATCAAGGCCGGGGGCGTGGTGGTCATGACCAACCCCCTGTATATGGAAAAGGAAATCATGGCCAACATGCAGGATTCGGGCGCAGAACACATGGTGCTGCTCGATCTGCTCTGGCCCCGCGTTTCCGCCCTGCGCGACCGCCTGCCCCTGAAAAACTTCATCGTTACTGGCGCTGCGGATGCGCTTTCTTTCCCGCTCAACTGGCTCTACCGCCTCAAAAAGAGCCGCAGCGTCAAGGAACCCGTGCCCTACGACGGCAAGAACGTTCATGAGTGGAAACACTTCTGCAAGGGCGCGGAGCGTTATTCCGCTCCCATTGCCGACCCGCTGCGCGACCCCATCATGTTGCAGTATACCGGCGGCACAACGGGCCTGCCCAAGGGCGTTACCCTGACGCACAGCAACGTGGGCACCAACTGCCGCCAGGTGCTGGACATCATCCACGTCAAGGCGGAGGACAAGCACACCTTCATTTCCCTGCTGCCCTTCTTCCACGTGTACGGCCTCACCACGGGCCTGATTATTCCCATCGCGCTCGCGGCCACCACCCTGCCCCTGCCGCGCTATGTGCCGCAGGATGTGCTGCGCCTTATTGCCAAGTACAAACCCACGGTCTTTCCCGGTGCGCCCTCGGTCTATATTTCGCTGCTGCAACAGAAGAATCTGACAGAGTTTGACCTGCGCAGCATCAAAATCTGCGTTTCAGGCTCCGCGCCGCTGCCGCGCGAAATATTCCGCAAATTTCAGGAAACCACCGGCGCCGCCATTCTGGAGGGCTACGGCCTTACAGAAGCTTCGCCCATCACCCATTGCAACCCGCTTGGTCAGGAAGGGCAACGCCCCAATTCCATCGGCATGCCCGTGCCCGGCACTGATGCCCGCATTGTGGATATGGAAGGCGGCTCCCTCACCCTGCCCCCCGGCAAAATGGGCGAGCTGATCGTGCAGGGGCCGCAGGTTATGCACGGCTACTGGCGCAGGCCTGACGAAAGCGCCAGCGCCCTGCGCAACGGCTGGCTGTATACGGGCGACCTTGCCACCATGGATGAAGACGGTTATTTTTATATTGTTGACCGTAAAAAAGACATGGTCATTGTGGGCGGATACAACGTATACCCCCGCGAAGTGGACGAAGTGTTGCTGGAACACCCCAAGGTGCTTGAAGCCGTCACTGTCGGCATTACCGACGAGATGCGCGGCGAGATACTCAAGGCCTTTGTGGTGCGCCGCCCTGAAGAAGAGCTGACCAAGGCTGACGTCATCGCCTGGTGCCGCCAGAAGCTGGCTGGCTACAAGGTACCGCGCCTTGTGGAATTTCGCGAGGAACTGCCCAAAACCATTGTGGGCAAGGTTCTGCGACGTGCTCTGCGCGAAGAAGAAGAGCAAAAAATGGCCAACAGAAAGAACCGGCGCGCCGCAGCCGCTACCAGTGCTCCTGCCGCCAACGGCGAGGATGACCAAGTGGGCCATGCCTGATGCGGATTGTCGCGCAAAGGGTTAAAGAAGCTTCTGTTAGTGTTGATGGCCGTCTTGTGGCGGCCATCAACACTGGCATCATGGCCCTTGTTGCCTTTGGGCAGGAGGATGGGCCAGAATTTCGCTCCTCCCCGGCTTTTACGGGCATGGCCCGCAAGCTTGTGGGGCTGCGCATCTTTCCCGGCACAGGAGAGTATGCCCATAAGTTCCACCTTTCATTGGATGAAATCGGTGGTCAGATATTATTGGTGCCGCAGTTCACCCTGTACGCCGATTGCCACAAGGGCCGCAGGCCTTCCTTTACTGATGCAGGCGACCCCGCCTGGGCCAAAGACATGTTTACGGATTTCGTTCAAATGGTTGACGAAACTTGCGCCGTCAGCGTATCGTCAGGCATCTTCGGAGCGGACATGGATGTGCGCCTGTGCAACTGGGGGCCTGTAACCATATCTCTGGACTCTGCCAACCTGTTTTCCCGTTGAAGCGACCTGTTGCCTTACGGAGGAAATACAGCCATGTTTGAGCTGAAGGCGGAATCGCACACCAACGTCACGGTATTGCGTTTTTCTGGCAATCTTCTGCTGCCCGATGTGGCCGAGTTCAGCAAACAGCTTGAAGCGCATCTGCTGGCGCCTAATATTCGCCAGGTGGTGCTTGATCTGAGCCACGTTGAAAAAGTGGATACTTCCGGGCTGGGAGTGCTGGTAAGCGCCAGCACAAAGGGCCGGGGGCGGGGGCGCAGGCTTGTACTGCTGATGCCCGCGCCACATGTGGCCGAATTGCTGCGCAAAGCCGAGATTGAGGGATTTTTCCCCACATTCGAGAGCGAAGATGAACTGAAAGGCTATATTCCCGATACTGCTGAGTAACAATATCACGGGGTTTTGCCCTTCAGCCCGACGGATGGTGCATGGTGCAATACTATCTGAGGCATTACTTCAATCCCGATTTCGATTATCTCAATCTCAAGCCGGGTGGAGATAATGGAAAGTCCGACGTATACAGTCTGGGCTACGTCCAGAATGTCATCGCCGGGCAGGTGCTTGCTGAGCTTGTACCGCTGGACGCCGCCGGACCCAAGGTTGACCAGCGCTTCATACTTGAAAATGAAGCCTTCCCCATGGGTGGCAACACCCGCGTAGATCCGCGCTATCCCAACTATCTGCTTGCCGCCGCCAAGGGCTATGTTTTTTACCTTAACGGCAAAATTACCGTAAAGACCCTGCTCAACGTGCGTCAGGACGTGAGCTTTCAGACCGGCAACATCTTTTTTGTGGGCGATATGGCCGTGCACGGTTCCGTACGCGCCGGATTTTCCGTTCAGGGCAACAACGTACGCATCATGGGCATGGTTGAAGGCGGCGTTGTGCGAGCCCGCCGTGATCTCATGATTGATGGCGGGGTGCGGGGCGGCGCAGGCAAGCACAGCAAGGTCGATGCCGGCGACAAGCTCATGACTCCCTTTCTGGAAAGCGTGGACGCCCGCGCGCGCGGCAACATGGTTATTGAAAAAACCTGCCTGTACAGCACAGTATACGCTGGCAGCAACATGGTTGTGCGCGACAAGCTCTACGGCGGCACAACCAATGCCTACGGCAGCGTTTATGTTGGCGGCCAGCTAGGCAACAAGGCGGCTCTGAGCACCAAGGTTTATCTGGGGTACGACCCCTTGAGCATCCGCCAGCTTGAAAAAATCGACAAGATTATCGCACAGCTGTCGCAAACCATTACCCACCTCAATGCCATTGCCGGGCATCTGCCGCCGGAAACCAACGATGCGTCCCGCAAGCTGCAAGCCCTGCGGCTACAGCGCAGGCAGCTCATCAACAGACGCGACGAACTGTGGAGCAGACTGGCTCAGGACGAAAACTACATGCAGAACTGCCGTCTGCTCTGCCAGGGCACCGTATACCCCGGTGTGGAAATCTCCATCGGACGCGCGTTTATGGTTGTTGAACAGGTATACCAGTGCACGCTGTTCCGCCTGGTGGACAACGAAATCATTGCGGAACCCATGCAGCCCTCGCAGATGAGTCCCAAATGATGAAGCAGACTGAAACGCCGCATTTTTTGGCGGTGTATTCCGAGCATTCCGTAGATCAAGGCCAGAACGCACAACAATCCGGGATACCAGACGATATTGAAGTCAGGCTGGGCGAGCGTGTTTTTCACATGCTGCGCCCCGGCGGAGCTGAGCGTGAAACCGCAGTTGTAGCCGGGCAGATGCAGGAATTACAGCGCGATTGCCTGCCGGTTCTGCTTGGCTGTGGCCTTGGGCACGCACTGCGCCAGGTGTTGGAGTGCCTTGACGGGCCTGTGGCCGTGGTGGAAAAGGAGGCCGGGCTTCAGGCCATCACAGGAGTGCTGCAAAGCCTGCCGCCTGATCAACGTGAGCGCATTACGCTTATCACCAGCCCGCGCCCTCAGGATGCCCTTACAGAGCTGACCCACTGGCAGATGCACCACGGCGGCCTGCGTCTGCTGCCTCTGGCCCTGCCCTTTTATCTGCGCCTTGACCGCGATTATTATGGTTCCCTGCAAAAAGATCTGCTCGCCAGCGCCAGGTTTGACTTCTGGAGCCGCGCCGCAGGGCCGCGCTTTGCCGATGCAAGCCCCCGCGTACTGCTGCTGACCAGCAAATATTTCCTCATGGGTGAAATCGAGGGCGCATGCCGCAAGCTTGGCATTGAATACAAGCTGGTTGTCATCGGCGATGAAGCCGTGGCCCGCGCGGATTTTGTGCAGCAGCTGCTGGAAGCCGTGATTGCTTTCAGGCCAGACTGCTGCATTACGCTCAACCATATGGGCGTGGACGTAGAGGGCGTGCTTATGGACCTGCTGGCCCGTTTGCAGTTGCCCCTGGCCTCATGGTTTGTGGATAATCCCCACCTCATCATCCACCTGTACTCTCGTTGCGTCAGCCCCTGGACGACCTTGTTCACCTGGGATTCTGACAATATTTCATCCCTGCGCGCGGCGGGTTTTGAGCATGTGTTCTACCTGCCTCTGGGCACAGACCCGGATCGATTTCATCCCTCCAAGGGAGCATCCGCACCAGCCGCATGGAAGGCAGACATCTCCTTCGTGGGCAATTCCATGGTCTACAAGGTTGGCGGCAGGCTGAAAAACGGGCATTTTCCCCGCCCGCTGCTGCTCTCCTTTTACGCCGTGGCCCAGGAGTTCATGGACAGCCACCACCGCTCGGTTGCTGATTTTCTGCGCGACTGCCAGCCAGAAGCCTATGCTCACTATCAGGCCCTGCCGGACAACGAAGCCAAGCTGGCCTATGAAACCGCCGTCACCTGGCAGGCCACCCGGTTGTACCGCAATGGCTGCGTGCGGCGCCTGTTGCCCCTGCGCCCGCTTATTGTGGGCGACGCAGGCTGGCAGAAGGTGGAATTTCGCCACGAGTCCTTGCAACCCCGCTATCTGGACGCCCTGAGCTATTATACGGAACTGCCCCTCTTTTACGGGCACTCGGCCATCAACTTCAACTGCACCAGCAAGCAGATGAAGGGCGCGGTCAACCAGCGGGTATTTGACGTGCCCGCCGCAGGCAGTTTTGTGCTTACCGACTGGCGCGAGCAGATGGAACAGCTTTTTGAGCCGCACGAAATCGTCTGCTACCATGAGCCGGATGAAGCCCCTGAACTGGCGCGCCACTACCTCGCCCGCCCAACAGAGCGCCGCCGCATTACGCAGGCGGCCCGGCAGCGTGTGCTTGCCTGCCACACATGGCAACACAGGCTGCAGACCATGCTGGAACGCATGCGCGAGGTTTACGGCACACCTGCGGCCCGTCAGGCCGTCCGGGGCTGATAATGGCTGCTGATCCAATTCTGGTGCTGCAACTGCACCGCATGGGTGATCTGATCCTCACCTTTCCCCTGCTTATCCGCCTGCGCCAGCTTTGGCCCCACAATCCCCTGTGGATTGTGGCAGAACCGGCTTTTTTTCAGCAGCTCATGCCCCTGGCGCCGGATGCCGTGTTTTTTCCCCCTTCGCACTGCCAGGAGCTTGCCCGCCAAACATACGCGGCGGCGATCAATCTGAGCAGCAGTACGGTCGCGGCCCAGCTCATGGGGCGGCTTGAGTCACCCCTCAAGCTAGGGCCTGTGGCCGACAGCGATGGATTGCGCGTTCAGGGCTTCTGGCAATTGTACCGCGCGGCCCTGACGCAGAATAACCACGCCAATGCCTTTCACTGGGCCGATCTACACCTGCTGGATCTTTCCCCAATACCCGATCTAGCCGCTGTGGGGCATTCGCGCCCCAAACCAGCGGGAACGGGCCGCCTTGGGCTGGTGCTGGGCGCCAGCGAGACAGCCAAAAGGCCGGATGCGGCCTTTTGGGCACGGCTTGCCATGCGCCTTGCGGCGGCAGATCTGGCCCCGGTTTTTCTGGGCGGCAAGGCCGAGCAGGAACTGGGCGATGAAGTGGCGCGCCGTTCCGGCCTTGCGCAGGCAAACCTGTGCGGCAAGCTTGACCTGCGCGAAGTTGCGGCCCTCATGGGCACGCTTGATTTGTGTATAACGCCAGATACCGGCCCCATGCACCTTGCCGATTACCTTGGCGTACCTGTGCTCAATCTCTCTATGGGGCCAGTACACGCCCGCGAAACAGGCCCATCCGCACCCGGCCAGTGGGTGCTGCGCGCCGCCATGAGCTGCGTGGGCTGCTGGCAATGCAGACGCAGCCGTCTTTTTTGCAAGCAGGCCTTCATACCCGCTTCTGTAGCCCAGCTTGCGCTGCAGATTCATCAGGAGCTTGCCACCGGCAAGCCCTCCTGCAAGGCCCCAGGCAATGGTCTTACGCTTTACCGAACCGGGCGTGACGCTCTTGGGCTGCACACCTTGAAACCTTACCCTGAGCCATGCGGCAATTCCTGTCGCCCTCAGCTCGAAGACGTATGGCAGGCGGCCTTTCTTTTTCTGTATGATCCAGGCCAGCAAACCCGGCTGCGCCAACGGTTGACACGCCTCCACGCGGAACATCCCGCACTTGCTGAGCGTCTTGCCGCCCGCCTTGCCCACCTTTGCGCCCTGTGCAGCGATCATCTGAAACAGCGCACTCCCCTGCCCGATGATTTCTGGCGTGCTCAGCCCGGCATGATACGGCTGTTCACCGGGCATCTGCACATGTTTTTGCAAAATGAAGGTTTCAACGAGCAGGGCTGGCGCACAGCAGTGCACAGGCTTGCCGCTCTGGCTCCGCTTTTTGCCAACCCATCCTCCTAGCGCACTCCCGATTCGGCAAGTATTGCCCTTTTCCCGCAATTCTCATTTACTTAACATATTGAATTAATTGCACTAACAATTTTGGAACACTCCTTGTATAGCTCAGCACGCAAGGAGTGAACCATGCAGATTATTCCCACAAGCGTAAGCACTAACGAAACGCTTTGGAACGTTGCCACTAACAACCGCCCCAATGACGAGCGGACGTCTTCCTTTATGGACGCCCTCAACTCCAGTCTGAAGGCCGTTGAAGAGGCTGACGTATCTGCCGATGTTTTTGAGGGCAAGTCAGAATCCAAGCCCAGCACTCCTTTTACGCCCACCGCCAGAGCTGCCGCGCAGGTGCAAAGCCCTTATTCGCGCAACACCAGCAACGGCGTCACCTACACGCTGAACGAAGTCTGTTTTACCAAGCAGGAAGTGCAGGACATGCACAGCAAGCTTATCAAGGCTGGCGCTACGCCTGAAAGCCTTGCCAAGCTTGCGGCTCTGGCGGAAATGCCCGACGGCGCAACCCTTGCGCAGATAACGGCCAGCGTTAAGGGCGGCGGCGACATCCCTGTTCTCACTGATGAGGACAAGGCCAACATCACCTCGCTGCTTAAAAAGATCGACCCAACCGGCGTTCTGGATACCAATGTTCAGGCCATGATGTTGCAGGGCAACACGCAGCAGGCATTCAACACCATATCGGCCTTTGTGAGCAAGCTTGATCCAGCGGGCACCCTTGAAGTGAGCCAGGGTGAGGCCATCTCGCTCGGGCGCGGCCTTGGGCTTGGCACTGCCAACCTGCAAACCCTGGCCAACAGCTTTGGCAACAGCGCCTCCATCACCTGCCTGAACGAGCAATTCGGCACGCTCATGGCCCCGGTGACAGATTTTTTCACCACGCAGGCCGCTGCGCAAAAAACGCTTGATACTGCCCTCAAAACCACGTTGCAGCCCATTATCAGCAAGGCGCGGGCCCGCACGGAAAAAGAGAAGCAGGCCAGTTCGCTGCGCGACCGCACGGTGCAACAGAGCAAGGCTCTCATAGACAAGACCGTTCAGAAAAAAAGCAACAATATTCTTGGTGAAACCCTTGAAGCAGGCCAGAAGGCCGAGCCTGGCGATATCAAGATCGCTGCGCAGAGCGAAGCCATAGGCAAGGATGCGGCCGCCACAAAACATGAGGGCGATCGCACCGCATCCGAAAACAAGGCCACAGTGACCCAGCGCATGCCCGCAGAAAGAACTGTCGACAACACAGCCGCGCAGCAGCCAAACACGCAGGCGGCGCAGCAGTCTGGGTCGCAGGCGGTCTCTCGCGCAAGCGCGCAGGCAGACGTGCAAACGGGTAAAACATCTGCGCAAAATAATGTGCTGCCATCCTCGCAACCGGACAAAACTCCCGCAGCCAACCAGATTCACGCGCAGTCTGCCACTCAGCAGACCGCCGTTCTGGACGACAAGGGTCAGAAGAATGCTGACAGCAATTCCGGACAGAGCGAATCTGACAAGGATCAAAAGGGCAAGTCCGCCTGGGGCGATCTGCTGGGCAAGGTTGATACGCAATCCGCTGCTGTTGCAGCGCGCGGCTCCACCCCCGCCTACGCGGCAGCGCAGGCCATGCAAGCTGCCCATACAGCCCAAAACACAACTGACGTGCAGGATCCCTCAGCCGTTGCCCCCATCGGGCGGCAGGTGGCGCAGCAGGTTGAACAGGGCATGCTTTCAACCGTCAAGGGCGGCGGCACTCGCCTTGACCTGCAACTTAACCCGCAGGAGCTGGGATCCATCACGGTTTCCCTTTCGGTTCGCAATGGCGAAGTCAGCGCGGTGATCCGTTCTGAAAAGTCGGAAACCAATGACATGATCAGCCGTCAGGTCGATGCAATCCGCATGAATCTTGAGCAGCAGGGCCTCAAGGTAGACAAGCTCGAAGTGCGGCAGGAAACGCAGCAGGAGCAGAACAGCGCATCCTGGCAGGATTTCAACCAGCACAATTCCCGGCAGGAAGAAGATGCCCGCAGGGAAGAACTTTCCCGGCTGAAGAATCTTGCAACAGTTCGAAATTCCAGCTTAAATATGGACATTTCAACTTTGGAACAGCCTGTGCATTCTCTTGGCAACACGGCAAGATATACCACCAGCAACCTCAACGTGGTTGCCTGAACCGGGCCGTGAGGAGAATGAAGTATGGCCAGCAGCGTATCATCAGCAATCACCCAGGCTAACAACGAGTTCAATGCCGTTGTCGGCAAGCAGAAAGGTGGCGCTAACCTTGATAAAAACGCCTTTATGCTGCTTCTGGTGACACAGTTCAAGTATCAGGATCCGCTGAACCCTATGGACGACAAGGAATTTGTCTCCCAGATGGCGCAGTTCTCCAGCCTTGAACAGCTCATCAACCTGAATACCAGCATGGGTTCGCTGACTACTGCCACCAACAACCAGCAGATGATCAACGCCACGTCGTACATCGGCAAGGAAGTGACTGTCTCTGGCAACAGTATAGGCAAGGTGACGGACGCAACCGCAAAGACGACATCCATAACCAAGTTCCGCTATGCGCCCAACGATGCCGTTGCCAGCGGCACCATCACGGTGCGGGATGCCGACAACAACGTCATCTACACAGAAACTTTGGCACCCAAGGCAGCCGGAACCACCTACGAGTTCAACTGGAACGGCAAAAACGGCGCCGGAACAGTTGCCCCGGATGGCGTGTACACGGTCAATTTGTCCCTGCTTAACGCCAGCGGCGAGGCTGTTCTTGCCGATCAGGTGGTGGACGCCAGGGTTACAGGCGTGGTCAACAACAATGGCACGGTATATCTGGGGCTTGATGGCGGCCAGTTGATGGAGCTTTCAAAAGTGCGGCAGGTCACACAGCCGACCACCAGCACGAGTACGTCCGGATCGGGCACGACAACGAGTTAACAATACAGATGAACAAAGGGCAGGCAGTCCCCACTGCACTACCCGGAAAAAATATCCCCTATCCCAAGACACGGAGGAAGATATGAGTCTCTCATCCAGCATGTGGGCAAGCGTTTCCGGCCTTATGGCGCACGGAAACAAAATGAACGTCGTCGGCAACAATATCGCCAACGTCAGCACCCTGGCTTACAAGGGCCAGCGCGCGGACTTCAGCGACTATCTTTACACCGATAGCGGCAGCGTCAGCGGCACCACCCAGATTGGTCAGGGCGTCAGTACCTACGCGGTGCTCGGCGACTACTCGCAGGGTTCTCTTGAATCCACCAATTCAGGATCAGATCTTGCCATTTCTGGCAACGGGTACTTCAAAGTTCGCCAGCCAGACAGTGAGCAGGCGTACTACACCCGCGCCGGCGATTTCTATTTCAATAACAATCGCGCGTTGCAAAATCCTCAAGGCATGATTCTGCAGGGATGGAAAGTTGACAATAACAGTTCTTCTGTTGTTTTTAACTCTGGCTCTACAACGACCAGCAGCTCGGCCTCAACAACCGCATACAAGGGCACTGGTTCGCCCACGGATATCGTGCTTGACAACTGGAACCTTCCGCCCAAACAAACGCAGAGTGTTTCCTTCACCATGCAGTTGTCGAACGACGCCGGCATGGACAAAACGACCAGTACCACCAGCCCCATGACTGCGCTGTTCGACCAGTGGGACGGCTCAAAGGCGACGCCGCTGGCCGACACTGCATATGCAGCCAGTTCCCCCATTACCGTCTATGACGAGGGTGGCACAAAGCACCAACTCACGGTTTACTACGACAAAGTTGACACCAGCAACAGCTCGTACAAAATTGATAACCTGCCTTCCGGCTACACAATGTACGAATATATTGTGACGGTTCCTCCCTCAGAAGACAACCGGACATACGGCGGCACCACGGCGGTGACGTACGACTCTTCTGGCAACCCGATTCTTCCGGCAGACAGCAAGACATTTCAGGGCACCCAAAAGGCTGGCATGCTCATGACCGGGCAGTTGATCTTCAACGTCAGTGGACAGCTGGTCAACCAGACTGCCTATACGTATGGCGCACAGGATACCGCTACCGCTGATATGCAGTGCGCCCTTGATCCTAAGCTTTCCACTTCATGGCAACCGACCAAGGTTTCCAACAATGGCCTGCCTGTGTTCAACGCCAACTTCTCAGGCGCGGCCCTCAGCAACAGCGTATCCGAGGTTTCATCCTACGGCGGCAGCAATCACAGCCTTGCTGAGAAAAGTATCATTGAAATGGATCTGGGCCTGAGGGATACAAGTGCCACACCGTGGAACAATTCCACCAAGACGTTGAATGATTTAAAAGTTGTCGCCCCAGTTCCACCTGCCACTCAGGGCACTATTGACTACAATACTGCTGCGTGCACCATGTCTACAACCACACGCAGAACCGGTGCCTCCGTCGTGACAAGCGGCAGTTCACTTGTGCAGTCATCAAAAGCTGATGGATATGCATCAGGCGTACTTAACAACTTCAACATTGACGCTAACGGCATACTTTACGGCAAATATGATAACAATCAGACCTTGGCTCTGTATCAGATTTCGCTGTATGATTTTGACAACCTGCAAGGTTTGTACAGGGAAGGAAACAACCTTTACTCTGAAACAAAAGAATCTGGATTTGCCAGGCAGGGCGTTGCAGGCGATAACGGATTTGGCAGCACAAAGGCCTACAATATTGAGCAGTCCAACGTGGACATGTCGCGCGAGTTTGTGCAGATGATTGCTACGCAGCGCGGCTTCCAGGCCAACTCAAAGACCATCACTACGGTGGACAACATGCTGGAAACCGTTATCGGCATGAAGCGGTAAAACAGAGATTGCAGTAGAAAGAGGGCCGGGGGGCCGCAAGGCCCTCCCAGCGTTGGGGATAGCGCTGCAAACCTTTCTTTCCCGTGTCGGGCGTCGGCCATTTGGTCGACGCCTTTTCGCGTTCCAGACAAACCTACGCTTCAGCTTGAAAAAAACAGAAAGGGAAGGGATTTCACAAATGTGGAAAAACTATTGGCCTCTGTCGTTCACGCCGAGCGGCTTGTTGCCGATGGTGCCGCGCAGCCAATCGCAGTAATCGGGAAAGGTGGTCAGCAATATCTTGAGGGCATTTTCCTCTGCCAAAGCATACAACCGGGCGGTTACCTTGCCCGTGCCTACCCAATGCTTGAGGTGGCGGGAAAGATCGGCATGCCGGGCAGTCATGCCGCGCGCATGCACCCCCCGGAACCACTCCACGCCAGTATCAAGGCAGACAGGGCC
Organism: uncultured Desulfovibrio sp.; assembly: GCF_902477725.1. Taxonomy (NCBI): domain Bacteria; kingdom Pseudomonadati; phylum Thermodesulfobacteriota; class Desulfovibrionia; order Desulfovibrionales; family Desulfovibrionaceae; genus Desulfovibrio; species uncultured Desulfovibrio sp. The sequence continues at coordinate 197,907 of NZ_CABSIF010000002.1, read as the reverse complement.
ACACTGCCTGAACGCGCCTGGCGGCAATATTGGGCCATACGGCACGCACAGGGGCCGCGTCTTTTCCAGATCAAGCAGGCAGGCCCATTCATTGACGCGGCATTCCGGAAGGGGCCAGGGTTGGGCATCAAAAATGCCTGCAAAGCCACGGTCATACGGCCTTGCAAAAATGCCCCTCTGGTGCGCCAGAGCATAAAGCTGCTGCAATTGACTGTAAGTGGGCCGAAAATCCAGATACCTCTCAGGCCCACACGGTTCACAGCCCATAACCTCGCGCGTCAGCTCCGCCACACGAGCCGGGCAATTCCAGCACTGACCAAGGTGGCCCACAGCCACGGCATCACCCATAAGGCCGCCCAAATAGCCAAGCACATCCTTGAACACAACTATATCGTTGTGCATGAGAAACAGCCTGCGGCTCGTGCTGTGCTCAAAGGCGTACTGGTAGCGGATGCTGTAGCGGTAGGCATTATCGACAAAGCGCGCCGGGTCAGCGGCATTGAGATCAAGCCAGTAGTCTGGCTGAAAAACCCGCAATCTCTCCCCTATCTGGCTGCTCAGGTACTGCACCAGCGCATAGGGGCTGACGATATCATACTGCGAGCCATAAGGCTCAAACTGCAACCAGATAGTGCCAATATGCCTGCCACTGTGCTTGATCAGCGACAGAACAGAGAGCGCTGTCTGATACGGCTTGGCGAAAATGTTCATCGCCACGTCTATCTTTTCAGAGCTGTCCTGTTGCATAGTCAACTGCTGCACTGCGCCAGTCATGTCGCCCTGCTCTCTAATCGGCTGCGGCAGATTCTGCGGCAGGAGCAGATTTTTTGCTGGCCGCATCGGCTATGGCAATGGCCTGCTGCAAATCGGCCGCAGCAACATTGGCAAGAGCGCTGACAATCTGGCTGTCAAAGCCCTTGTCCTTCATGAGCAGGGCAACGGCTTCTTCGGGCTGCATGCCCGCTCGGTAGGAACGTGGGCTGACCATGGCGCAGAAAGCGTTGACCACTGCCAGAATGCGCGCATTGTGATTGATGGTCTCCCCGGCAAGATGCTGGGGCAGGCCCGTGCCATCCATGCGTTCGCCCATCTGGAAGACGGCGTCCGGCACTGGCAGGTTGAACTGCATGTCGCGCAGGATGCCATAGGCATACTCCGGCGCGCGCATAACTTCCGCCTGTTCCTCGGGGGTGAGCTTGCCCTTCTTGGTGAGCAGCTCGCGTGGCACAAAGATTTTGCCCACCTGCGAAAGGCGGGCCGCAAGCCGCAGGGTTTCCCTGTCCTTGTCGGGCAGGCTCATGGCGCCGGAGAGCAGGTCTGCCACATGCTCCATCTTCATGGAGTGCCCGATGAGGTTCACGTCCACACTTTCAATGGCCCGCACAAGGGCGGCAATGCTGTTGGCCTGGCGTTCACGCGCGGCCTCGGCACGGCGGCGGAATTCCGTAATATCCTGGAAAATGCCCACGCAGCCGCCCTTGCCTTCTTCCCCTGAATTATCGTGATCTTCAAATGGAAACAGGGTCACGCGGAAAAGGCGCACATCCCCGGGTTGAGGAACAGAAATCTCGATGCTGCCTTCCTTGCCGCTGGCGCTCACCTGAGCCATGCCCTCCATGAGCCGAAGGGCGGCATCTTCCGGCAGGGCCTCGCCCACGGGGATTCCCTTGAGGGAATCCTCATCCTTGCCCGCCATCTGGCAAAAGGCCGGGTTGCACATCTGCAAGCGACCGTTTTTGTCCATGAGCATAAGCCCAGCCTGTAATGAGGCATTGACGCTGTCGAGCATGATTTTCTGCTGGCGGATAAGCGTGTACAGATGCTTGAAATGCTGGGCAGTGGCCCTGTGCGAGCGACTTACAAGCGAAGCCCAGATAAAGGCCAGCAAAAGCGCCGTGCCAAGACTGCCAAGAATGCCCAGACCGTATATCTGCTTTGCCTGGCTTTCCACCAGCGCATCAACCATGTCTGCCGGGGCCTCAATGGTCACAAGCCAGCCCAGACTGTTCATGTAACTGCCGAGGGAATAGGCCTCGCCGCCGCCCACAAGCCCCTGCCTACGCTTGAAACCAAGACCGTCAGCCAGAGTCACCTGCTGCACTGGCTCAAGCGCAGGTTTGCCATCGCGCAGCAGCACGGCCTCTGTGCCGCTGCCGCCAGCCTGCAAAATGCACGGCAGCAGTCCGCCGTACTGATCCTGCCGCTGGGCAAGAAATGCCGTCAGCACCCTGTCCACAGGAAGAGTGGCAAAAAGCACGGCAACGGGAAGACTTTCTCCCCGCCCCAGCACTTCGTACATGGGATCGGCCAGATCAATAACCATTACATCGCCAAGGGCGCGCACAGGGCCAAAAACAACAGTTTTTCTGTCCACGGCGCGAGTCACAAGGCCCACCTGGGCCTCGCCAAGGGGCGCGTCCCCTTTGCTCACCACAAAGGGGTTGCCCTTGGGCGAAACAATCCGTGCAGAAACCCAGTTTTTGCCGCGCGCAAAGTCGCGCAGCAAATCCTGCATATAGCCCATCTGCTCGGCAAGATTGCGCAACGATTCATCGCCGTTTTCCATGGCATCGGGCGCGGAAAGGCGCGCCTCGCCATCGGAGCCAAGGTTGCGCACATCCACGGCAAACAGGCGGAACATCTCCGCGCTGCTCACAAGCCGCGCCTGCTCAACAACGGTTGCATGCCACGCGCGGATGGATTCCAGCGATTTATCCACCCACGATTGCTGCATTTCACGCTGGTTATTCAGAATATCCTGCGTAACGTTCTTGAGCTGCAAGGTGCAGAGGCCGTAGGCCACAGCCGCCGCCACAGCAAAAAGCGACAGGCTGACAGCAGCTACGGCGGCTTTTTTCAGACGATAGCGACCAGCAACGGATTGCTCATTAAGTTCCTGCGTTTTCATAGGCTTATCCTATAGTACATTGCGCATTAACGTACCGTTTGCGGTGAAACACCGCCCACACAAAGGGTGCGGGCTGCGCGCTGCATGCCTGCAACGGCTCTAGTTTATCTTGCGGCCCTTCATATGGGCCCAGCGACCGAATTCATTGACAGAATACTGCGGGCTGTACTGCCGCACCTTGGTGTGCGAAAGCACTGAATTACTGAGATTATCCAGAATAAAGGCATCGTCGTTCAGGTATACGACCAGAACAGCATGGGCAAAATTTCTGATTGTGTCACGCACAACCACAACACGCATGCTTTCGGGTGGAATGCCCAATTCCTTAAGAGTAAAATACTTGATAATGGAATAGTCTTCGCAGTCGCCAGACTTTTTAAGAAACTCCGCCGGAATTTCCCAATAATCTTCCTGCCCCCAGTTGACGATGTCTTCCACATAGGGCCACGTATTCCAGAAAGAATTTACGTAGCGCAGCAGTTCCATCTTGTTGTTAAGCGGGGCTTTTGACTTGAAGGTGTCCCAGGTAACGCCCTTTTTGAACACCTTGCCGGGTATGAATATGGGATCCATCTGGTTTCGCTTGAGCAGGTCAAGCCAGCCCGGCAAAGTGGATAACGGGCGTTTGAACTCCACAGTGCCGAAAAGCTGCACCTTGGAATCGTGCGCAGGTGCTGGCTGTGCCGCAGATTGCGCCGCGCCTTTTGCGGCATCCGGTGCCGCGACCTTGGCGGCGGCATTGGCTGCGGTGGAAAAATCTGACTTTCCAGTTGATTGCGATGGATCCGGGGATGGGAGCTGATCTGCGTTATCAGCATCCGGCTGTATCTGAGCGCTAGAATCAGCGCCTGCCTGCTGGATTGTCTGGAGGACTGGCTGCCTATCTGGTTGGAGGCCTCTTTGCTGGTCAGCAGGGGGCAAAACAGCGTTTGCCCCAGTATTGCCGTTCTGTTCAGCCCCCGTGCTCGCCTGCTCAGGGGCGGCAACAGGCGGCACTGCATTATTTTCCGCAGCAGCGGAAGATACGGCAGGCGGCTCGGAAACTTCGGCATTGCCAATGGCTGCGCGGGGTTGCAGATTGAGCGAACCTGCCAGAGCGGGGTTCCAACCATAGGCCCAAAACAGCAGACACGCCAAAAGGGCCGCCATACCCCCAGAAAGGGCCGCGACCAAAGCAAATTTGGAATGTCGAAGTTTGGGCATAGGCTCACCGATTACAGGTATGCATGTTGCGGCATACTATACTGCCGCCTATGGGGCGTCCAGTGTGCCAGCGGCGTTTCGGCTTATTTTTCGGCAGGCTAGGCCCCAGCGCCACCCAGTGCCGTGCCCATGCACCATTTCTCAATAAAGCATTGCAAAATATTGCGGCGCACATCTGCCAGAGGCAACCATACCCGCCCGGAAGCTGCAAAATTTCACAGCTACTGCCGCAAGAGCCAGTATGGGGGCGGATGCGCCTAAGTGCGAGCTTCTGCCAGCGCTGTCACATCAAGCCAGTGACGCACCTGTACCTCCTTACCCGCCGCAGCTGAAAGCTGCATGACGCAACCGCTGCACCCGGTGACAATGTGCCGGATTTCAGGGGCAAAGCCTTCCAGGCATTTGCGCGCCATGTCTGCTGAAAGGTCGGGGTTGGACATTTTCAGTATGCCGCCCATGCCGCAGCACAGGCCAGTGCCTTTTTTCAAGCCCGGCAGCCCCGCCGTGAGCAGGGGCAAATCAGGATCATCAGAACCCCAGTGGCAAGGCTGATGATAACCCACCGCTGCCGGGGCCTTTCCTGTGGGGCTGATTTGCGACCCCACAAGCAGGGAGGAAAGCCCAACGCACTTCTGCTTCCACTCCTTGCCCTCCTCCGCCGACATAACGGCGGTGTAGCCATCAAGGCTGTGCTTGCACGAGGCGCAAAAACTCGCCATTACAGGCTTGCCAGCCTTGCGCCAAAGCTCAAGGTTGCGCTCGCGCACTTCTGCCAGCGCCCCCAACTGCCCGGCATGGTGCAACGTGCCGCCGCAACAGGCAAAATCCGCTATGTCCACAAGGTCGTATCCCCAGCCTGCCAGCAGTTGCCGGGCAGTGGATATCCAGTGGGGACGGGCATTTTTAGCCGTGCAGCCGCTGAACAGGGCCACCCTGACGCCGCTGACCTTCTGGCTGGGCCGCAGGGTCATCCATGGTTCGCAAGGCTCCAGATCAACCAGCGCGCGTGCGGTTTCCACAGAAGACCGCAACACGCCGGGAACAATGGAATCCGGCGCAAGCATGGCGATTTTGCCCGCCATGGGCCACAGTGGGCCAGCGCGGCGAATCCACATATCCCAGAGAGTTTGCGTCCAGTGAGGATTACGTGCCCGCGCCTCGGCCAGCAGATCACTGGTGGAAAGCTTGCGCGCGCAGGCCTGCTGGCATCGCTCGCACCCGGCGCAGAGACGCGCCAGCTCGCGGATATCCTCCCAGGGCAGGGACGAATCCGGGCTGCCGCCGAACTCGGGATCAATCTGCTCCAGAAGCAGGCGCTTGCCCTTGGGCGCGTATTCCTCGCGCTTGAAGAGCGCGTACACAGGGCAGACGTTCAGGCATTCGCCGCATTGCGTACAGCCGCGTTTCATTTCAGTACCCCTTGCCGGGATTGAGAATGCCGTTGGGATCAAAGACACCGCGCAAACGCAACATGAGGGCATGTTCCTTCTGCCCGAGCTGCTTGCCAACTTCTTTCAGGCATCCGCCGCCGTGCTCGCCAGAAAGACTGCCGCCACATTCAAGGGCTGCCGCATCCAGTTCGTGGTGGGTTTTCAGCGTGCGGCGGGCATCGTCAGCGTCAGAGGCATCGTAATGCAGATTGGCGTGGATGTTGCCGTCGCCCGCATGCCCAAAGGCGATAAGGCGCTTGCCGTTGCTGGCGGCAATTTCTTCAAATTTGCGCACGGCCTTGAGAATAGAGCCGCGCGGCACGGCCATATCACCGCCGATGCGGTCTGGGCCGAGCACATAGGAGGCAGCCGAAACCCTGCGTCTGTAGGCCCACAGCTTGTCTTCCTCTTGCTTGCCCACGCCCTCCATGCGCCACAGGGCGTCATCAAGCTGGTTGGCAAGGCGGATATTTTCCAGCGGCACAGTCTCCTTGCTGCCGTCCACCTGAAACAGCAGCAGCGATTTTACGCTGTCCGGCCACGGCACCTCGCCGGTTCTGGCAAGGATTTCCAGCACGGTTTCATTCATGAATTCCACCGCGCAGGGCAGAATACCTGCGGCAAAAACCTTGCTCATGGAGGCCAGGGCGGCATCCAGCGAAGGATACCCCACAAGCACCGATGCCGAAGCCTCGGGCCTGGGCAAAAGCTTGAGAATAAGCCTGGTCACAATGCCAAGGGTGCCCTCGCTGCCCACAAAGAGCCGCCCGAGGTCAAGGCCTATGACATCCTTGTGGGAGCGGCCCCCGAACTTCACCAGTTCGCCGCCGGGTAACACGGCCTCCAGGCCAAGCACGTAATCGCGTGTAACGCCGTATTTTACGGCGCGCAGGCCCCCGGCGCAGGTGATGACATTGCCGCCAACGCTGGTTGCCTTGCCGCTGGCCGGATCCGGCGGGTAAAACATGCCCAGCTTTTCGCACTCGGCCTGAAGCAGAGCCGTATTAACGCCCGGCTCCACCACGGCAACAAAATCTTCCTTATTGATCTCGATAATTTTATCCATGCCCAGCATGGAAACCACGATGCCGGGGACTGTGGGCACGCACCCGCCGGAAAGGCTGGTGCCGCGCCCTCGCGGATGCACAGCCACATGCTCCGCATCTGCCCAGCGCATAAATTCGCACAGTTGCCCGACACTCTCGGGCCGAACCATGGCCAGCACCGTACCCGTAAGCAGGCTGGCATCGGATGCGTAAACGCGCAGCACCTTGGGGTCAAAGGACACGCCGTCCTTGAACAAATCCACAAGAAACTTCTTGTGCTCAGGGGTGAGCGAGGTCAGAAATTCCCCTGTCATGGCATACTCCAGTGCGGTTATTGCTGCGCAGCAACATTCATTCGGCGGGCCGCCGAATAGGGTATACAAAAAAAATTCAAATCTGCTTTTCCACCTGCCTGCCGGGTGGGGTGCAATCTGCCTTGCAGCGCCTCTGTAGCTGCTGCGTCAATGAGCAGCAGAAAAGCCTCTGATTACGGGCTATTGGCGAAAAATATACTGGCGTTGACCAGTGCGACAACATAGCGCAGGACGAAAATGATGTCACTCCCGCACGAAAAACGGCAACCGCAGAACGGTTGCCGTTGTCCTTTTCTGGCGATCGAGCTTTGCCAGTCTATGCCGACTGGTCTTTCAGCTCCTTGATAAGACCGGAAAGCGATAGAGCCAGATCTTCCAGCCGCCGGGTGGCCTGGAGCGAGGCCTCGGCGCGCTCGTCCGTCTGCCCAGCGATGGCGTTGATTTCGTCAATGGACTTGTTGATTTCTTCAGATGTGGCGGCCTGCTGCTCTGCCGCAGTGGCGATGGACTGAATCTGCCCTGCCGACTGGTTTGTGCTGGTGACAATGTCGCCCAGCGCCGCGCCGGATTCGCCAGCCAGCGATGAGGCGTGGTCAAGCCCCTGCACGGCTTCTTCCACAGACTGCACGTTGATTCCGGCTACCCGCTGGATGGAGAGGATGGAGTCGCTCACTTCCTTGGTGGCATGCATGGTCTTTTCCGCCAGCTTGCGCACTTCATCGGCCACAACGGCAAAGCCTCTGCCCGCCTCGCCCGCGCGGGCGGCCTCAATGGCCGCATTCAAGGCCAGCAGGTTTGTTTGATCGGCTATGTCTTCAATGGTGGTCATGATTGTGCCGATGCCGTGGGCCTGTTTATCCAGATCACCCATGGCTTCGCGCAGTTCAAGAGCCTTCTGCTCCGAGGCGCGCATGGCCTCAAGCGACCGGCCTACAACCTCTGCGCCCTGATTGGCCTTGTCCCGCGCATCCGTGCCCTGGGCCGCGGCATGCGAAGCGTTTTTGGCAACCTCAAGCACGGTGGAGTTCATTTCTTCCATGGCCGTGGCTGTTTCGTGGATGCGCTGCCGCTGCACGAGCGTGGCCTCGCGGATGTCTTCTGAACTGCTTGAAAGGGTGCTCACTTCCTGGTGGAGCATCTGCACCATATGTTCGAGCTGGCGCGCTGCTTCAAGCATGCCCTCGGCCTTGGCGCGCTCGGCGTGCAGGCGGGCGGCCTCGGCCTCGCGCGTGGCGTCATTTGCTGCTGCGGCCTGTTGCTGTGCTTCAACAGTTTTGGCCTCAATCTCGGAAATATTGGATTTGAGGGTGGCGCTCATGGAATTAAGAGACTCAAAAATCACGCCAATTTCGTCAACGCGGCGGTTGACGAGGCTGCCATACACACCAGCGGAAATATCCTTGAGGAAAACCCCCACGGTCTTCAATGGCGTAATGATGAGCCGCCCGGCCAGCACCCAGATGCCTATGCAAATGCCTATGAGGCTTGCCAGCATGCCGGTGGCAAACTGCCACAAGGCGGCGTTGACAGGCTCCATGAGTTCGCTCTTTTCAATGAGGCCAATAAACTTCCACTTGAGCTCCGGCGAGTTGTACACCACAGCTTCATACTGCTTGCCGCTGATGGCGGCCTCGCCCGTGGCTGAACCGGATTTGAACAGCGCAGCCAGAGCATCGTTGCCGATGCCGTCTATTTTCTGAAAATTGTGCTGCGGAGTTTTGGGGTCGGAAATAACCACCCCGTCATCCTGCACCAGAATAACAAAGCCCGTGCGGCCAATACGCACGTTTTTAATGAGGTCTGTGAGGGTGCCCAGCGTAATATCTATGGCCGCAACGCCAGTGACTTTGCCGCTGCTGTCGCGCACGGCGCGGCAGGCGCTGACCATGGGTTGCCCATCGGTGCTTCTGTAGGCGCTGGTAATATAGCTTTTGGCAGGATCAGACACTGCCATGCCCCACCAGGGGCGCTTGCGCGGGTCGTAACCACCGGGCTGGGTTTTACCGACTACGGGACTGTTGAGCACAAATGCGCCCTCCATATTACCCGCATAAACATTGGTATATGAGGGGTGCGATTCCCGATACAGACGGAACAGGGCATCCAGCGCCTTGCCAGCAGTATCGCCCGCTGCAGCACTTGATGGCGTGGGTTCCGTTGCTGTTACGTGACTTGTGGTCATCTGCGGCAATTGCGCCATCAGGGGATCAGCAGCCAGCATGCCAACGTTGAGCTTGTATTCATCAAACATGGCTGTGACAACATTGCTGACCTGCCGCAGTTCGCCAATGGCGGACTTGGCGAAGCTTTCTTCTGAAAGCGTTGCAATGCCCCGCGACGTAAGGGCAAACAGTATGCCCATGGGTATGACGATGATTGCCGCAATGCCAAGCATCAGCTTGAGCGATATGGATCTGTTCATAACAAGCCCTTTTGCAAGTGTAGAATTCTGCTTACAGCATCCACCAAGTACGTTGCTATTGTTGCAGCCATCATACAACTCTGGAACACTTTTGTTTATCTAAATTTTTGTCTGCAAGATCAGACCCTTCAATGGAGAATATTGAAGAGACACAATGCGGAGAAGCCGCTTCAGTATTAATCGGAAGGCGGCGGGAAAGGATTATGGTGACGGAGAATAAAAATCAAGGAATCGAAAACGTATTAATATCAGCACAATATTTATAACAAACCCGCAAAATAGGTTATATATTTTACGCAAGACATTTTTAAAACAAAGCAATAGATAAATCAGAACAGCTGGTTCCAGTTGCTGCGGCATGTCTGGGCTGTGCCCATGATAATATCAATCCACATAAGTCGCTCCCGCACGGGGAGCGACCCTCAACAGATCTAGCCCACGCATAGACCGGGGCGCTTCAATCCACGCTCCCGCACGGGGAGCGACGGGGCCAAACTCCGTAGGAGCTGTATGATGGGTAGCTTCAATCCACGCTCCCGCACGGGGAGCGACTTACTTGACCTTTGGCATCCTCGCGCCCGGCTATGCTTCAATCCACGCTCCCGCACGGGGAGCGACTTGCGTTAAAATCCTACATGGGGCATAATATCGGCTTCAATCCACGCTCCCGCACGGGGAGCGACTGGAAAAACACTGCTTGTTATAACCATTCAAACAGCTTCAATCCACGCTCCCGCACGGGGAGCGACTGTGACCCTTTTTCGCCTTTGCCCTGCAATGATATGCAGGGCATTTTTCGAGAGGGCCACGAACCTCGAATAAAATTTGCATTAAGCAAAACCACTCAAAAAATTTACTACAATAAAATCATATTGTTAAAAAATCGAGTACTTCCCAGAAAAATGCTGTGCGCTTCAGGTTCTCGCGGGTTGTCTGCCAGAAGTACACATATCCCCTCCTCTGCCACTCTGGTCTCTGCTGACACTCTCAGCCTGCCACTTCGTAATTATGTTCGTTATCTACAGAATCAACGTTCCCTGAGGATCATATGATGGTTTTGCCCCAACATGCTCCACGCGATTTTTCCAGTTCGCGCCCAAAAAGTAAAAGCGCAGGCTATCTTTTTCCTCATCCATGCAGTCCAGCAAATTATTGCGTAAGGCAACCCATTGGGCAGGATCAACCACGCACTCAAAAACAGAAAACTGCACGCGCTGCCCCCAATTTTCACAATGGCGGGCAATTTTGCGCAGACGGCGCTTTCCAGCCGCATCCTGTGTATTTACATCGTAGCTTACCAGTACAAGCATGACGTCACCGAATCACAAAGGGTGGGTAAGCATCCAGATCGCCACGCAGATATCGGGCGAGCAAACGCGCCTGACAATGATATAACAAGCCTGCCGCCATTTTTTCCTGCAAAAAAGGATGCTCCACAGTCTCCTGTTTTCGCTCCTGCCATGCAGAGATCACATCTTTGCGCGTGGCATCGTCCATAATCACCGCGCCAGATTCTGTTTTACGAAAGCCTTTGGCCTTCACTTGCCCGCGGTTGATAAGCGTACAAGCCAGGCGATCTGCCAAATACGGGCGAAATTCTTCCATTATGTCCAGAGCCAGACTGGGGCGTCCGGGCCTGTCGCGGTGCAAAAAGCCCACGGCAGGATCAAGCCCGCAGCTTTCCAGCGCCCCGCGAACATCGTGCGCCAGAAGTGTATATAGAAAGGAAAGAAGGCAGTTAACAGCATCGAGAGGTGGACGGCGGTTGCGGCCATCAAAGCGGAAGGCGGCGTCTTTTGCCTGAATAAGGTTGGCAAATACGCCAAAATACACTTGCGCCGCCTCACCTTCAACGCCACGTACCATATTGAGCGGCAAAGGCTCGCGCAGGCGGGCAAGGCATTGGGCCAGCCGGGCCACTGCTGCGTCAAGACTTGCAGCCGGCCTCTCGCGCGCTGCGCGCATCAGCACCGTGCGGCAATTGGCGATTTTTCCGATTACCATAGCGGAGGCAATGGCGGCAGACGCCGCATCATCATCCGCACGGCGGTATTGCTCACGCCGCAACAGCACATTGCCGCTCACTGGCCCGTGCATGGATGCCAGAAACCGCCCATATTGGGTCAACCACGACACTGTTACACCGTTTTCCGCGCAGTGACCCAACAAAAAAGGACTGCACGAAATCTGCCCAAACAGCACAAGCCCGCCAAGCGTGTGGATGGGGATTTTTCCTTTAAGCGCATCTCCCTGGTACACGGCCACGCATTCGCCGTCTTTAGCCAAATAACTTTCCTGAGTAGTCACAAACAGTGTATTGAGCAGCGGTTTCATATGCTCTCCAGCACGGATTGCAGATAGCTCGCAGCCGAGGTCTGCGGAGCAAGGGGCAGGCAGGCGTCGCTCAGCGAGCACGCCGGGCAGATGGTGTTGGCTATTTCCAAAGGCGGAGGCGCAGGGGTAAGCCCTTTATTCAACAAATCCTGCACGGCAAGAATAGTGGCGCGGGTTTCATCCCGCAGGGCGTCGTCAAGAGCGACTACTTGCCGCCGCCGGGTTTTGCCGTAAAACAACGCCCCTTCAGGAATGGAGACTCGCAGCATTTCTTCGAGACAGAGGGCTTGAGCGCAGAGCTGGATACGGTCTGCCGCCATGCTTTTGGGGCGGCCCCGCTTGTATTCAACAGGGTACGGCTGCCAGACATTGCCGTGCCGATGAAACTCCACAACGTCTGCCTGCCCTGTCAGGCCAAGAGCGCGCGAGCAGAGCAGCAGCCCTGAAACAGTTTTGCTGTCGCCGCGACTTTCAGATGCGCTGCTGTGGGCTTTTTCGTGCAGCTGACGGCCCTCGGCAGTGTACACGTTTTCCGTCCAGAGCTGTTCCAGATGGATGAGTGCACACTGCCGGGGGCAGAACAGATAATGCTGCAAAGCCGATATGGGGATGGAATCGGCTGGGGGATGGTGATGCATGGTGGCTTCCTTGATAAAGGATGAGTGCCCCCTCCCATCGGGAGGGGGCCTGCCTGCCACAACTAATCACTTCAAACACGTTTCAATCCACACTCAATATTTGAGCGACTGCCAACACGGGAGGATTCAATTCCAAGAAGATGGTGCGACATATTTCAAGATATGCATACTCAACCGTTGACAAGCCAAGAACGCACACCGTATTGAAGACGGGAACTTGGAGAGCCTTCCGTTCGATCCGCAAAACCTTACTGGAAGGCTCTCCCCTTTAACGGCGACCGCCACGTTCCCATAGAACAGCCGCCTTCGACTAATAAGGCTCGCATTCTCTCCTCCTGGAAACAAACGACTAACCTTACGGACAGCCGCTAAAAGAGAAAATAAAGAAAATTTAAAAAAAGTCAATTCGTGTTATAAGTCATTATAATATAAAAACACACTATAAGAAAAAAAATGCAACTAACTAATTTTGCTGTGGGCTTTTTCGTGCAGCTGACGGCCCTCGACAGTGTACACGTTTTCCGTCCAGAGCTGTTCCAGATGGATGAGTGCACACTGCCGGGGGCAGAACAGATAATGCTGCAAAGCCGATATGGGGATGGAATCGGCCGGGGGGTGCATTAGAAACCTGAAATGGTTTCAGCCTTCAACCCCGGAGTTGCCTCGCCGTTGAGCGTATAGCTGCCATCGGGGTTAACCGTGAGGCTTTTATGCACTTTTGCGGATGAATACTGCCCGGAAGCGCAGTTGTGTTGCCACCAGAATACCTGACTGACGGCCATGCTGCCCTCCGGACGGGCAGACGAAGCGTCATTTTCAAACAGCCTGGGCAGGATGGCCTTGAGCACGGCGGCGTCTTCATCGCTAAAGCCGGTGCGTTCGGCAAGCTGCGGATTCATGCTGCCGTAAAAAACATATACGCCTTTATCCACACGGTGCTTCATGCCCATGGTGTCCGAACCGCGCTTGCTGCCATCGCCCTCGCCGCTGACGCTTTTGGTGATCTGAATACTTGCAACGCTGACAGGCTCCACGCTGAAGGCCGAGTGAATGCTCACCGGGCCGCGCACAGCAATGGAAACCCCCGCTGCATCACCGTCTTTGCCAAAAGCAAAAAGCTGACCAAAAGCGCGCACGTCAAACCACTTGGCGCAGGCCTTTCGGGCGGTTTCTTCCTTGCTGCATTTTTTGGGATTAAAAGCATCCTTGCCAAGGCCGTGCTCCGCAGATTCGGCTCTTTCCTTGAGCGAGGCCATGTTGTCCAGCTTGCGGTCGTCCGACTGCACAAAAACTTGCGTCCCCTTCTGCTCCATGAGCCGATCACGGATCTTGCGCTTAAGGCAAACATCGCTGATTTCCCCATAGCCATCATAATCGGTACGGGGACGGTTGCCGTTGAGCGGATCGCCGTTAGGGTTGGCGTGATCTACGGTGAGAATAACGGCGAAGTCGATCTTGTGTTGCAGACTCATGTTACGCTCCTTGCTGGTCATTGGCTTCAGTGGTGCTTTCTTTATCAGCCTTGGCGTACAAGGCTGACATCTGACAATGGTAGCCCAGCAGAAACTCACCACTGAGCTTGTCTGAAGAAGTAAATTCTTCAGGGTCAAATTTATCGTAAATTTCTTTCCAGGCTTTTTGGGCGCGGGTAAGCAGCGCAACGCGAGAACTGCTCTTCAGCCGCTGCATATACGGCTGCAACTGAGGCTCAAGCTGCCTCCAGGTAGCAAAGGGGTGGTCGGCAAAGCGCTGCATCAGCCGCTCGGCATTGGTGGGGCGTTTTTCTCCCGCGCTATCCAAAGCGGTCCGCTCAATATATTCCGCAACCGCCAGAAGCCGCCCAAAGAGGTAGTCACGGGAGTTACGCGTTTCATCAAGTGCCATGCTGTATTCCCCTTCTTTTATGTGTCTGGCGAAATAGCCCCTGTACATGGCGCAGGCAACGCCCAGCACTTCAGCCCACTCCCATGCCTCATGCGCCGCGCGATTGCAGGCTCGGCGCACGCAACTCTCAACAATATCGCGCGGCAAAGCTGCCCTATCAACAATGCATGGCAACAACCGCTCTACAGTTGCCTTGAGCAGCTTGTCGTCAATACGCCTGCCGTAAGCAACGCGGGCAATCGTTTCTGGCGTAGGAGCAAGGGGCGTGTAAACAGTGCGCGTTTTGGGTTTGCTCTGGCCCTCGCGCGTTTCGGCAATGCGAACGGGCAAAACCCATGCGCATTCTTCCTGCCATCGTTCCAGATTGTGCAGGTAGTCCTTAAGCATCTGCTCACGGTAAAATATGACAGAAAGCCGACCAGGGCTGGCCGCATCCATCGCCATGATGGTGATGCCGTCAGTTTCCTTGAGATCAGCCTTGTATCCCACGAGGGCTTTGTTCAGCCTTTTTGCAAAGGGCAGCCCCATATTTACGGGAGGAACAAAAAGAGGCAGGGCGGCGTCCTTCTCTGCCTGCACCTCAGGCGTGTCATCAAGCAAGAAGTCGTCGGCACTCAGATCAAACAAATCTTCACAAGGATTAGGCACGGGCGCGCCGCTCACAGCCCAGGCCACAACAGCCTGATCCCCGTTGCGGTAGCCTTGCCGCGCTATGAGCCAGCGCAACGCATTATGCGCCTTGTGACTTACCTCATAGCCGACGGTGCAGGCCTGCTCCGGCTCCAGAAAGCGCCCCCGGTAGGTAAAATTTGCGGAATCATTGGAGGAAATAAGTTTTGCACCATCACCGGGGCGGCGGATATTGCGCGGATGCTTTGTGGCAACAACGCATTCCACCCCTTGCACCATGCAAAGGCCTTTTTGCTCCATCATGGATGCGTCGTAAGCCATCCAAGCCTGTTGCAGGCTGGTGTCCTTCCATGTACGCGGTTCCATGTCATCAGGCAGGTTTACCACGCTCCATACCACCAGGGCGTCCCCCTGGTCGCGCACCGTGGCGTTGCCAATTTTTTTGGGCTGCAATCTGTTAAAGATGCTGTCTGCGCCGCTCTCTTTGTCTGCTTCGGTTGGTTCCGTCTGCAAGGAGTTGGCTGATTCGCCGCGCAAAATTCCACATTTCAACAGGTCATTCACCAGATGCCCCTGCGAAACATAGGCATATACAGCCCTGGCCTTTGGATGACTGTGGGGAGAATCGCACCATGCCTGCAATTGCGCAGCATACAAGCTATAAAGATTCTTTTTGCCGCCAGAGTAGTCTTTGGCGCAATAATGAATTTTATCATCCAGAGGATGTGGGGAATCACCGCTAGTGCGCCCTGCGGAATCTTCGGTTGCCGGGATAATAAACTGCATTTTCAACGGCAACAGCTCTGCCCTCACAAAATTACCAGCCCCGTCAATGACGACATGAATATGCGCCTGTTGGCTGGTGTGGCTCACGGGCATAAGCGCCGGGGCTTCTTTGCCGCCATTCTCCGCCTGTGGCGGGTCCACAAAGGCGGGATTTTGGGAGCAGGCTTCATACGTTTCAAAAAGTTTTTGCATCCAGCTCACAGTGAACCCCCTTGCGGGCCGCCGTCAGAAAGCAGGCTACGGGCATCGGGGTATGCCACGGTTTCGGGCTCCTGCAAAAGGTGGCATAGCGCTTCTTCATCGCAACCCGCATAATTTTTGCCAGGGTGGAACACCTTGGACTTCATGGGGCGAATTTCTTTACGCAGCAGCGAGGCGTCATCCGGCGAGGGGAATTCGATAATGCCTTTGCGCATAACCGGCTTCCAGAACCGTGCGCCAAAACTGGAATTTCCGGTTTCATCAGGATAATCAAACCCGTGAAACATGAGGCCAAAGGCCAGCTCTTCCAGGTCATCATACGCGCCGGGTCCTTCACCAAACCTGCAAGGCTCCACATACCCCTGGCAGTCGCGCGTACCCAAAAAGATATCCTGTCGGCCACCGCGCGCCAGCATACGCTTGGCTATTTCGTAGTGCTTGCCCTCAATCCGGTCTTGTTTCAGTTCCGGCCTATGCTCATTCCATACAAAATGGGCCTTTACCTGATAGGCAACATCAGCCAGATAGGTATAGATGGAAAGATCATTGCCGCCTGTGGTGGGCCTGATTGGTTTTACGCCCTTGGTTTGTGTGCGAAAGGGGCGCAGAATGCGTACCTTTTCAATCACCCAGGTCAGCGTTGGCTTCCAATATATAGACTTTGCTATTCCTTTAAGGGCCTCATAGGTGGGAATGTGGTAAGAACATTTTTCGCCGCCGACTCGAGTTACAGGATCAGAAAACAGGGCATAACGCCCATAAACAGTAAAGGATATGTCGTTATTCACTCAATCCTCCTATCAATAATTACAAAAACACAGTTTTTGCACTGATTGCGCGGTAACGCCCTGATCGTTGCAGTAAAAATTGGGTTTCAGAGCAAACATGCCACTATCCTGAATGGGATACAAGGCATTTTTCTGTATAAGCTCGCGTTCTGTATGTGGAAAAATGTTTACGGAAAAACGCTGAGCCTTACGTAAAAGCTCATATTTTTTATACAGCAAATCTGATGAACAAAGTGCAGCAATGATGCCCTCGCCGTCTTCATAAGGCACCAAAATACTTTTTGATGTTGAGTCGATGGACTTGAAAATTTTTGCTGCGGTGCTGAATGATTGCCCCAATATGGGGAATGGATTCTTATTGTTGCTGACGGCAAACTGGTTGCTCCCCAGCATATCAAGCAAAGAATTATTATCGCCTGCCGCGTAAGAAAGCGCGGCACCCTTACGATGAAAATAATGGTCAAAATATGTTGAAACCAACTGCGGCATAGTGAGATCGTAGCCAGACTCCAGAAGCTCTTGTGCATACTTTATGCGCACTGTATCAAGAAAGATGTCCCGTCCATCTTTGATGTCTTTCAGCCAGTCCAGATTTTCCGCATCTGCCTCAACCCGCACAACATGCACCCGGCCCGGCTCTTTTTCACCATGCCGGTTGCAGCGACCTGCCGCCTGAAGGATTGAATCAAGGCCCGCAGCCATACGGATAACAGATCGAAAGCTGATATCCACACCACACTCAATGAGCTGCGTGCTCACACAAAGCACTGGACGCCCGTTTTTCAGATCGTCACGCATTGCTTCTAGTTTTGCCATGCGGTGCGCGGGGCAGAGGTTGGTGCTAAGGTAGTAGAAGTTTACGCCTTCTTGTTCGGCGCAAAGCGCATAAATCTTTTCTGCCATTCGCTTGGTATTGCAAACCACCAGGCATGAGCCGTGGGATTGTTGCTCTTCTTGCGCCAGTGCGGCCACATCTTCTGCACTCATGGAGGTATGGCAGTGGTCAAAAAATGTCGTGCGCTTGAGGCGCGTGAACAGGTCTGGCACATTTGGCACGATTTCTATGTCGGGTTGTATATCAAGGCTGCCGCGCAGCGGATGCGGCAAATTGCCCAGCCTCGGCTGCGTGGCAGTGCATAGCACTGCGGTAGAACCGCATTGCCCGGTCAAAAAATCCACAGCATTGCAAAACATGCGTAAGCAGCGCACAGGGACAGTCTGCACTTCATCAAACACTATCACGCTACGTGCAAGATTATGCATGCGGCGGGCGGAGCTTGTGCCTGCGCCAAACAGGCTCTCAAGAAACTGCACCATGGTGGTGAAGACCACGGGGGCATCCCAATTTTCAGACAGCTTTTCCCACCGGCTGGCGACTTCTTCAGCGTCAGAATCTTCATCAGGCATAAAATTGGAATGATGCTCAAGCACTATAGACCCAGGGGCTTCACCCTGCTCAAGAATCTTTCGGGCTACATCGGCATTTTGATCAATAATGGATGTATAAGGAATAACATAGATAATTCTGTCCATCTGATGCTTTTGCGCGTGCAGCAGGGCAAAACGAAGGCTGGCCAGCGTTTTACCCCCGCCAGTGGGCACAGTGAGAGTAAACATACCCGGCGCATCCTGGGCACGCTGCGCGCAATGGGCTGAGATATCGCCCCGGATGTGGTCGATGGCGTGTTGCGGGGTCTTTTGGGCCAAGGCTGCTTCAAAACGCTGCACCAGAGCATCCCAAGGACGCCTGACCCCGCTGCGCCGAATTTCCGCCCCTTTTTGATCTTCAAAATCTGCACTGTCAGTACGATCCGCATCAATCAGGCAGCTGAATAAAAAACGCGCCAGCAATCCAAGCTGAAAATCACGACTATTTGCGCCGTCTCGTTGGTCATTTATATCGGAACTTGCTGGCTGCTTGTTCATGACTCGATCACGCAACTTCATCAAAACTGCTCGCACTTCTGATAAAAGCGCATTCGAGATTTCATTTTCTATCTCTTCAAGGAATGCTTGATCACACTGCTCAACGCACTGCTCACGGTGTGTTTTTTCCTCCGGACGGGCCATGTAATTCTGTGTAAATGCGTCCTTGCCGTCTGGGGTTATGCAATCTTTTAACCCTGAATGGTGGGACAGAATACACAATGCAATCATCCGGGCAATCGCTTTTTTCGTATCATTGCCTTGCAGGTGCTTCCAGAGGTGCTGCCCTCCAGCAAAAGCATGATTAATCTTCCCTTTGCAAGCTATGGGATCGGTGTAGCCCGGCTCACCAGGAGTAATGCAGCCAGCAGCGGAAAGGATATAATCCTGAAATTCTTTTGAATACTTGCCAAAATCATGCAGCAAGCCAACCAGATGACCTGTCAGGGGCAACCCGACCTTGGCTGCCGCTGATGATGTCAGGGCAGCAACATTCCGCAAATGTTCAGAAAGAGGCTGTATGCGAACAGGTGCGCCATTCTCGGGGCAATAGACATGAGCCACGCAGCAATCAGGCAAGTTCGACATAATGGCCCCCTTGAAGTCGTTATCAAAAAAAGAATAAAAAAAAATTTAATATTTTAATATATACAAAATACTATCAACATTGCAACTTCAATTTCAACATATACATGCCTGCCTTGCCCTGGCGTGGGCGTAAACCCCATTCGCAGGCTTGCCCCGTCCTTGGTGTAGCCCCACATAGCATCGCTTTTGAGTGACGCTTGTTCTACCGTTAAGGATTCAAATAGATGGCAGCAAAACGCTATGCTGAAGGAGGCAATAGTTAAAGAGCATTATGAAGGGCTGGGTATTAAAGACACTATAACCTTATGCAGCTGGATAGGAGAATATTCGCGAGGTGAATCTATTGATGAGGGACGCAGAAGAAAAATACCTATATCTGGAAGTTGCCAAAAAACTAATTTTGCGTCTATTGAAGAAGAACTCGTCTATGTAGTAACGACTGAAATAATTGCTCAAAAAGGTTATATCTCTTCCGCTTCTGACATGAATATGGAGCGCACAAGAATAAAACTCTTCAAAGTTGTGATAAATTGAGCGAACGATATCACTTGATTTTTTCTGTCTACTCAGCGTAATCAATGTCTGATATTATAAAGTTATGAAAGACAATAATAATGGGAAACTATTGGAGATACTTAGCAAACCACTTTGGCAATACAGTTTGCGCAACAATCTTGCCCCAGTATTTACAGCTTTGGAAAAATCTCCAGTACTGTGTGGCACTGTACTACACGCTAATCAATGATTTCAGCACACTGATAAGTCATATCAGAAATGAATACGTACAGCATATATCTTTTGGGGGAGGTATAACCTCTCAGGAGCTTGCTGCAAGTGAAGCCAAAGGCAGCTCCATGTCGAGTTGACTTGTCAAACACTTGCAAGTGTACATTTTCAAAAACAAGCAGCCTTAGTACAGGTCAGAATCCGCAGGCATTCTTTCCCAGTAAATACGGCCTTTTTTGCGATACTTGCGTAGCAGCACATAAACGCTGCCCGGCCCACCGTCGTGAGGCTGGGCTGTGCAGAAGGCCAGCACCACCCGCTTGAAGGGATCCTGCGTCAGCCAGCTTTGCAGCTTTTCGCGCAGAACGCCCATACCGTCAGGCGAATTGCGGCCACGACCCGGCACCACCAGCACTGTACGCAGGCCCTTGTACCAGCTTCCTTTAAAAAAGCCGCGCAGGGCTTCAAAAGCCTGCAAAGCATTGAGGCCGTGCAGGTCAAGGTGGGCCTCCGGGCTGAGGCCGCCACCGCGGAGCTTGTTCAGAATCATCTGGTCAAGGCCGACCACATGACCCTCGAGGTATTCATCGGAGAACGTCAGCGCAAATTCCAGTTTGCCGTCCATGAAATCCTGAAGGCTCAGCTCGCCATGCGGCGGTGGAGTTACCGGGGCAGGAGCCGGAACAACATCCCGCCCGCCGCCAGTAAGGGGGCTTACTGTGCCCATGGCGGCAAGAAAGGCCGAGGCCTCGTCATCCTCATCATCTTGAACGGGTGTGGCTGCGGCGCTGCCAGATGGCACCTTGCCAGATGACGACTGGGTAGGCGACGCATGACCGCTCGATATTTGGGCCGCTCCCAGAGCCACGCCCTTGGATTTGCCAGCATCCTGCGTTGCGGCCTTAGTCGCATTTTTTTTGCCCTTGCTGCGTTCCTCGGCCAGGGCATCTGCCATACTGGTCATGGTGCCTCGTTCTTCCAGTGAAAACCCCGGCTTTGCAGCCTTGCGGCTGTTTTTGGCGGGTGTCACGCTGCTCACGGCGTTCAAAAACAGATCGCAATCTTCATCCGAAATTTCAGCAGCCTGCGCAGTGCCAGCAGACGCGATAACGCGCTTGCCCTTGCCCTGCCCATGGTGCGCAGGTTTGCGCTCATTGCCGCCGTTTTTTTGCTTTTCGGGAAATTTTTTTGCATTGAGCGCGCGGAACGGATTTGCCCCAAAGGCGTCTGCGTCAGACATAACGGCTCCACTCATGGGTTATGCGAATAAAAAAAGCCGCAGCACAGGCCGCGGCTTTAACAGCAAAACAGGTGCTGCGCTTATTGAGCCGCAGGCGCCGGGGCCTTCTGCTCGGCAGGAGCAGTGGGAACCACAGGAGCCGGGGTCGCTTCCGCACCGGGCTTAACAGCCGGGGCGGCGGGCCTGGGAGCAGCAGGCTCTTCAATCTTCACGTCAAGAATCGTAGACTGACTGGAAGGACGCGAGCTGGTCACGAGGGTGTAGCTGAGCGACGTGATAACAAAAATCACGGCCATCAGGGCTGTCAGTTTGGCAAGAATGCCGCCTGCGCCGCCGCTGCCGAACACAGAGCTGTTGCCACCGCCAAAAATCACGCCCATGCCTTCCTTGCCCGCCTGAAGCAGCACAAGAATAACCAGCAACACGCACACAATGATATGCAGCGTAAGAATGAGAGTCTGCACGAATTCCTCCTCGCCGTCCGGCCACTGCCCGATGGCGCGCCCGAAGTGGGGTTAGGCCCCGATAATTTGTAAGAAGCTTTGCGCTTCTAAAGACGCTCCACCTACCAGAAGGCCATCCACATTGTCAAGGGCCATGAGCCCTGCGGCATTGTTTGGCTTAACGCTACCGCCATAAAGAATGGGCAGCTTGTCTGCGGTTTCACCCACAATTTTTTGCAACAAGGCCCGCGTGACGGCGTGGGCATCGAGTACTTCTTCCGGCCCGGCAACCTTGCCCGTGCCAATGGCCCACACAGGCTCGTAGCCAATGGCAAGCTTGCCCACAAGGGCAGCGCCGCGCAGGCTCTCGGGCATGGCCGAAAAAACGGCGGCAAGCTGGCGCTCAAGCACGGCGTTTAGCTTGCCAGCTTCGCGCTCGTTAAGGGTTTCGCCGATGCAGAACAGCACCTTGAGGCCATGCTCAAGGGCAAAAATTGTTTTGCGGGCCACAAGGGCATCGTCCTCGCCCATGATGTGCCGCCGCTCGGAATGCCCGGTCAGCACCCAGCTTGCACCAGCGTCAAGCAGCATGGCGGGCGAAGTTTCGCCTGTAAAAGCCCCTTCTTCTGCGGGATAGCAATTCTGTGCGCCCGCCGAAAGCGCCGCAACGCCCTTAAAGGCGTCCGCCACGCAGTTTATGGACGTAAAGGGTGCAAAAACAACCACATCCTGCCCCGCAGGCATATGCCCGAGGCCTTTAGCCAGATCGCTGGCGCTTTGGGCAGCCTGAGCGCGGGTTTTATACATCTTCCAGTTGGCGGCAAATATTTTTTGCATGGCGTCCTCAAGGATCAGATGGAACAAAGATAAATGAGCGCGTCTTCGCCAGTATCGGTATAATACTTTTTGCGCACGCCCTCTCGCTTGAAGCCGCAACTCTCATACAGACAAATAGCGGGCCTGTTGCCCACTCTGACTTCAAGCAAGATTTTGTTTATAGCCATTTTACGCGCAAGGCGCAAGACCACGCCCAATATACGTCGCCCGTGTCCTCTGCGACGTTCATCCGGCAAAACTGCAAGATTGAGTATTTCCAGTTCATCCAGCGTGTGGTACACTGATATATAGCCAATCAGCGCCTCATGCCGGAACATTCCCAATGCCGAAAAAGCCTTTTGTCCAAAGGCGGCAGCGCACTGCTCTTCTGACCAGGGCAGAGGAAAGCACTGGCGCTCAATCTCGTACATGGCGGCGGCATGCTGCGGCCCAAGCATCTGAAGGCGTTCGTCCCGCACTGTGGAAGCATTCATGAAAATCAGCCTTTATCCTTCATTAGGCAACACTCCTGACTTGCAGGAGGTTGTAGACCACAACAATATACCGCTGTGCATCATGCGCGGCGAGGACATACTGCGGCAGAACCTGCGGCATCGGGCAGTGGGCCTGCTTGTGCGCGACCGGCTTGGGCGCGCCCTGCTGACGAACCGCCCTGGCCTTGGCTGGGGATTTTCGTCCTTCGGGAGGCTGCCCGCCGGGCAATCAAGCGAGCACAAGGCGCAGGAGCTGTTTAAAAACGACTGGAACCACGAGGGACGCATACTGCCGCTCGGCGTTTCCCCGCCTGGGCCGGACAACTTCAACGCCTTTGTGGCACTGTATGAAGGCCGCATGCCCGCCTCGCTGGCTACTGCCGCCGTGCGCGACCCGGATCAGCACATGCTGGTCGATTATGACGAACTGCGGGGCCTTGGCGTACACTTTGGCGAACTGCTATCGCCTTTTTTGCGGCAGGCGGTGCAGTCTGGCCTTGTGCGCCCGCGCTGACCTGCCCACACTCCCTCAATTTACCCGCGCGCAAGCCTGCCAGTTGCAAAAAACTGCTGCCAAGGGCGCAGGCCGTGCAACGCTGTGTTCTTATACGGCGGTGGGGCCAAGCAGATCAACAGCCTCCTGGTGCACCAGCCCGTTGGAGGCCATGAGCACATCACCAAAATGCATGGCCTCGCCGCGCAAATTGGTAACCTTGCCCCCGGCTTCTTCCACCAGCAGCAGGCCAGCGGCAAAATCCCAGGGTTTCAGCCCTTCTTCATAAAACATATCCAGCCTGCCGCAGGCCACATAGGCCATATCCACCGCCGCCGCGCCTATGCGGCGCAGGCCCTGGCTTTTGGGCAGCACAAGGGAGAGGCGTTCCAGTATTCTGTCGAGCCGTCCGCCAAAGTCATAAGGAAAGCCCGTGGCCACCAGCGCATCACCCAGAGTTTCAGCCTTGCTCACGCTTATGGGCGCGCCGTTGAGGTACGCGCCCTGCCCGCGCTGCGCACTGAAGCATTCGTTCATCATGGGAATGTTGACCACGCCAAGCTCCACACGATCCTTGTTCCAGAGCGCCACTGAGGTCGCCACCTGCGGGATGCGGTGCACAAAGTTGGTTGTGCCGTCCACTGGGTCGATGATCCAGCACAGGCCGTCCGGTTCCTTCTCGCTCTCGCTGCTTTCTTCCGCCATAAAGGCGGCGCCGGGCACAAGGTTTGCCAGTTTTTCCTTCAAAAAGGCTTCCACCGCCAGGTCGGTCTGCGTGACCAGATCAATGCGGCCCTTGTGGCGCACGTTGCTGGGCTTTGCCCAGTGCTCGCGCACGATGTCGCCGCTCTGGCGCACAATTTCCAGACATCCCTGCAAAATATCCTGTGATGCAAACATGGGGCTTCCTTTACGCGTGCGGGTTCTGCAACGCAAAATGCCGCAGGGTGGTCACCCCGCAGCAGACAGTTTTCAAAAGATGGATTGTCGCGGCCTCTCGGCAAGCAACGTGGACACAGCTAGTTAATGAAAACCGAGTGATAGAGCTGGCGGTCAAGCATGGCGCGGGCCGTGCCGCGCAGCACGGTGGTCAGGGGGTCTTTGTCCACAAAAACCTTGAGGCGCGTTTCTCTGGCGATAAACTGATCCAGCCCCTTGAGCAGAGAACCGCCGCCCGCCATGAGCATGCCGTTACGGTAAATATCCGCAGCCAGTTCAGGCGGCGTTTTTTCCAGCGCGCGCATCACTGCGCCAAGGATTGCCAGCACAGGCTCGCGCAAGGCTTCGCGCACATGGCCTTCCGTCACCTTGACCACGCGGGGCGCGCCGCGCACCAGATCCTTGCCCGAAACTTCGAGCACCGGCGCATTGGGCATGGGCATGGCGGAACCAAGAATCTTCTTCACATTTTCCGCTGTATTGTCGCCAACTTCCATGCGAAAAACATCGCGCATGTAGCGTTGCACGGCCATATTCATGGCATCGCCCGCCACGCGCACAGACTGCGCATTGGCAATGCCCGCCATGGTGATAACAGCCACCTCGCTTGTGCCGCCGCCAATGTCGAGCACCAGATTGCCCAGAGGCTCATGAATGGGCAGGTCAGCGCCGATTGCCGCCGCCATGGGTTCCTCGACCATGGCCACATCGGCAGCACCTGCCAGAATGGCCGAGTCGATGACCGCGCGTTTTTCCACCTGGGTGATGCCCGTTGGAATGCAGATGACCATGGAGGGCTTAACCAGCCGCAGCCCGGTAATGGCCTTGCGCACAAAGTAGGAGATCATTTCGCGGGTGATGTCGAAGTCGGCGATGACGCCGTCCTTCATGGGACGCACGGCCTTGATGCGCTGGGGTGTGCGGCCCAGATATTCCTTGGCTGAAGCGCCCACGGCGAGAACAGAATTCTTGTGCGTGTCTATGGCCACCACCGATGGTTCATTGATCACAATGCCATCAGCCCTGGTGTAAAGCAGGGTGTTGGCAGTGCCAAGATCCATGGCAATGTCTTTGGACAAGAATCTGAAGAAACGCCGTAGAATCATATTTAGTATTCTTTTGTTGGCGGAATGGGCGCAGTGTCTGGGTCATAGGCCTGGGGGCCGTCGTTGTGCACCCGCGCTCTGGGCAACATGGTTCTGAGCCGCATTTTGAGATACAGATTTTCCAAAAACAGGGCCAGATGATCCACAGACTGACGCACAAAACTGCGCAGGGATTCGTCTATTTGCCGAGGATTGGTGTGCGCAAGGCAAAGTACGCCGCGCGTGCTTTTGTTGACCATGACAGGCATGCATATGGCAGCCTGAAAATCAGGCATATCCGGCAGTTTGCCAAACAGCACAGTGGCGGGCGCGCCTTCGACGCCTTCGGCTATCACTGGCTGGTCGTTGCGAAAAACCCAGCCTGTTATGCCGCTGCCCATGGGCAGGATAAGCGGTTCTTCACCGGTCAACAGCAGGCGGGCCGATTCGCTCTCAACGCAATATGTTTCGCCCGGTTCGTCCACCGAGGCAAAGGCGCAGTAGTCAAAGCCCGTGGCTTCAACCATGATGCGCAGATAGTTTTGCAAAAACTGGGGCCAGCGCTTGTAGCGAAAGCGCAGATCCTGAATAACGGACAATTCCGCAAAATAACGCGGAATATCCCCTGCAAGCTCCTGCCGTCCGGTGGAACCCTGCTGGCGGGAGATAAGCTCTGCGAACATTTGCAGGATCTTGTGGTCTTTGTCTGAAAAAGAGTACTGTCGCTTGCTGTCAACGCAGAGCGCGCCGCCGGTAGGCACGGGGCAGCCCATAAAGGCCTTGATGTTGGCCTCTTCGCCGCCGGTGTAGTAGCCAAGGTTGCTCTGGCGCTGGTCAAAATTTGGCACAAGCAGAGGTTGCCGGTTACGAACAATCCAGCCGACAAGGCCCTTGCCGGGCAGCACCGATGCGTTGGACGCAATCCTTTCACCCAGGCTGAAGGCAGCCGCAAGGTGGTGCGCTTCGCCTTCTTCGTCAGGCAGAAAAAGGACTACGGAATAAGCGTCAAAAACGCTGCAAACGATGCTCAGAATATGCTTTTCAACAGAGTTGGCGGTCATGGGCACATGGGGTTGATGGTGATGCCGCCCACAGGCGTGACGGCTCTCGGGTAACGCATTTCTTGTAGCAAAGGGCATGCGCCGCCGCAACTTCTTTTGCGCTGTTCCTGCTCGTTGATCCGATGCTGCGGGCCGAGGCTGGCAGCGCTGCGCCCCTAACATCGGGCTTGGCAGCCCCGGTTGATGCCGTTTTTCGGGGAACCTGCATCATTCCTACTGGAAAATATTCTAAAAAGCAGGTAGTAAATAACAAATTTCTATAAGGGATGTGCGGATGATTAAATGGCAAGAGGTATTCAGCAAGGACGGTCTGCCCTGGCAGGACGCTACCCAGTTGTCCTCTTCGCTTGCCCTAAGCGACCTGACACAGCTCAAGAAAATGCTCGATGCCGTGCATATCCGCCTGTGCCTGGTCAAACCATATCAGGAAAACAAGAACTACCCCCTTGTGGAAGCACGCGAGCTCCTGCCCTCTTTTGACAACGACATGTTTGAATACAAAGAGCTGCCCGGCTTTGCCATGGTGGCCTTTGCCCGCCAGCTCGACTATTTTTCAGAAATTTTTCAGTTCGACCGCCTGCACCCCGTAATTACCGAAGGCGACGGCGCCTGCTGCCCGCTGGAAAATCAGGTCATGGTGCAGAACCTGCAGACCCTGGCCTCGCGGCTGCCGCGCGTGCATCAGGATATTTTTCGCCAGCAGTTCCGCTCGTCAGACACGGTTGTGCTTGAAACATACCCGGCCCTCATGCCCTACCTGCTCAGCATGGACAGGGCGCACGTGCTGGCCTGGGGCGCTGACAAGCAGTTTCATCTGGCCGGAATATTCGCCTCCTTTCCTTCGGATATCGACAGCGAACTGAAGCGCTTTGGTATCCGCATCGGCAAGTTCGTATACGGCGACAGCGATATTTACGAACGCAACCGCATGTTTGTGTATCAGTACCTCATGGAGCTTTACGGCTTCCCCATTGTTTCAGAGCGCCGCACCTCGAGCGCGCTTTTTGCCCGCAAGCTGCACAAGATGGGCGAGCGCTTTTTGCTGCGCGTGCTGGGGCAGACGGACAGAACCATCACCACCTACATGGCCAATGGCGAGAACACGCGCTATCCCCTGCTGGAAAAAGTGGCCCTTGTGGCTGTGGACGCCGATCAGGACGAAGCATTGAGCGCCATTGACCGCGATGGATTTTTTCTGGACAAGCCGCGCCGGGTGGTCATTCTGCGCATCAAATACCGCCAGCACACCTTTGACGCCAGCAACGTGCGGCAGGACCGCGCCCTCTCCGTGGTGGCGCAGGAGGTGCTGCACCCCATCACGGGCGAAGCGCTCACCGGGCTTAATATCATCAAGGACACCTCCAACATGTTCCTGCGCCTCAACGACATTGTGCGCGGCGAATATACGGGGCGCATCATTTACAAGCGCACCGAAGTGGTGGAAAACACGGGCACGCACGAAAAGCGGCTCAAGTTCCTCTACAGCTGGCTGACCAAGCATCAGCGGCGCATGATCAGCTATAGTGATGAATTTTTCTCCAATGTAAGCAAGGTGTTGACCAACTACCTCTTTTCGCCCGATAACGACGAAGCCTTTGAGAACCTGCGCGAACTGTATCAGGAAGTCTGCACCCGGTTCAGCTACATTCAGCAGGCCCGGCGTGTGCGCATACTGGAAGACCTGTGCCAGCGCACCTTCAAGGGCGCGCGCATCACCTACCAGCAGATGTTCCGCGAGGCCCTGAACCTGCTCAACGAGCTGAAGTTTGAAATCGTCAGCTTTTTCCCAGGGCTGGTTGACGCCGTGATCGACTGTGTGGAAAGAATCCTGCGCGACAGTTATCTGCAACGCAAATACGTAGAACCGCCGGAAGATACCCTGACCCCGGCAGGTCAGGAAATTCGTAAAAATTACAGACGTCTTGTTTCATTGCAGGACGGGTTCAAGGCTGTGCGCAAGGCGCGCAGCGGCAAGGAAAACGTGGTGGCATGAGCGTACCGTTTTTTTATCTGGCCCCTGAACACTGGGGCGATGCACCTCTTCTTGAAGGGCAGGAAGCCCGGCATCTGGGGCAGGTTCTGCGCGCGGAACCCGGCACCGAAGTGGGCCTCCTGGATGGCCGGGGCCGCTCGGGCATATTTGTGGTGTGCAAGGTGGGCAAAAAAAACGTGCAGCTCCAGCGCGTTTCTGAAACTGTCACCCCTGCTCCGCATTCGCGGGCCATTGTGGCGCTGGCCTACAGCAAGGCCGTGCGGCGCGGCTTTTTTATGGAAAAGGCCGTGGAACTTGGCGCGCATGGCGTATGGCTGTGGCAGGGCGACCACAGTCAGGGAAAACTTTCTGCCGCCGCAGAAGAAGCCTGCCTTGGGCAGATGATTGCAGGGGCAAAGCAGAGCGGCAACCCCTGGCTGCCTGAAGTGCGCGCCCTCTCGGGCGGCGTGGATCAGCTCATCCATCTTTCGCACAGTGCCGACCACCGCATTCTGCCCTGGGAACTCCAGGACGGCGTGCATATGCTCACCCCGGAAATGGCGGGCCAGCCCGGCCTTACCGTCTATGTTATCGGCCCGGAAGGCGGCTTTTCGCAACGTGAGCTGGCAGCTCTGAAAGCCGCCCACTTTGCCGCCGTGAGCCTTGGTGCACGCGTATTGCGCTGTGAAACAGCCGCAACGCTCTGCCTTGGCCTGCACTGGTGGGGTTCGCAGCTTAGCGGCAAGGCCGATGCCACCCAAGGGAGCGGAAAGTGACCGTAAGCAAGCCGCTGCCGGAGCGCATGCGGCCCGATGATCTGGCGCTTTTTCTTGGTCAGACCCACCTTGGCGACCGCCTGCGCTCACTTATGAAGTCCGGGCGTTTGCCCAGCCTGCTGTTTTTCGGCCCGCCCGGCTGCGGCAAATCAACCCTCGCCCTGCTGCTGGCCAAATCATCCGGCAAGCCCTATCTGCGCTTGAGCGCGCCCGAGGCCGGATTGCAGCATCTGAGGCGCTCGCTGACGGGCGTGGAAATTCTTGTGCTGGACGAACTGCACCGGTTTTCCAAGGCGCAGCAGGACTTCTTTTTGCCGCTGGTGGAATCGGGCGACCTGACCCTGCTGGCCACAACCACGGAAAACCCCTCGTTCAGCGTCACGCGTCAGTTGCTTTCACGCCTGCATGTACTGCGGCTGCGCCCCCTTGGCCGCCCTGAACTTATGGAGCTTGCCCGGCGCGGCGCAAAAGACATGCAGCTTGAAATGACCGATGAGGTGGCCGACCTGCTGGCCGGGGTTTCGCACGGCGATGCCCGCACCCTGCTGAATCTTGTGGAGTACGTTGGCGCCCTGCCGGAAGATAGGCGCGATCTGGAGCATATCAAGGCGGCGCTGCCCGAGGTGCTCATCCGGCATGACAAGGACGGCGACAACCACTATGAACTGGCCTCGGCGCTCATCAAGTCCATTCGCGGCAGTGATGTGGATGCGGCCCTGTACTACCTGGCCTGCCTGCTTGAAGGCGGCGAAGACCCGCGCTTTGTGTGCCGCCGCCTGATACTTTCCGCCTCCGAGGATGTGGGGCTGGCCGACCCGGACGCTCTGGGGCTGGCTGTGGCCTGCCAGCAGGCCGTGGAATTTGTGGGCATGCCGGAAGGGTTCATTCCGCTGGCGGAAACCGTCACCTATCTGGCCCTTGCCAAAAAGAGCAACACTTCCTACGCGGCCTATCTCAACGCCGCCCGCGAGGTCAAACTCAACGGAGCGCGCCCGGTGCCGCTGCATCTGCGCAATCCTTCCACACAGTTGCACAAGGAATGGGGCTACGGCAAGGAATACAAGTATCCCCACAACTACCCGGAATCGTGGATCGAGCAGTCATACCTGCCGACAGAACTGGAAGGCCGCAGGTTCTACCAGCCGCGCGACAATGGCGAAGAACCCCGCCTCAGCCAGTGGTGGCGCAAACTGCATAAAATCAAAAAAACGGATGAATAGGCATGAACCCCTTTGTTGACGGCGCATTTGAAGCCAAGTTTCTCACGGGCGACACATACAGCAGTCAGCCTGCAAGTGCGGGCTTTTTCAGCCGTATGCTGCCCTCGCTCAGCTTTTACAGCCGCCTGTTTCTCGGCCCGGTGCGCTGGCTGTGCTCCAGAGCGTCCAAGGGGCAGTGCGACGATGCCGCCTGGGTATATGCCAGCGCGTGGGTGGCAGACCTTATGGAGCGCATGGGCTGCCCCATCAAGATTGAAGGCATGGACGCCATTGAAGCCGTGGACGGCCCCTGCCTGTTTGTGGCCAACCATATGAGCACGCTGGAAACATTCATGCTTCCGGCCATGATCCGGCCCCGCCGCCAGGTGACCTTTGTGGTCAAAAAAAGCCTCACCACCATGCCGTTTTTTGGCCCGGTGATGTGCTCGCGCGACCCCATCGTTGTTGGGCGCGCCAATCCGCGTGAAGACCTCACAGCCGTGCTGAACGGCGGGCTGGAGCGCCTGAAAAAGGGCATCTCCATCATTGTGTTTCCGCAGCATACCCGCTCGCGCCAGTTCAACCCGCAGCAGTTCAATTCCATCGGTGTCAAGCTGGCCAAAAAGGCCGGAGTGCCCATTGTGCCGCTGGCGCTCAAGACCGATGCCTGGGGACAGGGCAAAAAGATTAAAGAGCTGGGCCCGGTAAAACCCGGCCTGACCATACGCTACACCTTTGCAAGCCCCCTCACCATTGCCGGGCAAGGCAAGGAAGAACAGGCGGCAATCTGCCAGCATATTGAAAGCCACCTCGGCAAATGGCAGCAACTGGACGGCATCAACGAATAACTGAATTTTTGTGGATATTTTGCGGATATGACGTTCAGGGGCGGGGTTTACCCCGCCCTTGTTATTTGGGAAGCACTCAGTTTTTTTCAGGCATGGCTAGGCGCTCAGTAGGCCTGCACTTTGCCCTGCCCAAATTTTTCTCCCCGCTCAGGCGGCTCCCCTGCCCTCACCCTCCGCTACCTGTTCAGCACTTTCGGGCTGCTCGGCCCGATTACCATGCCCATCTGCGGCTGCCGCTGCATTTCTGCGCGCCAGATAGCGCTCAAAGTCCTTTACCGCCAGCGGTACGCTGAACAG
This sequence comes from uncultured Desulfovibrio sp., assembly GCF_902477725.1. Classification (NCBI taxonomy): domain Bacteria; kingdom Pseudomonadati; phylum Thermodesulfobacteriota; class Desulfovibrionia; order Desulfovibrionales; family Desulfovibrionaceae; genus Desulfovibrio; species uncultured Desulfovibrio sp. The sequence continues at coordinate 166,420 of NZ_CABSIF010000002.1, read as the reverse complement.
GTACCCCTGAAACAACGTGCAGCCCATATTCAGCAGGGCCCTTTTCTGCTCGCGTGTTTCCACGCCCTCGGCCACGGTGGTTAAACCAAGGCTTTGCGAAAGTGCGATGATAATGCTGGCGATGGCGGCATCGTTGGGATCTGTGAGCAGATCGCGAATGAAAGAACGGTCAATTTTGAGCTGATCCAGCGGGAGCAGTTTGAGATACGCCATGGATGAATAGCCCGTGCCAAAGTCATCCAGCGAAAACCGGATGCCCAGATTGCTCAACTTGACCATGGACGCTATGATTTCCTGCATGTTCACGGCCAGCTGACTTTCGGTCAGTTCCAGCTTCAGCAGACCTGGGTCAATGCCAGTTTGCCGCACCGCTGCCGTAACATCCCGTACAAAATCACTTTCACGGAACTGGCGGGCGCTTACGTTGATGGCAATTGTCAGACTTGAAAACTCGGGTATCTCAGCCCAGCGCCCAAGCTGGCTGCACGCCTCCCGCACCACCCATGCGCCGATGCGGGCAATCATGCCGTTTTCTTCCGCAAAGGGAATAAAATCGGCAGGCGGCACAATACCACGCTTGGGGTGTTGCCAGCGAATCAGCGCTTCTGCGCCAAACACAGTGTCATCCACGCTGATCAGCGGCTGATAATACAGCACAAACTGCTCAAGGCGTATGGCTTCCTCAAGATCCCGCTCAAGCTCTATGCGCTCCATGACGGTTTGCTGCATGGCCGGATCAAAAAAACGCACGGTATTTCTTCCGGCATCTTTAGCCTGATACATGGCAAGATCCGCCTGCTTGAGCAGTTCATCCGGAGTGATGCTCTGCTTGCCGAACAGGGCAACGCCGATACTGGCTGTGCAGTTGCAGGTAATGCCCTCCAGAAGAATTGGCTCGCGTATGGCAGTGAGAATTTTGCGGCAGATAAGCGCCACGGCTTCAGCAGCCTCCTCGCTGTTACCCGACAGACCGTGCAATAACAAAACAAATTCGTCGCCGCCAAAGCGCGCAACCGTGTCGTCTGCTGGAACAATGGCAAGCAGGCGCTGCCCAACCTGCTTGAGCAGATTGTCGCCGTGTGCGTGACCAAGTGTATCGTTGACCGTCTTGAACCGGTCGAGGTCAATAAACAGCATCGCACTGTACTTACCCGTGCGCATGCCCACCGCAACTGCCTGCCGGATGCGGTCAGTAAGCAGGGGGCGGTTGGCAAGCCCGGTCAGCTGATCGTAGTAGGCCAGCTCATTGATGCGGGCTTCGTTGCGGCGACGCTCTTCTTCCCAGGTAAAATTATCCAGTGCAAAACTGACGTTCAGGGCCATTTCCCCCAAAAGTTCGCGCACCTCTGCATCAAAGGTTTCGGCATCGTCGGCGTAGAGTGTCAAATTTCCAACAACTTCTCCACGTTGGCGCAAGGGGAGTGCTCCAACAGAAAGGAAGCCCGTTCTGCGCACAAGCTGCCACCAGGGCGCAAGCCTGGGGTCAGTTGTGGTGTCGTCTGACCAGACAGACTCGTTGTTTCGGATTGCGCAGCCAGTTGGGCCGGACCCTTTGGGGTCAGACGCCCATACAGATATGTCGAGCTTTTGCAGATCAACATTGCTCAGGCCAAATGACGCAACGGGCTGCACGTTGCCAGTCTGCTTTTCAACAAGACCGATCCAGGCTCCCTTCATGCCGCCAGCTTCCACCGCAGCCCGGCAGACCTCTGCAAAAAGGTCGTTTCTGCCAGAACAGCGCACAATGGCCTGATTGCACCTGCTGAGCGCCGCGTACATTTGTGAAATACGGTTTGCCCGCCCCTGCGCAAATTTTCTTTCACTTATATCCGTACACAAAAATGCTATGATTCCAGCTTCTGAGCGATAGGCAACAATATCTGCCCACAGGTTGTTGCCAGCAAGGTAAAATTCAAAATGAGACGGTTCACCGGTTTCCGCAGTGACTATGAGCGGATTCACCCAGCGGGCTGTTTCGCTGGTTTTGGGGCTGATTCTTTCCAGCAGCGTTTTGCCGATAACGTCTTCCCGCCCCGCCTTGAATACATCGCAGTAGGCCTGGTTGATCTCAACCAGTCTGAAATCGCAAATTTTCCCGTCTGGCGCGAAGACCGGCTCGCACAGGGCCATGCCTGCCTGCATATTGTCAAAAAGGCCTTTATAGCGCTTTTCGCCCAATTCAAGAGCCTTGAGCTGACGGGTGTAGCTCATGCCGCTCCAGAATGAGATAAAGACGCAGACTATCCATAAAAAACCCAGTGAAAAAATGTCCTGCCGCCATTTGGCAAGTACGGCCTGCTCATACAGGCCAATAGAAAGATACAGGGGCCATTGACGGAGCTTGCGATAAAACGCGATCCTTTTTTTATCGCCAAAATCTGCACGCCTGTGCTGGTAGATGCTTGGGGCGGCATCGCGTTCAATAAGTTTTCGCAACGGGGGCGACGGCTTGGCGTCAAGCCAGAAACGCCCGCGCGGGTACTGCGTGACAAGGCCCAGCTTTTTGTCCCACAGGGTGGCCACGGCGCTTGAGCCCACAATGACGGCTGAAGCCATGATGTCCGAAAACATATCTATGGAGACAGCACAGGCCACAACGCCGCCAAACGAACCATCGGGCAACAAATAGCGCATGGAAAGCACAATGATGGGGCGCGTCCACAACTGGCTGTAAAAAGGATGGGAAATAACAAGCCCAGGGGAGGGATTATTGCGCAGCTGAACAAAGTGGTCGGCGTTGGTGATGGACATCTCGCCAGAAAGCGCACGGGGAGAAGCGTACACTACCCGCCCCTGCGTATTTGTCAGCAAAAAGCCAAGAGTGTCCGGCAGGCGTTCATCAAGGTTTTTGCCATAGGCTTCAAAGCGTTCCCATGAAACATCGCCGTGCAGTGCCTGCTGTTGCGCTTCATCAACCGCGCCCAGCAGGGCAAGATTGATTTTCTCAAAACGCCAGGAAAGAACGTCGTCTATGGATCGGGAAACGCTTTCAAGCGTGTTGGCGGCTGTGGCGAGTTCCTGCTGCCTGCTCCCCACCAGGGCAAAAATAATAATGCCCAGAACAAGCAGGTTGATTATGGCAATGACCCATAGCTGCTTGTGGGAATGCAGCCGGGATGATTTGCTGCGTTCAGACTCTGAACGAATGTTTGGCTGGGAATCAGTCATATGAACCCCGCATCGGCAGAATGCGTCAACTCCCAAGAAACAGAACATCTGGCAGCAAATGGAGGCAAAGGAGGCCATGCAGCATTCAACAAAAAGTGAACGACAAAAGGCTGTTACGGAAATATGAAAATTAAAAACCTATAGCAATTAACCTACTCCAAATCTTTGTTCCAAGCAAGTTCATGACCCGATATTATAAACTGGTATGGCATAATTACGCAGTTTGAAACCTCAAATGCACAAGAAATCAGCCCTCTGAAACTCGATTTTTTCCCATTCTTTTTGCATGGTAAAGCGCAGTATCCGCCCTGTGGATCAGGCTGTCCTGAGTATCATAGGGGCGCATTTCTGCAAGGCCGATGCTCACTGTACAGTGCAGGCCGTCTGCAAAACTGAATTCTTCAATACGGTGGCGAAGCTTTTCTGCAATTTCCCCGGCTGCATTGGCATCTGTTTCAGGCAAAAGCACAAGAAACTCCTCCCCACCCCAGCGCCCGGCAACATCCTGCGGGCGCAGCACATCGACAGCCAGGGCGCTCAGGGCCTGCAACACAGCGTCACCAGCAAGATGCCCAAAGGTATCGTTGACATTTTTAAAGTTGTCCACATCCAGCAACAGCACGGAAAGAGGAACTTCTCGCTGGTGCGCACGCAGCATGGCCTCGGCCATATCGCCAGAAAGTTTTTGCCGGTTGGCAAGGCCTGTGAGCTTGTCTGTATTTGAAATATGCAGCAGCACTGCATTCAGCCGCCGTAGCCGATACGTCCAGTAGCCCCAGAGCAAGGCAATGACAGCGCCTATCCCGCCGCCAAAAAGAAACCACCTGGGGTTGATGGCTGACTGCACATTGATGGAAATGTGCTGATTTACCACCCTTCCCCGTTCCTGCGGTGTTATGGACATCACGCCCTTGTCCAGAATATTGCGCAGGGTGACATCACCCTTGCTTACGCCAATGCGCAGGTGGTTCATGTACATGGGCAATTGCCCGGCAATTTTCAGATTGAACAGCCCGTTTGTGCGTATGGTGTAGGCGGCCACCATCAGGGAACGCATGGTCATGGAGCTGCGGCGGCTTGAGACCATTTTCATGGCCTCATCCTCTGACCGCACAAGCTTGATCTCAAGATTGGGATACCGCTCCCTGATCAAACCTTCCATTGCCGTGCCTTCGGGAAAGACGATGGATTCGTGCTCAAGCGCTGCCGGGTCAGAAATATAATGATGTTCTTCGCGGGTTATGAACACGTTGGGGTCACTGAACAGGGGCGAGGTAAAGATAAGCCATTCACTGCGTTCAGTGGTCTGATTGAGAAAACTCAGCACCTTGCACTGTCCGCTTTTGGAAAAAGCCAGGCTTTCATTCCAGTCGGCGGTGCGCACCAGCTCAAACTCAAGGCCGGTTCTGTCTGCGACCAGCGCCAGAAGATCGGCTGCAATGCCCACGTGTTTTCCCGATGCGTCTATCTGCTCATAAGGAACCCAATCAGGGTCAACACACAGGGTAACTTTTCTATGTTCGCGCAGGTAGGTCTGCTCGGTGGGGGTGAGGCTCACATCACCAATATGCGCGATAGCCGTATCGAACGCGCATGCCCCACCTGGCAATGCCTGCAAAACAAGCCAGACAAGCCCACAGCACAATATTTTGGAGACGCGGTTGATTGCGGCAACGAGTTGAATTGACATCCACTCTCCCAGGCTTGAACACAGGCCGCTTTTTACAGCAGCGAGATCACTTGCTTGTACAGCCATAAAACCGTGCGAACCCAAAAATCCGCTTACGACCTGCCCCCGGCGGTGAAACAATCATTCCATAACCTGCATATGAATGATTTTCGTCAGTCCTGCAATGGCAGAAAGGGGATCCACGCTATTTTCAAAAACTTGGAAACGAGAGGTGGGAGAGCAAAAGAACCTGCCACTACCGCATGATAAAAGCCCGCTCGGGCCTGAAACCGCAGGCTACTGCGCTTTCCTGAACCGGAACGGGCTTTTAACAAACAGCCGAAACAGTGGAATCAGGCAGCCCGCACCTTGCGGGTCGTGCCAAGCCTGGCAGCTTTTTTGACATAGGGCGCGTACTGCGCATCCATGCCCATAATGTGCTCCACAAGCCAGTCTTTGAGGAAGGAAAGCAGATCCATGCTCAGGGTTATTGTTCCCTGCTTGAGGCCCTGCTCCACTTCATTGACCTTGGCCTCAAAGTCACGATGGATCTGAAGATGTTCCTTGGTGGAGGGGTAATCGGTGCGGACAAAGTGCTTTTCTTCATCCCTGAAGTGTGTACTGGTGTAGTCGCGGAGCTTGCGCAGAATGCCAAGCATTTCCTGCGCGCTGCTATTATTGGTCATGGCGCTGTGCAGATCGTTAATATAGTCAACAAGCAGGCGATGCTGGCTGTCTATATCATTTATGCCAAGATCCATATTACGCGTCCACTGCACAAACTTGCTTGAAGATGCACGATCATAGTCGCCGCTTGCCAGGGCGCTTACAATCATGTCCAGCTCTTCCATGCCGCCCTGAAATGTCAGAAGCGCAGCAGTAAAGACCTTCATATTGCCAGAGGTCTGCTCCGCCACTATGCGGATTTCATCCAGGGCTTTATTGGCGTCTTCAATATTTTCCGACTGCACTCCGGCGGTGGCGGCCACAGCCTGCAAATGCTGGGCTGTGCCGGACATGGTCTCCAAAATTTCGCGCATGCGCTCGCCAGCCACAGAGGCGGAACTGGCCCCTTCAAGGCTGAGACGCGCGGCGGCATCCACAGTTTCGGCATTACGGTGGGCCTCATGCTGAATTGCCTTCACTGCGTCTTCAACTTCCCGCGTGGCGCCCATGGTTTTTTCTGCCAGCTTGCGCACTTCGTCAGCCACAACGGCAAAACCGCGCCCGGCTTCACCAGCCCGCGCCGCCTCAATAGCTGCGTTAAGGGCCAGCAGGTTGGTCTGGTCGGCAACTTCATTGATGACAGCCATCACCTTGCCAATATTGCTGGCTTTTTCTCCAAGACCTGCCATGGCTTCCTTGAGCTGCACAATGGTATTTTTGAGTTGCTCAATGGAACTAACAGCGCCGTCAACCTGCTCCTTGCTGGCAGATGCGCTGCCGCTGGCCGTTTGCGCGTTTTCCGAAAGCTCGCGTACGCGCATGGATGATTCGTGCGCCCCCTGAGAGACTGCGTCCATAGCGCCGCCGGTTTCGTTCAGGCGGTCGCGCTGCACGGCAACCCCCTGGTTCACTTCCGTAACCAGGGTTGCAAGGTTCTGGGCTTCGCCAGAGAGTTTGGCGCAAACAGTATGCGCCTTGCGCAGCACGGTATCGCCCTTTTCAAATTTCTCACTCAAGGCTGTATTTTCGGCCTGCGCCGCTTGCAGCTTTGCCTGAAGCGCCGCATTGGTGGCTTCAAGCCCGACAGTGCGTTGCCGCTCGGCAGCCAGATTATCTTCTGCAGAACGCAGCCGCCCAAGGCAATAGGCAAGGCGTTCCTGATTATTGGCGCCCCCGGATTCGCCAGCGCGACCGGCAACTTCATCCATCTGCTCGCGCAGTTGCCTGGCCTCCGCCAGGGCGCGCAACCACATAATTGCATCCACCGCCAGGCAGGCAGCCACACCACCCAAGGCAAACCACAACAATCCGTCAATTTTTCCAACAACCGCAAAAATAACCAGCATGGCCAGAGCAAACGCATGGGAAATAAAAACCATAAACCCATCCTTGTCGGAAAACGGATAATTGTGCCCGAGGCTGAGAAAAACAGCCTCCCGGTAAACCAAGCAGAATGATCATATTATCGTTTATCGGACAAAACAAGCGGCACCAATAGCGCAAATTTTGAAAAAAATGTTACATTTAAGCGTCTAACTAAAATCTGGAGGGCAGCACGCGCGAGGTCAGCGCAAGCGGATGTCATATTGACACCAGGGCTAATATTTATAATGATGCCGAGGTATTTTAATGAAAATTTTGACGCAGGTGTTCTGCCGCAAGCATAACCGCTTGTGGTTCCTGCACTCTCGGGAGCGATTTCACCTTGTAATCGCTCTTAAGGCTGTGCGAGCTTTTTACCCGCACGGGGTAAATGCCTGAACATGTGACGTAAAATTTTGCGAATGCATTTTCGCATCATTTAATTGCTCAAGAGCGCAGCGACGCCTCCCCCCCAAGGCACCAGTCAGCGATGGATCATGCACCGCTAAGCGCCGCATGGTTTGATGTATTTTTCTTTGCCGGTTGCCGCGTATCGTTCACAGAAGCGTGAAGCGGCGTGCGCTGAACCATGATAGCGCACCCGGCTTTCTTGCCTGCCAGCATCGGCGCGCCCGATGAGCGCAGACACTGCACTCTGGCAGGAACTCAGGGAAACTGTTTGCCGTGGACGTGCCCTTGCACACCGGCACCCCATCAAAACCAGAGCACCGTGGATACTGAATGCGGGGCTTGGCTTTCATGGGTCTGGCAAACACCATTTTCCGGGTAGTTTTCTTGGGCGGCGCTGCTATTTGGCAACGGGGCGCCGTCTTCCGTAAATGCCATTCCAGGAGGAAACCATGGCGCTGAAGAAATCCATTTTGTCCGCTCTTGCGGCTCTGCTTCTGCTGACCTCTGTTCAGGGCGGTCAGGCGCAGGCAGAGGAACTCACCGGCACCTTGAAAAAAATCAAGGATACCGGCGTGATTGTTGTGGGTCACCGTGAATCTTCCGTGCCTTTTTCCTACTACGATCTTCAGCAGAACGTTATCGGCTACGCACAGGACTATTCCAACAAGGTTGTGGAAGCCGTTAAAAAACAGCTGAACATGCCCAACCTCCAGGTGCGCTTTGTGCCCATCACCTCGCAGAACCGCATTCCCCTGCTGCAAAACGGCACCTTTGATTTCGAGTGTGGCTCGACCACCAACAACCTGGAACGTCAGCAGCAGGTTGACTTCTCCAACACCTTTTTTATCATCGGCACCCGCTTGCTGGTCAACAAAGACTCCGGCATCACGGACTTTGACGGCCTGAAGGGCAAGAACGTTGCCGTGACCTCCGGCACCACGTCTGAAAAGCTGCTGAACAAGATGAATGACGAGAAGGGCCTCGCCATCAACATCATCAGCGTAAAAGACCACGGCGATGCGTTCCGCACTGTGGAATCTGGCCGCGCTGTGGCCTTCTTTATGGATGACGCCCTGCTTGCCGGCGAACGCGCCAAGGCCAAAAAGCCCGCTGACTGGATCATCGTGGGTACCCCGCAGAGCTTTGAAGCCTACGGCTGCATGGTGCGCAAGGGTGATGCCCAGTTCAAGAAGCTGCTTGACGACGTGATTGCCGCGGAACAGGGCAACGGCAACGCCGAAAAGTCCTTTAACCGCTGGTTCATGCAGCCGATTCCGCCCAAGAACATGAACATGAATTTTGAAATGTCTGACGAAATGAAGGCTCTTTTCAAGGCCCCCAACGACAAGGCCCTGAACTGATTTTAGGCATGCCCGGGAGCTTCAGGCGCAAGCGGGCGCTCCCGGGCATGCGTTTAAGCCCGCTGCACCATGAGATACGTTTTTTACACAGGGATGGAACCAACGAATGCAGGCTAACTGGAACTGGGGCATTTTTTTTGAGCAGGCGCCGTTCGGAAACGTCACCTACTTTAGCTGGCTGGTGGACGGCTTTTTGACGACAGTGGCCCTGTCTGTCTGTGCCTGGATTCTGGCTTTTCTTCTGGGCTCTTTTTTCGGTATTCTCCGCACTCTGCCCAACAAGATTCTGAGTAACATTGGCACGGCCTATGTGACCATTTTTCGTAACATACCTCTTATCGTTCAGTTTTTCATATGGTACCTCGCAGCACCCGACCTGCTGCCCTACAAAGCTAGCGTATGGTTTAAGGCAGAACTGAACCCCAACATCCAATTTTTTGTCATTGCCACCTGCGCGCTGGGTTTCTTTACCGGGGCGCGCGTCTGTGAGCAGGTCAGGTCTGGCATTCAGGCGCTCTCGCGCGGACAACGCTACGCCGCCCTGGCCCTTGGCCTTACGCTGCCGCAGACCTATCGGCATGTTCTGTTGCCCAATGCCTACCGCATCATTATTCCGCCGTTGACCTCAGAAATGCTCAATATGGTCAAAAACACCGCAGTCGCTTCAACTGTGGGACTTATAGAACTGACCGCACAGGCCAACCGCCTTCTGGAATTTTCTGGCTACGCGTATGAATCGTTTATTGCGGTTACGCTTGCCTACGCCTTCCTGAATTTTGTGGTCATGCGTTCCATGAAACTGCTGGAGAACAAAATGCGTTTGCCCTCCATGAGCACAGGAGGCAAAAATGTTTAGCATAGACTGGAGCATCATCCAGCAGAGCCTGCCCCTGCTTGCGCAGGGGGCATTGGTAACGCTCAAGATCACCATCACGGCCATTGCCTTTGGCATGGTGATAGGCACGTTGCTTGCTGTGGCGCGCATTTCTGTTTACGCGCCCATGCGCTGGCTCTCCGCCGCCTACGTGAACTGCTTCCGCTCCATTCCCCTTGTGATGGTACTGTTATGGTTCTACCTCATTGTGCCGCAGTTTTTGACTTCATTCTTCAATCTTTCGCCGCAAACAGACATTCGGCTTGTTTCCGCCATAGTGGCCTTTACCGCATTTGAGGCGGCCTACTATGCAGAAATTATCCGCGCAGGCATGCGCAGTGTTTCGAGCGGCCAGTATGCGGCATCCCTTGCCCTTGGCATGACCAAGTCGCAAACCATCACCTATGTCATCCTGCCGCAGGCATTCCGCGTTATGACGCCCCTGCTGCTGACCCAGGGCATGATTCTTTTTCAGGATACCGCCCTGGTGTACATCATCGGCCTTGCCGACTTTTTCCGCACCGCTTCCAACATTGGCAAAACAACAGGCTATGAAATTGATATGGTACTGATTGCAGGATCCGGCTACTTTGTGGTCTGCCTCTGTGTTTCAGCCACCGTAACCATGGTAAAAAAGAGACTCAATCAATGATTAATCCCACCGATGAAGCCATGATCATTCTGGAAAACGTATCCAAGTGGTACGGTGACTTCAATGTGCTGAGCCACTGTAGCACGCGCATACACAAAGGCGAGGTTGTTGTGGTATGCGGGCCTTCCGGTTCGGGAAAATCCACGCTGATCAAAACCGTGAACGGCCTTGAACCCGTGCAGTCTGGCAAAATTTTTGTGAACAACACAGAAGTGACCAGCAAAAAGACCAACCTGGCCCAGCTCCGCAGCCACGTTGGCATGGTTTTTCAGCATTTTGAGCTTTTTCCGCACCTGAACATCATCCATAACCTTGTTCTGGCTCAGGAAAAAGTGCTCAAGCGCAACCGCGAAGAATCTATGGAAAAGGCCCACATGCTGCTCAAGCGGGTCGGCCTTGAACAGCAGACGGAAAAGTATCCCTCACAGCTTTCGGGCGGGCAGCAGCAACGCGTTGCCATTGCCCGTGCCCTGTGCATGGATCCCGTGGCCATGCTTTTTGACGAGCCGACCTCCGCACTTGACCCGGAAATGATTAACGAAGTGCTGGATGTCATGGTTGAACTGGCCTACGAAGGCATGACCATGATGGTCGTTACCCACGAAATGGGCTTTGCCCGCAAGGTCGCCAACCGGGTTCTCTTTATGGAAAACGGCCAGATTCTTGAAGACTCCCCCAAGGACAAGTTCTTCGACAATCCGGCAACCCAGCGCGCCAAGGACTTTTTGGCCAACATCATTCCGCACTAATCGCCGCCTCAGGGCGCTGACAACAGCGTAACCCCGGCCTGCTCCCCGATACATGGGGGGAACAGGCCGGGGTTTTCTGTATGGTGCGCACGGCCCACGACCTTAACGAATACCTTTTCCTCAGGCGTATGCCTGTGCGCAATGCCTGCGCTCAATGGCTGCCTGCGCATCGGGGCATGAGAAAAGTCTTCGGCAGACCAGCCTCCATGGCCGAAGCAGGCAGGCAAAGTGGTTTGCGCGAATGCCTTGATATACTGTCAAAAATTCCTCTCCGGGGAGGGAAATTTTTTCCCGTTACAATTTAAATTTTATAACTATCTAAATTATAACAATTTTTTTTGTTGGCACATGGATTGCATCTTGGCGAGTACAGCTTAGTAACCACCAGGAGGTGTCCCATGTCTTTGGTCATTAACCATAATATGATGGCCGACAACACGGCCAGAAATTTAAATGCGCATTACTCGGCACTGGGAAAATCCATGCAGCGCTTGTCGTCTGGTCTTCGCGTCAACAGCGCCGCTGATGATGCCGCAGGTCTGGCAATTCGAGAACTGCAACGCGCCGACATAACCACCCTGCATCAGGGCGCGCGTAACGCGAACGACGCTATTTCCATGATCCAGACCGCTGACGGCGCGCTTGGCATCATCGATGAAAAGCTCACGCGCATGAAGGAACTGGCGGAACAGGCGGCCACCGGTACCTATGATTCCACGCAGCGCCTGATGATCGAGTCCGAGTACCAGGCAATGGCTTCGGAAATTACCCGTATCGCCAACGCCACCGATTTCAACGGTATCCACCTGTTGAACGGCACATTGTCCTCTGACACGCACGATGGCAGCGGCATGACGGCTTCCGGCAAGCTGAAGGTTCACTTTGGCACCGGCAACGATTCTGCCGAAGACTATTACTATATCACCATCGGTAGCACCACTGCATCTGCCCTTGGTGTTGGCAATCAGGCCTATGATACCGCCACCAACACATTGCGCGCGGGCGGCACGGTTTCCACGCAGCAGGCCGCGCAGCAGTCGCTTGAGGCCATCACGAAGGCCATTGTGTCCAAGGATAAAATCCGCGCGCACCTTGGCGCGGTGCAGAACCGTCTGGAAAATACGATTACCAACCTGAATACTCAGGCTGAAAATCTCCAGGCTGCTGAATCCCGTATTTCCGACGTGGACGTGGCAACAGAAATGACGTCCTTTGTCCGCAACCAGATTCTCACCCAGTCTGCGGTGGCCATGTTGTCGCAGGCCAACTCCTTGCCGCAGATGGCCATGAAGCTTATCGGCGGTTAGGCCATCATAAACTAGGCTGTGGTGGACCAAAGATGGGAGGCCCGGGGGCTGTGCCCCCGGGCCGGGACAATCCCGATTATGCACGCATGCTTTGCAGCGGCATATTGGGGGATTTGTCAGTTCTTTTTTGGTATTGCAGTAGATTCAAGAACGTCAAGCGCCTGCTGGGCGGCATTTTGTTCCGCCTTTTTGCAGCTGCTGCCAGTGGCGGCAAATTCGGTTCCATCTGGCAGCCGCAAGGCTATCTCAAAAATTTTGGCATGCTCCGGCCCTTGGCTGCCCATGCGGGTGTAGAGCGGCGCTTCGCCAAAGCGCTGTTGCGAAGCTTCCTGAAGCCGGGTCTTATAGTCCTTGGGCATGGTCTTGCTTGCAGCCGTGGGCCAGCGGTCGGCAAAAAGCCGCGCTACCACGCCCTGGGCGGCAGCAAAACCGCCGTCCTCATACACGGCAGCAAGCACGGCCTCCAGCGCATCGCTCAACACGCCATCACGATTGCGCCCTCCCTGGCTTTCTTCTCCCCGTCCCAGTTTCAGCAAGGCAACAAGCCCAATCTTCCGTGCCCGCTCCGCAAGGCTTACGGTGCTCACCAGATGCGCCCGCATCTTGGTCAGCTCGCCTTCGCGCGCATCGGGAAACCGCCTGAATAACTGGGCAGAGACACACAGTTCAAGCACGGCATCGCCTAAAAATTCAAGACGTTCATTATGGTTTTGCCCTGTGCCGCATTCATTGGCCCACGAGCTGTGCGTCAGGGCAAGATCCAGCAGCGCGGGCTTTGTAAAGACATACCCGAGCACGGGTTCCAGCACTTTGGCCGCTGCTGCGGGGTCTGTATTGATGGGTGCGTCAAAATTCTGCATGCCCGTACTGTAGTCATTTCAAAACTGTTGGCAACATAAAATACCTTGACATGCGTTGCGCCAATGCCTAGGTAAAACCAACGACTACCGAGGAGTTGAGCATGGCTTATGATATCCGTTTGATGAAGCTGGTGACGGGCGAACTGGTCATCGGCAAGTATGACGCCGACAAGGACTGCCTTAACGAGGTGGCCACCCTTCAGACTGTCCCCACCCAGCAGGGTGTGCAGATGATGCTGTTGCCCTACGGCTATCCCTTTGAACCTGATTTTACGGGCAGCATTGAGGGAAAAAATTTCCTCTACCGCTATGCCAACACCCCCAAGGAACTGCAGGACAAGTACATCGAAGCCTGCACCAATCTGACCGTGGCCGGCGGCCTCGGCAAGATGCAGTTCAGCTCCGAACCCTTTGGCGGTTCCGGCAGCGGCCTTATCAAGTAATTACAAGTAAAACTCTTGCAGCAAACCCCTTTGCGCCCGGCGGCTTTGCCGACTTTGACGGCGCAATACCCGAGAAACGGGGTTTGCCATCACTCTTGGGGCGGCGCAAAACGCCGCCCTTTTTGCACCCTTCGCCTTTTTCTCCAACCCACACAAGGATAGACATGCGCCCACTGCTGCCCCTATTGCCCAAACCCAGCCGCTATGCGGGCATTGAGGACAACGCCTGCCGTAAGAACCCCGAAGACGTACGCCTGCGCGTGGCCTTGGCCTTTCCCGATACCTATGATGTGGGCATGTCCTACCTTGGGCAAAAAATTCTTTACAATATCGTCAACAGCGAACCGCGCTGGTGGGCAGAACGCGTCATGGCTCCTGAAAAGGAAGCCGCAGATATCCTGCGCGCACACAACACGCCTCTGGCCACGCTGGAATCAGATACGCCCCTGGGCAGCATGCACTGCCTGAGCTTTTCCATCACGCACGAGCTCTGCTACACAAATGTGCTCTACATGCTCGATCTGGCGGGCATTCCGCTGCGCACGGCAGACAGGCCGCAAAGCCTCACCCAATGCCCCCTGGTTATTGCTGGCGGCGGCGCGCTGCTGAGCGCGGAACCGCTGACCCCCTTTGTGGACATTATGGTGCTCGGCGATGGCGAGGAAAGCCTCCCGGACGTGCTGCGCATGCTCGAAAAAGCTCTGGATCTGGGCTGGACGCGCGATGAAATGCTGCTGCAATCGCGCACCATTCCCGGCGTATACGTGCCGTCCCTTTTTCAGCAGGAATTTGACGCCGCAGGCGCTCCCGTGTTCCCGCTCAAGCCCCTGCGTGACGACTACCAGCGCCCCACCCGGCGCATTGTGGCCGATCTCAACAATGCGGCCTACCCCACGCGGCAGGTTGTGCCTGTGGGCGCGGTGCACAATCGCCTCTCGCTCGAAATCGCGCGCGGCTGCACACGCGGCTGCCGTTTTTGCCATGCGGGCATGGTTTACCGCCCTGTGCGCGAACGCTCGCTCGACAATATCAATGAACTCCTGACCAAATGCCTGAACGAAACGGGCTTTGACGAAATTTCCTTCCTTTCTCTGAGCACGGGCGACTTTTCCGCCTTGAAAACCCTGAGCTTCGGCGTGCTTGACCGCTGCGCCCGCGAACAGATCAGCCTCTCCCTGCCCTCGCTGCGCGTTGGCTCCATTGATGACGAAATCATTGAGCGCATGGCCGATCTGCGCCGCACGGGCGTGACTCTCGCCCCCGAGGCTGGCAGCCAGCGTCTGCGCGATGTCATCAACAAAGGCGTTACCGAAGAAGGCCTGCTGCTGCACGCGCAGAAGCTGGTCGAACACGGCTGGCGGCTTGTAAAGCTCTATTTCATGATCGGCCTGCCTACAGAAACGGATGAAGACCTGTCGGCCATTGCGGATATCTGCCGTAAGGTGCGCGATGCCGCAGGTCGCGGCAACCCCCGCTTACAGGTGACAGCCGCTCTTTCGCCCTTTGTTCCCAAGCCCTTCACGCCCTTCCAGTGGGTGCCGCAGATCGGGCAGGATGAAATCCAGCGCCGCGTCAATCTGGTGCGGACGCAGTTCAAGGGACAAAAATTCCTCAAGCTGCGTTGGCACGAACCCGCCATGAGCCACCTTGAGGGTGTCTTGTCGCGCGCAGACCGCCGCATGGCCGATGTGGTGGAAAAGGCCTATCGCAAGGGTGCGGTGTTTACGAGCTGGATGGAACATTTTTCTTTGCCGCCCTGGCTTGAAGCCCTTGAAGAGTGCGGCATCAGCGCGCAGGAATGCACCGGCCCGCGCGAACCCGGCGCGGCCCTGCCCTGGAGCCACCTTGAAGCTGGCATCTCCGAGGAATTTCTGCTGCGTGAACGCGAACGCGCCCTGACGGAAAAAATTACCGATGATTGCCGCTACGGCGCTTGCCGCCAGTGCGGCGCCTGCGACACCAAGGCTGGCCCTTCGCGCATGCAACACGCATCCGCCCCGGCAGACTCGGACGAACCCGACCAGCCCCTGCACCGCAACAGGCTTATTTTGCCGCAGCGCGACCAGATGGCCCACGCGCCCACTCTGGACGAGGAAGGCCGCCTTGTATGCCGCCCGCAAACCAGCCGCCCGCCCAAGATCACGGCGGAGCTGACCGTCAAGGCGGCCCAGTACCGCCTGTGGCACAGCAAGGCTGGGGGCAGCGCATATTTGAGCCAGCTTGAATTGCAGGCCGTGCTTGACCGCGCTCTGCGCAGGGCTGCCATGCCCCTGGCATTTTCGCAGGGTTTTCACCCCATGCCGCTGCTCTCCTTTGGCCGTGCGCTGCCTGTGGGCGTGGAAAGCCAGGCGGAGTGGTTTGCCCTTACCCTGCACAAAAATTTGCCGCCGGAAGAAGTAGCCGCGCGCCTGGCCCCCCTGCTGCCCCCCGGCATGACCGTACTGCGGGTGGAGCCTGTGGAGAAAAGCCGCCGCACAGAACAGGCCGTTGCCGAGGCCTTTACCCTGCGCATGCCCACTCAGGAAGAAACCGCGGCTGCGGCTCGCTGTTTTGCCGAATTTGCAGAGCTGCCCGAGCGCATGTTCACGCGTGATACCAAGAAGGGCCCGCGCACAGCAGATATCCGACTGATGTTGCGCGACTGGTCCACAGAGACCAATGCAACGGGCCAGGTGGAGGCCGTGACATTTGTGGCAGACTGGAGTAACGGTTATTTGTCACCTATGGTTTTCTGCATGGCAGTGCTAGACACCCTGGGAACACCCGAAACTCTGCGCCAGCGCATAGGCTTGCTTAAAACAGCGCAGATATTTGCGGACGGTCAATCCTATCCAGAGTAACCATATGCCGCATACGACACCTGCCTGGTTCTTTTTTGGCGATTCGCTGACGCAAGGCGTTAACGATTGCCTCATGCCGGGCGGGTGGGTAAGCAGGCTGGCGGTGCTTGCGCACAAAACAGGCCTTTGCCCCATACCACGCTCCACCTTTTATAATCTTGGCGCGAGGCGGCACGGCACGGCTGACATTGCCGCCCGCTGGCGGCAGGAGCTGGAAAACAGGCTGATACCCGGCATGAAGCCGCACCTTGTTTTTTGTGTGGGCGTGGTGGATATGGCTGCCCCAGGCGGCGGTCAGCCAGCAGACCCGGCATTGACGGCAGCGCTGCTGCACCCCGTGCTGGAAGAAGCGGCAGCAACCGCCCCCACACTGGTGATCAGCCCGCCACCCGTTGCGGCTGCGGAAGCGAACGCCCGCATCGCGCAGCTGTGCAAGCTGCAGCAAAGGCTGTGCAACCAGCGCGGCATTCCGTTTGCGCAGGTGCATGAGCTTTTGATAACTAATTCCGTCTATATGGACGATCTGAGCGATGGGCTGCACCCCGGATCACAGGGTTGCTCCCAGATGGCGCAAACGCTGCTGGCGCAGCAATGCGTAAGTGAATTCATGCGCGCCGCGCAGTAGGAGAACACAATGGGTTCATGTATTCCCTTTATTGATGAACAGCCTTTTGCAGAACGTGTCAAAACAATGGCGGATGACGAACTGCTCGAAATCTGGGAAGAAACCCAGCAACTTGAAAGCATGTTGTCCAATGCCCTGCACACAGATCTTGCCTTGGCCCCTGATTATGAAAAAGTCATTGTGGAAGAGCTGTTTCTGCGGTCGAGCCGCCGGGTACGGCAGCAGCCACTGGGCAAATAATTCTCTTTTTTTCTATTGATACGGCACCTGCACACAAATGCCGGGGCCGTTTTTCTCATTGCAGCTTTTGCCTTGCAGCGCAGGATCCCTGCGGCGGCAAAACGCCCCACCAGTCAGACCATCGCAAGACAAAAGGCTTGCGCACTTTCAGCGGCAGGCGCTGGTGCGACCCATCATCTCCCCTCTTTTCCCAGTTCACTACGAGATCAAATGAGTGCTTGGCAGTGGTCAACAGTTAAGACAGGCCGGGCATAGCCCGGCCTGTCTTAAATACCCTTTCGGCATGCGTGGTGTGAACTCCGGCATGCTGCCAGCACACCGCAAGCGAGCGGCTGCAAGGCGGTCATACCCCGCGCGGCGGGCGCAACCAGAGAAATCCGATGCCAGCATACCGTCTTCTTTCAAATCTGCTGGCAACGGCAACACCGGATGCTGGGCTACGGGCTACACGGACGTCAACATCTCCAGGTCGTCGCCAGAAAGCAGCTTATCAAGGTCAAGCATGATAAGCAGGCGATCCTGCAACTTGCCCACGCCGCTGATGTAGTCCGAGTCCACCCCGGCAACAACCGGTGGCGGCGGTTCCACCGTGCTCGCGGGTATGCGCAATACCTCGGAGACGGCATCGACAACAAAGCCCACGATGATGTTGTTGATTTCAATGACGATAATCCGCGTGTTTTTGTCATGCCCCTTGGGTGCAAGACCAAAACGCCGACGCAGGTCAATGATGGGGATCACCTTGCCGCGCAGATTGATGACGCCTTCCACAAATTCCGGAGCGCGGGGCACCTTGGTGATTTCCATGGTGCGGATGATCTCCTGAACTTTCAGGATGTTCACCCCGAACTCTTCTTCACCGATGCTGAACGTCACCAGTTGCAGAAGTTCGTCTTCCTGTTTTTTTTGACTCAGATCCATGTCTGCTCCCTTGTCGCAAGTAGGCCGCAGTCGTGTGCAGAAAAATTACATGAGGGACAACCCTTGGGCCGTAAACCTCTTTTCCATTTCAAGCACTGCTGTATGGTCACACATTAGACAATATCGGCAGGGCAGTAAAGAACCATAGGGCAATCTACGAAAAAGGCCATTATTTTTCATAAGTTTCGTTCAGGGCCTGCTCAAGTGTCCGGGCGCTATACACATCGCGCAACACAAGCGGCTGCCCGGCCTCGTCCCCGGCGGGGAAAATGGCTGTGAGCGGAATACTTTTGCTGCCCAGAGCGTCCAGCAGGCGCACCGCATAGGCATTGGCGTTGGTCAGATCCACGCGTACGAGTTCCATGCCGTACCGGGCCTGAAGCTTGCGCATGCGCTCGTCCGTCAGCACTGTGGCTTCCATAAATTTGCAGTTGGGGCACCAGTTGGCGGTAAATTCAAGCAGCATGGGCTTTTTGCCAAGGTTGGCCTCAAAAGCCTCCGGCGTGAATTGCCGCCAGTGCGGCAGGGGCGCAACAGGGCGCAGCACCCAGAAAACAGACGCCACCAGCAGCCCCACGCCCAGCACGCCCATGATCTTGCGTCTCAGGGGCGGCGCGGTTATGCCGCAATACTGCCCCCACAGCCAGGCACAGAGCGAAAGCACCAGCAACACGGTGAGCACCTGCATGTGCCGCTCAACAGGCAGCACAGAAAGCAGGTAAAGGGCTGTGCCCATGAGCATAAAGCCCACTATGCGCTCAAATACGTGCATCCATGCCCCGGGTTTTGGCAAAATTCGCGCCAGATCGGGCCAGAGGCAAAACAGGATGTACGGCAGGGCCATGCCCAGCCCCACAGCCCAAAAGACCACAACAACAATGATGAGCGGCTGGGTAAAAGCCCAGCCCAGTACGCCGCCCAGCAGTGGGCCGCTGCAAGGCGTAGCCAGAAATGTCGAAACAAGGCCTGTAAAATATGCCTGCAAGCAGGGATTTTTGCTGTTGGCCCCGGTCTTGAGGTCAATAACCGGCAGGCTGAACACGCCAAGGGTGGACAGCCCCATCAGAAAGACCACCAGCAGCATGACCATGAGCACAGCCTGATTTTGATAAAGCTGCCCCCACATGAGGTCTGCAAGCCCCAGCACAAGGGCCAGCGCGCTGAACAGCGTCATGACCCCAGCTGCAAAGCAGAGGTTGTGCTGCCGAAAACGCTTGAGCCCTGCGGCATCACGCCCGCCAACCATGAGCAGTCCGCTGACCTTGAAGGTAAGCACTGGCAGCACGCAGGGCATGGCGTTGAGCAGCAGGCCCGCGAGTATGCCAAACAGCAGGGCCTTGCCCAGGCCGGAAATTTCCATGGAATCATCAAGAAAACGCGGAGAAAGACGCACGTCAAAACCATCCGGCGGCGGCAGCTTTTCAATGCTTTCATCAGCCAATGCTCCGTTGGTGGCCTGCGCTGGCTCTCTGGCCCACGTATCGCCCGCCGCATCATCGTTGCCGTCCTCCTCCGCCGGGGTTGCTGGCGGCGCCGCAGGCGCGCGATGCTGCAATTCCTGCCACTGTATGCGCCAGGGCATGCCGCTGAGGGGCGCTGATTCGCGCGCAACCATGCCCGTCACTTGTTCATTGACGGGCATGCACTTGCGGCTGGAGCATAACAGCATGCTCAAATCAGCCACAAAGGGCTTTCCTGCGGCATCGGACGGCAAGGGGATGTAAAATGTCACGTTGCCTTCGTACACGTTCACAGTGGCCGCTGGATCGTAATAATCCCGCTGAACTGCTCCATCGGGGTAATACACGGGCAAGGCCCGGCCCCCTGCTACAGAAAAAGCCACAGTGGTGGGTCTGCCCGCCTCGCCCGGTTCGTGCCCGTAGGCGTGAAATTCCGCAGGGATAACAATATGCAGCGCAGCAATCAGGTTTTGCCCGTCGCGGGCAGTTTCAAGCCTTGGTTGCAGATCCTCGGCCCGCGCCCCAAAACTCATAAAAACAGCGGCGCACAGCACTACGAGGCCTGCGCACAGCGCTCGCCAGGCCGGGGCAAGCGGCATGGTGGAAGCTACGGCCAGTTTGTCATATTTCAATGCATTATCTCTTTTTAGCTGATTTTTTTCAAATTGCTTGACAGGCAGGGCCGCATAAGCGTAAACACCTTTTCACGCAATGCGGGTCATTAGCTCAATTGGTAGAGCAGCTGACTCTTAATCAGTTGGTTCGGGGTTCGAGTCCCTGATGGCCCACCAGAAAATTCAGGTTCGCGGTTCAACCGCGAACCTTTTTTTGTTGTTGCTTTATGTTTTTTCATGGCGTTCACCTGTTGCAAGACAATAGCCGCTCCTCGAAGGCAAGTCTAGACAAACGCTTTCCGGCCACGCCACTTGTGAAAACCGCAGCTTACGCTTTTCTGTTCGCATTTACCCACTCCAGCCCTTTGCCAGCCCATCACAGACTGATTCTGCCCATTCAGCTATCGAATTTTCCTAACAGTCTTGCAGACATAAATATTCCAACCGCACACCGGGCGTGAAACCAGACAGGCTGGCACAGACGCTACGTCACAGCTACGGATTTTTTGCCGCACCACGCGACTAGCCGCTCTTTCATCTTTCTGCTTGTGCCAAAAAAAATTTCAATACCTTGCTGCGCGCTGTCCAATTTGCTCGGCTGGCAGCGGCAGGAATCCCCTGCCCCAAACAAAGTATCGCACCACAAAAAACAAGGCCCGCTTGGTCATGCCGTCCCCGGAGGAACGCGTACGCCAAGCGGGCCTTTACAGCCAGAAAGGGCGGCTACAGCGTTATTTACTCATGCTGGGCGGCAGATGTTTGCTCTGCTTTTTCAGCTTGTAGCCCAGCCACACAAAGGCAATCCAGATGGGGGCAAGCATTACCGCAAGGCTTTCACCAATGATCACAAGCACTGTGAGCACCATGGCCATGACCAGCAGGCACAGGTAGTTGGTGAAAGGATGCCAAAGGGACTTGAAATAAATAACTTCGCCAGCCCGAACCATGGCAGCGCGGAACTTGAGGTGCGTCAGGCTGATCATGGCCCAGTTGATGACCAGAGCGGCCACAACAAGCGACATGAGCAGGCCAAGGGCCTTGCCGGGCATGGCGTAGTTGATGATGACGCAGATCAGCGTGGCAAGAGACGAAATCAGCAGGGCATACACAGGCACGCCGCGAGCGCTGACCGTACCGAAGGCCTTGGGGGCGTTGCCCTGCAGCGCCAGACCAAACAGCATGCGGCTGTTGCAGTAAACGCAGCCATTGTAGACGGAAAGGGCCGCCGTGAGCACCACAAAGTTCAGCACATGCGCAGCAAAAGGAATACCGATGAGGTCAAAAATCTGCACAAAGGGGCTGGCTACCATAGCCTGGGCCCAGTGGCTTTTGTCCACGGGTGCGCCAAGCTGGCTCCAGGGGTGCAGGGTCAGCAGCACAAGCAGCGCGCCGATGTAAAAAATAAGAATGCGGTAGATGATCTGGTTCACAGCCTTGGGGATGGTCACACGCGGGTTGTCGGTTTCCGCAGCGGCAATGCCCACAAGTTCCAGCCCGCCGAACGAAAAGGCCACAACCGCCAGTGCGGTAAACACGCCTTCCCAGCCATGCGGCAAAAAGCCGCCGTGGGTCCACAGGTTGCTCACCGCCGCGTCAGGGCCAGCGTGACCGCTGAACAACAAAAAAGACCCCAGCAGAATCATGGACACAATGGCCACAATCTTGATGGAGGCAAACCAGAATTCCATTTCGCCAAAAAGGCTCACATGGCAAAGGTTTACGCCAGTGATCAGCAGGAAGAAAAAGGCCGTGGTCTGCCATGGCTGGATGCTGGGAAACCAGTATTGCACGTATACGGCAACAGCCGACAGCTCGGACATGCCCACCAGAACATACAGAATCCAGTAGTTCCAGCCAGAGAGCAGACCGGGAAAATCACCCCAGTACTTATGGGCAAGGTTGCTGAAAGATCCGGCAACGGGTTCTTGCGCCATCATTTCGCCAAGCTGGCGCATGATCATGAAGGCAATGAAGCCGCCAAGCGAGTAGCTGATCAGAACAGCTGGGCCAGCCATCTGGATGGTGCCGGCCGAACCAAGGAACAAGCCCGTGCCAATGGCTCCGCCCAGGGCAATGAGCTGTACATGCCTGTTTTTCAAGGCTCTTTTCAATTCTGGTGTTTCGTTTTTCATTTGCAGCTATTTGGCTATGCGGCCACTCCCCGCCAGAGTCGCCCAGTTGCACAAAATCCGGTATGCGGCCGGCCAATCCTCTTGTCGTCAAAAACGAAAGGCGGCTTCCACAACAAAACCGGCCTTTCGCGCACATTCGCCTTTTGCCCGGCCAGCAGCAGACGGCTGACCCAACATTCCACAGGCCGCAATACAGCCCGCCGCTGCCATAGGCACTGCGGTGGGCAAACCGCGTATGCGGCCCTGCGCCTGGCACAATAACAAAACGCCGCTCGAAAACAAGCGGCGTTTTGCGTCAGACCAACTATTTGGGCTGTTCGGCAGTGGCGCCCGTACCGGAGCCGCCCTGCTCAGATACATCCCTGGCGTCAATGATCCTCACGCCAAACTCGGCCACGCCATCGGGCGGCGCGTAAAACAGCACCATAAACGGCACTTCGCCGCCGCGCGGTACATTGGTATTGTTGGTGAGAATCTCAACCTTGTTGTTGAGGAAGGATTCCATTTCTTTCTCACTCAGCACCTGGAGCTGAAAAAGTGAAAGCTGCACGCCACCGAGCTGTTTTTTGACAGCCAGGGGTTTCTTGTCTTTATCGTAGATGGCGGCTTCAATGGTAATGAGTTCCTTTGGCTGCGGAAACTCGTTAACCACCCTGCCCTCTACCACAAAAACCTTGCCCACCTTTTCATTATCAACATAATACTGCCGCACGTTGCGCATGGTCAGCAGTTCAACCTGCTTGGCAATTTCCTGCTCATTGGGCTGCTTGGCAGCATTCTTGAGCGAATAATAATACCAGCCGCCGCCTGCACAGGCCAGCACCAGCACAAAAATCAGCGCCAGTTTGACCAGTGGCAGCTTCTTTTTGATGGGCATTTCCGGCAGCGGCCCCTGTTCGGCCAAGGGAACTTCCGGCTCGTAGGTGAAAACCGTCTTGCAGACCGAGCAACGCAGCTTGACGCCCGGCTTGGCAAGCTGATCCGGCAAACTGAAGCGGCTACTGCAATTGGGACACTTTATTTCCATGCCATTACTCCAAAACCCACCGGCTGCCGGAGCCGGGAAAAGCCTATTCTGGAATCACTTCAAACACGCCGGGCAACATACGGTAATGCTCGGCGTAGTCCAGGCCATAGCCCACAATGAACCCCTGGTTCAGCTTGAAGCCCGCAAAATCGACCTTAACGTCTACTTCCCGGCGTTCATCCTTGTCCACCAGTGCAGCCAGACGCAGACTGCGCGCCTTGCGCGCCGCAAACTGCCCGAGCAGAAAACGCATACTGTGCCCGCTGTCCACGATATCTTCAACAATCAGCACATGCTTGCCGCAAATGTCAATCTCCACATCTTTACTGAAGATCACATGCTTGGAACTGGAAGACCCTTTGCCATAACTAGACAGGCGGACAAAATCCAGCTCCAGATTTTTGTTATGCAAAAATCGAACCAGATCGCTAAAAAACATGAAGCCACCCTTGAGCACACACACTGCCACCATCGGTTCATCACCGTACTCGGCGTTGATCTCTGCGGCCAGCTCCTGGATCCGGGCTGCAATCTGCTCCGGCGTAAATACCGGTTTCAGTTCTTTTACCTTGATGTCGTTAGCCTTGGGCATGCACCTCTCCTACGTCCTTTGCAGCGGAATCCAGTTCAAAATAGACGGCCGTTTCGTCGCAGTTGGGGTACTTAGCGCAGTGCACGCAGTCGGCCCATATTTTTTGCGGCAAAACATCCTTGTCCACAACCCTGAAACCCAGGCGGGCAAAAAACGCCTCCTGGTATGTAAGCGCAAATACTTTCTGAATATGCAGGTCGCGGCATTCGCTGAGGCAGGCGTTGACAAGCTCCCGGCCCGTTCCCAGGCGGCGGGCTTCTTCACGCACCACAAGCGAGCATATTTCGGCCAGGTCTTCCCACACCGGGGCAAGGGCGCAGCAGCCCACTATCTCGCCAGCCGTATTCTCCGCAACCATAAAGTTGCGCACATGCCCATAAAGATGGATCAGCGCGCGGGGCAGCAAAAGCCCTTTCTGGGCGCATTGCAGCAAAAGCCCATGCATGGACTTTACATCGTCCATGTGGGCTTTGCGCACCACAAGGGTATTTTCCATTATTTCTGTTCCAGCAGCTTTTTAAAGACCATTTCGACCATTTCGGCGTCCGCCATGCCGGGTTCAGAAAGAATGAGCTGGCCATCCTTGCTGTAGAAGGCATTGTGAGGAATCTGCGAAATCTTGAACGCCCGCGCCACTTCGCGGTCAGCGACAAAGACGGGGTATGTCATCTTCATCTTTTCCACAAAGGGGGGCACAACCTTGGAATCTTCATCAAGGGAGATGCTCACGATAAGCACGTCTTTTTCCGCGTACTTTTTGCGAACGTTCACAAGCTCGGGGATTTCAACGCGGCACGGAGGGCACCATGTGGCGAAGAAATTGAGCATGATGACCTTGCCCTTGTTTTTGGCAAGCATATCCGTCAGCCCGGCCAAATTCAGGGTGGGAACCGATGACGAGGCCGCCAGCGCCGAGCACGGCAAAGCCAGACACAGCAATAAGGCCAGGATGAGTTTCTTCATAGTTTACCCGAAGTTTTGAATGAGGAGCAAAGGCCGCGCCGGGGCGCGGCTAAACAAACTGCTTGGCGGCCTTTACCGCACCTACGGCGTCAGCGCAATACGCATCTGCGCCAATGACATCGGCAAAAGCCTGCGTAACGGCAGCCCCGCCCACCAATACCTTGATGGGCAAAGCGCGCTCCCTGACGATTTTGATGGTGTCTTCCATGCGAACCATGGTGGTGGTCATCAATGCCGACAAGCCGATGATACGCGCGTTGTGCTTGAGTGCGCAAGCAACAATGGCTTCTGCCGGAACGTCCTTGCCCGCGTCCACAACGTCAAAACCGTGGTTGCCGAGCAGCAGCGAAACAATATTTTTGCCAATATCGTGAATATCACCTTCGACCGTGGCCATCACAACAACAGGGCGCGTTTCCGGGCCTCGCCCGGCCTCCAGCAAAGGCTTGAGATGCGCAAAGGCGGTCTGCATGGTTTCTGCCGCGCGAATGAGCTGGGGCAAAAAATATTCCCGCCGTTCATAGCGCGCGCCCACTTCCGTAATAGCCGGAATGAGCGTTTCCTGCACAAGGGTAAAGGGGTCAGCGCCCGCGTCAAGCTCTGCCGTAAGCAGGGGCAGCACATTTTCCTTGTCGCCGTTGAGCACGGCCTCGGCAAGGGTTTTGGCCGCCGCCCCGCCGCCCTGACGCACCTGCACGGAGCCTTCGCCGGGCTTCCAGCCGGAATAGGAGGCTATAAATGAGGATGCGTGGGCATCGTGGTTGCACAGCACCTTGAGCGCGTCTGCCGCCTCGCGCAGCCGCTGGGCCGAGGGGTTGGCGATGCACGATGTAAGCCCCGCGCCAGCCGCCAGGGAAAGAAACGTGGAATTGAGCAGTTCACGCGCGGGCAGGCCAAAAGAAAGATTTGAAAGGCCAAGCGTTGTGGGCAGGCCGTTGGCAGCGCACCAGCGGGTCATTTCCAGGCACTGGAGCGCGCTGTCCGCGCTGGAGGATACAGCCAGCGCGAGAATGTCCACCATCATCAGCCGCCGCGAAATACCCATGCCCTCGGCCTTTTCGATCAGGCTCTCCACCGTGCGGATGCGCTCTGCGGCTTTTTCCGGCAGATGCGCCCCCTGGAGGGGCAGCAGAATAAAGGGCGCGCCAAAGTCGCGGCACAAGGGGCCGAGCGCTTCCATGCGCCCAGTCTCGCCGCTGATGGAATTCACCAGAAACGAACCGGGACAGTACGGCAAGGCGTTGGCAATGGCATTGGCATTGGAGGAATCTATGGAGAGCGGCAGGGGCAGCCGCCCCACAAGGCGCTGCACGAGTTCGGGCAAAAGCTGGGTTTCGTCCACCAGGGGCGCGCCCACGTTCACATCAAGCACAGTGGCTCCGGCATCCACCTGTGCGTCGGCCAGTTGCATGGCGACGTCAAAAACTCCGGCCTGAAGCTCCTGCGTAAGAGCCTTTTTGCCCGTGGGGTTGATACGCTCGCCAATGATGGTCAGGGGCTGGCCCACAGCGATGCGCACCATCTGGGAGCGGTTGGTCAGGCAGATGCCCTTGCGCGATACCGGGGGCGGCGTGACGCTGTCCATGCCGCGCAGGGCCTGCGCAAGCGCCGCCAGATGAGCGGGCGTGGTGCCGCAGCAGCCGCCAAGTATGCGCGCGCCAAGGTGGGCGAAGGGGGCGGTTTTTTGCGCAAAATCTTCCGGCCCCAGAGGGAACACGGTTTCATTACCGCGCAGCTCGGGCAAACCGGCATTGGGTTCGGCCATGACCGGGCATTCGCACACGCCGAGCAGTTCCTGCACCACGGGCAGCATTTGATCCGGGCCGAGGCTACAGTTGGTGCCCACCACATCCACGCCCATGTTCTGCATGGTTTCGGCAAAAATTGCGGGGGTGGAGCCGGTAAGGCTCACGCCCTGTTCAAAAGTCATGGAGACCATGACGGGCAGGTCGCATTCCTGCCGGGCAGCCGCCACGGCGGCTCTGGCTTCGGCCAGATCAAATTGCGTTTCAATAAATATGAGGTCGGCCCCGCCCGCCACAAGCCCGCGAATCTGATTGGCAAAGGCCGCGATAAGATCGCGCGGTTCCACCGGGCCGAGGGGCTTGGCAAAATGCCCCGTGGGGCCCACATTGCCCGCCACAAAGACAGGGCGGCCAGCCTGTGCGGCGGCTTCCCTGGCAATTTCGACCATGCGCCGGTTGAACGAAAAAACGTCCAGGCTCTTGGGCCGCTTGTAAATATTGCCGCCAAAGGTGCACGACGTCAGCAGATCAACGCCCGCGTCCAGATAGGCCTTGTGGATGCCGCGCAGGGTGTCGGGGTTTGCCATGCAAAATTCTTCGGGAGTCGCGCCAGCGGGCATGCCCGAGGCCTGAAGCATGGTACCCATGGCACCGTCGAGCAAAAGTGGCCTGCCAAGGCCGAGGGCTTGTCGAAATGTCATCGTCGTCTCGCTCTGTTCCCAGCACAGTCGCCGCAAGCCAAAGTGCACCTTTGCCTTCCGCCTGCATTACCTGTATGCTGGGGCTTCCGTTGTTTGAGGCCGCTGATTCCGTAAGGATTTTGCGAACCGGAACATGCGGGCCGACCCGGGGCTGAACGCCGCCGGGGCCGCAAAACCGCGCCGCGCATTAAACCCGGCAGGCCTTTTACTACTGAAAAACACTGAAAAGAACAAACCAAAACTATAGCATTAAACATTGCGGCCCGTTACAGGCAGCGATGCTCAGACATAAATATCATGAAAAAAGATAGTCCGATAGCTCCCAAAAACCCGCGCAGCGCGCAAAAAGCGGAAGAAACCGAAATTTCCTCGCCTGAGGTGGAAATTCTGGATGCTCCCCCTTCGCGCAAGCGGGCAGCCCCTGCCGGGGGCGGCACACGTGGCGCTGCCGCCAAGGCGCGCTCCCGCACGACCGAAGGCAAGGCCGCCAAGCAGAGCATTATTGATGTGGATGGCTCCGCCGCGCGCGAGGTTCCAGCAGATTCCGTATCTGACGATCAGGACGATGACGACGCCCTCGCTGATTCCCCAGAAGATGTGGACGTTGAGCTGGACACCAGCGATCACGATATCGATCCCTTTGTTCTTGATGCCGACCACGAGGGCCTGCCTGCGCCATCCACACCGCGCCTGCCTGCTGTGGGGCCACGCGACAGCCTGCACCTTTACCTGCGCGAAGTAAGCCGCTTCCCCCTGCTCAAGCCGGATGAAGAGCACGAGCTTGCCCTGCGTGTGCGCGACCACAACGATGCGGATGCGGCATTTCGGCTGGTTTCATCGCATCTGCGGCTTGTGGTGCGCATTGCCATGGACTTTCAGCGCAGATGGATGCAGAACGTGCTCGACCTTGTGCAGGAGGGCAACGTGGGCCTCATGCGCGCGGTCAACAAATTTGACCCCGACAAGGGCATCAAGTTTTCGTACTATGCTTCGTTCTGGATCAAGGCTTACATACTCAAGTTCATTATGGACAACTGGCGCATGGTCAAGATCGGCACCACCCAGGTGCAGCGTAAGCTGTTCTACAATCTGAACCGCGAGCGCCAAAAGCTGATCATGCAGGGCTTTGACCCGGATGCGGCCATGCTTTCCGAGCGCCTTGGCGTTACGGAAGACCAGATCAACGAGATGGATCAGCGCCTTGCGTCCACCGATATGTCGCTGAATGTGCCCGTGGGCGAGGATGCCGGCGGCGCAACACGCATGGACTTTTTGCCCGCGCTCGGCCCCGGCATTGAAGACAGCCTCGCGCGCGACGAAATCGCCAGCCTGGTGCGCAGCAAGCTCAAAACCATACTGCCCAGGCTGAACGAAAAAGAGCTGTATATTCTGCAAAATCGCCTGCTCACGGATGAACCTGTAACCTTGCGCGAGATAGGCGAACGGTATAACGTCACGCGGGAACGAGTCCGCCAGCTTGAAGCGCGGTTGCTGGAAAAGATCCGGCAGCATCTGGCTGTGGATATCAAAGACTTTTCAGACACATGGATACAATCCTGATATGAAACGTAACCACGTTGCGCTGCTATGCGCTCTGGCCCTGACTGCCGCCACCTCCTTTTCCTTGCTGGGATGCGGCGGCTGTTCCGGCGCCAGGCACCAGACTGCTGAAAAATCGGACACGTCCGCTGCAGAATCTGCCGCGCCATCTGCCACAGCAAAGGCCCAGCAGCACGACCTCAAGGGCGTATCGCTGCGCCCGGTTGAAGCAGAGCTTTCGCCCAATGCGCTCAACACCTACGCCTTTCTTGTTTTTGCGCAGGCCATGAACAATGAGGACGACAACGCCCTTGCCGCAGCGTCGCCGCTGCTGGCCAAGGCGCACATGCCCGTCAACATCTGGCTTGAAGGCGGCGTGTGGCTGCTCAGCCGCAAGTCTCCCCATACCGCTATGGTCATGGAGCAGGCCCTGAGCGTCTGGCCCGATGATATTTCGCTCAATCTGCTCTATGCCGAAGCCCTCATGGAAAAAGGTTCGCCCGAGCTTGGCGTCAAGCTCATGCGCGAATACCTTAAAAAGCACCCCGATTCCGTAGATGCCCGCATGGAGCTGGCCCTGCTGCTGGTCAAAACCAAGCAGTATCCCGAGGCCGAAAAGCTGCTCAACAGCGTTACGGGCAAGCAGCGCACCCCGCTGGTGGATTATTATCACGCCCGGGCGCTCATCGGCATGGACAGGCCCAGTGAAGCCGTGGCCTATCTGCAGCGCGCCATCAAGGATACGCCCGATTTTGTGGAGGCTCTGGCCGAACTGGCCTTCATCTACGAGCAGAAGCCCGACCTCAAGGCAGCGCGCGGCGTTTACGAAAAACTGCTCAAACTCAATTTTTCGTCGCAGGATGTGCTGCTGAGGCTCATCAATATCTCGCTGCGCATGGGCCAGCCCGAACGGGCGCTCAAGTACATGCAGCAGGGGCCGGACAGTACGCCTTTCAAGCTGACTGTCGCCAGCATGTTTATGGATTCGCGCCACTTTTTGCAGGCGGAGAGCCTGCTCAAACAGATAGTTGCGCAGGGCGATGCGCCCCACGATGTGTATCTGCTGCTGGCCGAGCTGGCATATGACCAGCGCCGCGATCTGGACATGGCTTTCTCCTGGCTGGATAAAATCCCGGCTTCCAGCAAGTCTGCCGTGCGGGGCGTACTGCTGCGCATCCAGTTGCTGGCAGAGGCTGGCCGTGATGCCGAGGCCCTTGACGCCGTGCGCAAGGCCACAAGCGCCAACCCCGACTCCTCCGAGCTTGTGGAGGTCGAGGTGCGCCTGCTTGCGCGGAAAAAGCAGATGAAGCAGGCCCTGGACGTTGCCCAGAATGCCATAAAGCGCTGGCCCAACAATGCAGAAATGTTCTTTCTGCTCGGCTCTCTTCAGGATGAAACCGGCGACAAAAAAGCCGCTTTCAAAACCATGGAAAAACTCCTGGCCCTGCATCCTGACAATTATCAGGCCCTCAACTACGTGGGCTACACCCTGGCCGAGGAAGACCGCGACCTTGACCGCGCCCTGACGCTTCTTGTGCGGGCCAACGATCTGGCCCCCAACCAGTCCTATATTATAGATTCTCTGGCCTGGGCTTATTTCAAGGCTGGAAAACTCGATGACGCCCTGAAGGAAATCCGCCGCGCCGTTACGCTGGACGAGCATACGGATGCCTCCATATGGGAGCACTATGGTGATATCGCCGCGCGGGCTGGCCTTAAGGATGAAGCCCGCACCGCCTATCAAAAGGCCATGGAACTCAAACCCGACAATGCGGAAGCATTGCGGCAGCGGCTTTCACATCTATGAAAAAACTAGTTATTTTTTGTTGTCTGGCGCTGCTGTGCGCCTGCGCCCGTCAGCCCGTGCTGGAAACCTCGCCCGAAAACCGCGCCGTGCTTGAACAGCGCTGGCAAAAGTTTGCGGCTGTCAGCTCTGCCGACAAGTCTGAACCCTATCGCCTGCAACTGAGCCTGCGCTTTGGCACAGAGGGCGACACGCGGCGCGTCACGGCCCTGTTCTGGGGCAACAGCCAGCGCCAGTTGCGACTGGATGTTATGGCGGGCGTGGGCACCACTGTTGCCAAGATACTTGAAGACGGACAGCATTTTCTTGTGTACAGCCCCAGCGAAAACAAGGCCTACTTCTATCAGGGCGCTACCAAGCCCCTGCTTCAGGTTGGCGTGCCGGTTCCCTTCAACCTTGTGCATCTGGCCGACCTGCTCAATGGGCGGTACACGGCGGTATTTGGCAACCAGTTTGACAAAACCGCCTTTTCTGCCGACGGCAAGGCCCTGTACGACCTTCAGGGTCAGCCCGGAGGCCGCCTGATCATCAACGAGCAAGGGCTGCCCGTGGAATGGCAGGAACAGGCCAACGGCAAGGGCTGGAGCATGGAAATCCTGTATTCGGATGATCCCAAGCCGCTGCCCCGCCGTCTGAACCTTGCCCATAGCAACGGCAAACGCGCCATTGTGCTTATCAAGGAAAGAGAAAAGGTTTCCCAGCCCTTTACAAAAGAGCAGATGGCCTTACCCCTTCCTGATGACGCTCCCCTGCTGCCGCTCGCCAAGTTCAAGCAGCAGCAATAGTTTTGACCTGACGGGACGCGCCTTACAGCTGCGGCCCGGTATCGGGGCAACGCGCCTTAACCGCCAATACAGAAGTGTTAAATGCTCTAGCGGTGCGTCCGGCCAGTCCGGGCGCACCGTGCGTACCATTGCAGGAGTATACATGCAGACCATTCATATTGCCTCAGACCACGCTGGCTATGCGCTGAAAGAACACCTTGTCCAGTTTCTTGCCCAGAAGGGCATAAACGTGGTGGACGACGGTACCCATTCCACCGAAAGCTGCGACTACCCCGTGCTGGCGCACAAGCTTTGCGCCGCTGTGGAAAAAGAGCAGGGAACAGGCATTCTCATTTGCGGTACAGGCATTGGCATTTCCATTGCCGCCAACCGCCACTCCGGCATCCGCGCGGCCCTGTGCGCCACAGAGCTTCAGGCGCGCCTTTCGCGCCAGCACAACAACGCCAATGTGCTCTGCCTCGGTGCGCGCATCATCGGCGTGGAACTGGCTCAGGCCATTGTTGAAGCTTTTCTGTGCGCTTCCTTTGAAGGCGGCAGGCACCAGCGCCGCATCGACATGATCAATCTTCCCGGTCAGGCCGGGTAAGGGATATACATGCTGCTCTACAATACCCTGGGCCGTAAGAAGGAAGAGTTTGTTCCCGTTCATCCGGGCAAGGCAAACATGTATGTTTGCGGCATAACGGCCTATGATCTTTGCCATATCGGGCATGCGCGTTCCGCTCTTGTTTTTGACGTGCTCGTGCGGCAGTTGCGCCATACAGGGCTTGAGGTCCGCTTTGTGCGCAATTTTACAGACGTGGACGACAAGATCATCAACCGCGCCAACAAGGAAGGCCGCGACTGGCGCGAGGTTGCCCAGACCTACATAACCGCCTTCCATGAAGACATGGATCGCCTGGGCGTGCTGCGGGCCGATGAAGAACCCCGCGCCACCGACTTTATCCCGCAGATTCAGGCCATCTGCTCCACTCTTATTGATTCGGGCAAGGCCTACTCCACGCCCTCCGGGGACGTGTATTTTCGTGTGCGGGCTTACGAGCCCTACGGCAAACTCTCTGGCCGCAGCCTGGACGATCTGCTCTCCGGCGCGCGCGTAGCACCCGGCGAAGAAAAGGAAGACCCCCTGGATTTCGCCCTGTGGAAGGCCGCCAAGCCCGGCGAACCTTTCTGGGAAAGTCCCTGGGGCAAGGGCCGTCCCGGCTGGCATATTGAGTGCTCGGCCATGAGCCAGCCCTATCTGCCGCTGGATATTCACGGCGGCGGGCAGGATCTTATCTTCCCGCACCACGAGAACGAGATCGCCCAGTCCGAAGCTGCCTGCGCCTGCTCGCTGGCCCGCTACTGGGTGCATAACGGCTTTGTGCAGGTAAATGCGGAAAAGATGTCCAAATCCCTGGGCAACTTCAAGACCATCCGCGATATTCTTGAAAACTATCTGCCTGAAACCCTGCGCTTTTTCCTGCTGGGCAAGCACTACCGCAGCCCCATCGACTTTACCGCCGACAGCATGGACGAAGCGGAAAAAGCCCAGCACCGCGTGTACACAGCCCTGCACGAAGCGGGCAAGGCCCTTGCCCGCGACAAGTGGAAAAAAACGCCCCTGCCGCAGGAAATGGCCGAGGAATGGGCCGCGCTGCCCAAGGCTTTTGATGCCGCCCTTGAGGATGACATCAATACGGCGCAGGCCCTTGGGCAGGTTTTTGCCCAGGTACGCCTTGTGAACCGCCTGCTGGAAGACAAGGCCCTGCGCGCAGCCGAAGCCGGACGCGACCTCTTGCAGGAATTTCTTGCCCGCGCGCAGGAATGGGACAAACGCCTTGGCCTCTTCGGGCAGGCCCCGCAAGCTTTTCTGGCTGATTTGCGCAGCCAGCGCGCCACACGCAGCAAGATTGACGTGCCCCGAGTGGAAGAGCTAATGCTCGCCCGGCAGGAAGCCCGCGCCAGCAAGGATTTTGCCCGCTCGGATTCGCTACGTCAGGAAATTCTTGATCTGGGCGTCAGCGTACGCGACACCCCCGAAGGTCAGGTTTGGGATCTGGAATAAGCCGCTGCCCGCGTCGGTCTCCGACGCGGGCGCTTTTACTGCGGCATCATGAGGACGCCATGTTGCATCGTGTTGCCCTGCGCCGAGTTATGGCGCTGTTTGTTCTGCTGGCATTTCTGTCAGCCCAGCTTGTGGCCGTACCGGCCCAGGCCTTCTTTTTCGGCGGTGTCACCATCAAGGACGAAAAAGAGATGGGCCACAAGTTTGACGTGATGATCCGCGCAAACATGCCCATTGTGGAAGACCCAGAGGTGAGCCAGTACGTCAACCAGATCGTAGACCGTCTGGTCAAAAAAATTCCGCCGCAGCCCTTCAATTTCAAAGCCGCCGTTATCCTGCACAATTCGCTCAACGCCTTTGCCATTCCCGGCGGCTACGTCTACGTGTTCACCGGCCTCATCATGAACATGGAAAAGGAAGAAGAACTCGCAGGCGTTCTTGCCCATGAACTGGCGCACGTAACCCAGCACCACGTGGCCTCACGCCTTGAACGCGCGCAGTTTGTGACCCTTGGCTCCCTGCTGCTGGCCATTGCGGGCGTGGCGGTGGGCGGCTCCAGCGGCGGCGCGATTGCTGTGGGCGCGCTGGGGGCCGGACAGTCGGCCATGCTCAACTACAGCCGCATGGACGAAACCGAAGCCGACCAGATTGGCCTGCAATACCTTGTGGCTGCGGGTTATCCCCCGCAGGGCATGGTGGGCGGCTTCAAGGTGCTGCGCCAGAAAAGCTGGATGAGCGGCACCAGCGTACCGACCTACCTTTCTACCCACCCTGCCATTGGCGACCGCATCAACGGGCTTCAGGCCCGCATTGAGGGCATGGGCAAGTCTGTGCAGGGCCGTACGCAGGACAACACCAAATTTATCCGCGTCAAAACGCTCCTCTGGGCGCGCTATGGCGACGCGCAGGCTGCGCAGCAGCGTTTTTCGGGCAAGGACGGCCTTTCATGCATGGGGCGCGGTATTGTGCTGGCCCGTACCAACCGGGTTACTGAGGCCAGCAAGGCCTTTGACGAAGCCCTCGCCGCTTCGCCCAACGATCCTCTGGTGCTGCGCGAGGCTGGGGCATTCCACTACCGCAAGGGCGACATGAGCCGTGCTGATGGCTTGCTGCGTCAGGCCATGCGCCTTGACCCGCGCGACTACATGGCCTCTTTTTTCTATGCCCGCATGCTTGACGAAACGGGCAGGCAGGCGCAGGCCGCGCAGTATTATAAAGATGTGCTGCGCTACGTGCCGGAAGACGCCGAAGTTCACGAGGCCTACGCCCGCTCGCTCGGTAAAACGGGCGACACTGCCGGGGCCTATATCCACATGGCGTACAGCGCGCTGTATTCCAACAACAAAAAACAGACCGAGCGCTACTTTAACCAGGCCAAGGCCTTGTCGGGCAAATCTGCAAATCCGCGCGATTTTCAGAAACTTGAGGCCGCCTACAAAGAGCGCAAGGAAATATGGGAAAAGAACTGATGATGGATACGCATGCCACAACCATACTGGCAGTAAGAAAGAATGGCCGCGTGGCCATTGCTGGCGATGGTCAGGTGACCCTGGGCCAGAATATGATCATGAAGCACGGCGCTCAGAAGGTACGACGTCTGTATGACGGCAAGATCCTGGCGGGTTTTGCCGGGGCCACAGCCGATGCCTTTACCCTGTTTGAACTTTTTGAAGCCAAGCTCAAGGAATTGCGCGGCAACATGGTTCGCGCCGCCGTTGAAATGACCAAGGAGTGGCGCAAGGACAAATACCTGCGCAAGCTCGAGGCCATGCTCCTGCTGGCGGACAGCGAGCACATTCTCGTGCTGTCGGGCACGGGCGACGTCATTGAACCGGACGACGAGGTTGCGGCCATTGGCAGCGGCGGCCCCTATGCCCTTGCGGCGGCGCGGGCGCTTGCCCGGCACAGCGACATGGATGCGGAGGCCATTGCCCGTGAGGCCATGCGCATCGCCTCGGAAATCTGCGTGTACACCAACGGCAATCTCACGGTTGAAACGCTGTAGCCATCAATCGCCACAGGAGCGAAAAAATCCATGAGCGTAGTTGTTGCCGGGTGCAAGGTTAATCTTGGTTTGCGCATCACGGGTGTGCGGGAAAACGGGTATCATGAACTGGATTCTCTTTTCTGGCCCCTGCCCCGTCCCTGCGATCGCCTGTACATTCGCGAAACCGACGCTGCCGGGCTGGTTGTGCAGTGTGATGCGCCGGGCATTGACCTTGAGAACAACACCCTCACCAAGGCCTACGCCGCCCTCGCCAAACGTGTGCCCAACCTGCCCGGGCTTGAAGTGCGCCTGAACAAGGGCATTCCAACAGGCGCAGGTCTTGGCGGCGGCAGCAGCGATGCGGCGGCCCTGCTGCGCTGGCTCAACAGCAGGCTATCCAGCCCGCTTGACGATCAGGCGCTGGCAGAGGTTGCCCTCACAGTAGGCGCGGACACGCCGTTTTTTCTCATAAACAAACCCTGCCGGGTGCGTGGCATTGGCGAGATCATCGAGCCTTGCAGGGATGATACGCTTGCAGGCATACACCTTGTTCTGATATGCTCCCAAATTCATGCATCCACCCCCCAGGCATACGCCGATTATGACGCCGCGCTCAAGGCTTCAAACACGGTTTCTGGGCAAAATTTCTTGACAAAGACAGAAAGCAAGGCTAATGGAACTTTTCTCTCCGGGGTGCGGACAGAGTTGAGCATTCACAACGACCTTGAGGACGTTGTATTTTCTCGCCATCCACAGCTTGCAGAAATCAAGGCGAACTTGCTGCGCCTTGGGGCTGGAGCCGTAGCCATGAGTGGCAGCGGCTCAAGCATTGTGGCGCTTTTCGCACACGAATCCCATGTGGAATCGCAGGCGGCTGCCGCCATGCTGCAAGGAGAGAACAGGCGCGTATACGCGCACGTGCTGTGAAATACTGGGATGTAGCCAAGTGGTAAGGCAACGGGTTTTGGCTCCGTCATTCGAAGGTTCGAACCCTTCCATCCCAGCCACACGCTGCTGTATCGCGTCTGGGGCGTCTGACCGCGCCTTCCGTCGATTTGTCGGCGGCCTGGCAATAAAGCGCCGCCTTTCTTCCGGCGACGGCAGCAAGGATGTATAACCGTAAGTGCTCTTTGGCGCGCAAGGCAGGGCGGTTCATGTACAGCGATCTTAAGATCGTCACCGGGTCTTCCAATCCGGATTTGGCCAAGGCCATCTGCAACCATCTGGGGTGTCAACTCACGCCCACGCTGGCTACCACGTTCAGCGACGGCGAGTTGCGGATCGAAATAGGCGACAATGTTCGCGGTGATGACGTTTTTGTGGTGCAGCCCACCTGCCCCCCGACCATCAACCGCAATCTGGTGCAGCTCTGCCTCATGCTTGATGCCCTCAAAAGGGCCAGCGCAGGCAGGATTACCGCCGTTATTCCTTACTACGGCTATGCGCGCCAGGATCGCAAGGTCAGCCCCCGTGCGCCCATCAGCGCCAAAATGGTGGCCGATTTTATCAGCGTTGCCGGTGCGGAACGCGTGGTCACCATTGACCTGCACGCGGGACAGATTCAGGGCTACTTTGACTGCCCGGTGGACAACCTGTTTGCCGTGCCTGTCATGCTTGAATCGCTGCGGCGGCTGCACGATGACAACATAGTGATCGTGTCGCCCGATGCTGGCGGTGTTGAGCGCGCCCGCGCCTATGCCAAAAGGCTCAATGCGCCGCTGGCCATTGTGGACAAGCGCCGCGACAAGCCCAATCAGGCACAGGCCATGCATGTTATCGGCGATGTGAAAGGCCGTATTGCCATTGTGGTGGACGACATGATCGACACCGCTGGCACATTGTGCGCTGGTGCTGACGTGCTGCTCAAAAACGGCGCTACCAAGATTGTGGCCTGCGCCACCCACGGTGTTTTGTCTGGCCCGGCCATTGAGCGCATCAACAGCACCGAAGCGCTTTCAAAGTTATTTGTCACAGACACCATCCCCATGGGCGACAAGCTTGAGCGTTGTCCAAAGCTGGAGGTTGTTTCTGTGGCTGCCCTTCTGGGCAAGACTATCCACAACATCCATACCGGTTCATCGGTGAGCGTGTTGTTTGTGTAACCCGCTTTATGCGGTTTGCGTATAGCCCCAAGCCTGCCCGCAAGGGCCGGTTCCATAATAACAGAACTTTTTCCGCACGCTTCGGCTGCGGTAAGCCAAGGAGCAGGACATGAATATTGAAAAGACTTTGAGCGTGCAGAAGCGCGAAGGTAGCGGCAAAGGCGCCAGTGGCCGTCTGCGTACCCAGGATCTGATCCCCGGCGTGTTCTACACCGCCAAGGGTGACAACATTTCTGTGCAGGCTCCTACCCTGCCGCTGGAAAAGATTTTTGCCGAAGCCGGTCGCACCTCGGTGTTCAACCTCGAGATTGACGACAACGGTCAGAAGTCCGTGCATCCTGTGATCATCTGGGACGTGCAGTACCATCCCTACAAGAAGGAATTCTGCCATATCGACTACTACGGCGTGGATCTGGACAAGCCCGTGACCGTTGACGTGCCCGTGGAATTCGTGGGTGTGTCGCGCGGCGTGAAGCTCGGCGGCCAGCTTGAAACCTACCGCGAAGTCGTACGCCTGTGCAGCAAGCCCCTGGACATGCCCAAAAAGATCGTTGTTGATGTGACCCCCATGGACATCAACACCACCATCTGCGTGGGCGACCTGCCCCTGCCCGAAAACGTCAAGGCTGTTTACGACCAGAACTTCGCCATCGTCAGCGTCCTTTCCAAGGCCAAGGAAGCCGCTGAAGCCGCCGAATAAGACTGTTTGACGCAAAGCCCGGTCATCGGGCCTTTGTGCGACTGTATTGGCCGGTTCCTCGCGGGACCGGCCTCATTTTATGTACGCATGGCGCCATGAACAAACCAGCCTTTGTCACGCACAAGCTGCCTGCCCATAACCGGGAACTGCGGCTCGAACTCTGGCCCAATCATGGGGCCGGGGTCATGCTGTTTTATCCTGGCACCATGCTGTCGCCCATTCAGTATCGGCCCATGATTGCCGCCTTGCAGCAAGCTGGCTTTGCCGTTGCCGCAGTGCATTTCACCGGGCACGGGCTGAACCGCCACTGCGCGGGGTTCAGCTTTGACGACCTGCGGCAAAACTGCCTGGACGCCGAGACATGGCTGCGCGATGCAGGCCATGCCCACATTGCGGTATGCGGGCACAGCCAGGGCGGCATACTCGCACTGGCGCATGCTGCGGCATCCCCCGGCCTTACAGCGGCGTTTCCCATTACCGGTGTGCTGCCCCAGATGCGCGAGGCTGTCTATCTGACGCGCTTTGCCGGCCTGGCTGACCGCAGAGCGGATATTGAACGTATTTTCTGTAGACTGGCACGCTGGCTGCCGTGGCTGCCCATGCCCTTGCAGGCCTACCTTGATTCCTGGCGGATCATTTCCGGCGCGCGGCGAACTGTGAGCAACCGCCGCAAAACACGGCTGACATATCCCCTGAGTTTTTTGGCCAGCCTGTTCAACACGCGTCTGCCCGAGGGGCTACATTGCCCCCTGTATTTTTTCAGCGCTCAAAACGATGCCCTGTTTACGCCAGCCATCATTCAGGCCACCTTTGACTGCCTCAAGGCACCGGCCAAAAAGCTGGTCTGGCTGCCCGGCGGCGGGCATCTGGCCGCCATGAATCCCCCGCTGTGCCACTTTATGGCCCGCACCGCAGCAGCGGCATGCGCGGGGCTTGGCCTGCCACTGCACCTTGAGCAGACTAGAGCAGATAAGCTTTGAAAAATACATTTTCAAAGTTTAAGACATGCCTGTTCCGGTATTTAACCGCGCAAGTAAATTGCGCTTATACCTTCACGGCGAGTGCCTGCTCTCGCAGTCACCAGAGCAATTTCAAAATGATATTGCCCTAAAATCGCCCCCGGAGGCGTACTGATGGACTATAAAGGCGTTATCGTAGGTCTGGGCAATCCCGGCGCCAAATACGACCATACACGTCATAATTGCGGCTTTGATTTTGTGAGCTATCTTGTGGAACTTGCCGCCAGAGACGGCGAAGCAAGCCAACAAAACGGCGGCAAATTTTCTTGCGAATTGTGGCGCTTGCGCCTGCCAAAGCTTGGGGGCTTATGGCTTGCGGCCAAGCCGCAGACATTCATGAACCTGAGCGGTCAGTGCGTGCAGCCGCTGCTCGCCTGGCACAAACTCAAGCCGCATGACCTTGTTGTTGTGCATGACGAACTGGACATCCCCGCCGGGGAGCTTCGCTTCAAGCTTGGCGGGGGCAATGCTGGGCACAATGGACTGAAATCCATCACAGAACTTTTGGGAACGCCAGATTTTTACCGCCTGCGCATGGGCATTGGCCGCCCCCCTCACAAGGGTGACGTGACCAACTGGGTACTGGGGCGACCTGAGGGCGAAGATGCAAAACACATTGAGAATTCGATGGAACTTGCCGCCGATACATTGTTTGCCTTTGCCGATAAAGGGCTCGACAGCGCTGTTCGTGCTGCGCGAAAGGCATCCTGAGCAGTGCCGTGCAGTGCTGCCTTTTGATAATGGCTTTCTGTAACCGCCGGTTTTGCAATCAATTTGCATCGGGCCAATGCTGTAAACCCTCTGCAACAGTATCTGCGCACTGCCTTGCTCGCCCGGTCAAATGCCTATTGCCTCAAATATGAGCAAAATACTTTTTCAACTGGACTCCTGCTCATTCTTGGACTAGGATATTTGAAGAGTCGGTTTCCGACTCTTCAATACTTCATTTAATTCGCGACTTCCAGCTATCGCTCCAGGTCTCGTTTATTTGCGCCTTTGGGGGCGTTTTGGTGGCATCATGTTCACTCCGGACGATCTCGTTGTATATCCTGCCCAAGGTGTGGGCCAAATAGAACGCATAGACAGCAAAACCGTTGGGGGGCTTGTCTGTGAGCTCTATATTGTGCGCATTCGGGCAAACAACGTCACGCTGATGGTTCCGGTAAACAATGCCGCGCATGTGGGCCTGCGTACCCTTACGCCCAAGGATGAAGCGGCCACGATTCTTGAATCGCTCCACAATGATTCGGGCAAGGTTGTGTATACGGGCCAGAACTGGAACCGCCGCTTCCGCGAATATTCCGAGCGGCTCAAAAGCCCGAGCCTTGCAATTGTGGCCGAAGTGCTGCGCGAGCTGCTGCTTATTGGCCGCAGCAAGGAACTTTCTTTTGGCGAACGGCGGCTTCAGGAGCAGGCCATGGGCCTTGTGACCGGCGAATTGTCAGAAGTTCTGGAAATCGCAGAAGACAAGGTGCGCAACGAACTGCTTGAAATCTATGCCCCTCCGCCAGCACCTGAAGAAACCGCCAGCTAGCCCGCTCACCCCCTGACCAAATTTTTTGTGAACAACGACGTATTTTTTCCTTGCCATTACAGAAAAGATGGGCTAATCGCATTTTCACACATCTTTTTTGTTCCCAATATCATCCGCCTACCACGCTACAATATGCAAATATTGTAAGCGTTACCCTGTGTCTTATCAAAATATCGGACTGTTATGCGCAAAAAGAAAGCTACTTCCACACTGTTGACCGACAGCGCCTTGAGCCTCACGGAGCTGAAGACGCGTAGCATGCAGGAACTCATGGAGCTGGCTGAGCAGTATGAAATTGAAAATGCCAGTTCCATGCGCAAGCAGGAGCTCATTTTCGCTCTGCTTTCCACCTGTGCTTCACAAAACGGCACCATTTACGGTGATGGCGTGCTTGAAATTCTGCCCGATGGCTTTGGCTTTTTGAGGTCGCCGCTGTGCAGCTACATGCCCGGCCCGGATGACATCTACGTGTCGCCCTCGCAGATCAGGCGGTTTTCCTTGCGCAAGGGCGATATAGTTTCCGGTCAGATCCGCCCCCCCAAGGAAGGCGAACGCTACTTTGCCCTGCTCAAGGTCACCGAGATCGGCTTTGAACCGCCGGAACACGCCAAGAACCTTGTTCTTTTTGACAACCTCACGCCCATCTATCCCGACCTCCAGCTCGTCATGGAAAACGGCGAGAAAAATCTTTCCAATCGCGTTATCGACATCATGGCGCCCATTGGCTGCGGGCAGCGCGGCCTTATCGTGGCCCCGCCGCGCACGGGTAAAACAATCCTGCTCCAGGCGCTGGCCAATGCCATTAATGCCAATAACCCCGATGTGTACCTCATTGTGCTTTTGATTGACGAGCGCCCGGAAGAAGTTACCGACATGGAGCGCACAGTCAAAAAGGCCGAGGTTATCAGCTCCACCTTTGACGAACCGCCGCAGCGCCACGTGCAGGTGTGCGAGATGGTGCTTGAAAAAGCCAAGCGCCTTGTGGAACGCAAGCGCGACGTTGTCATCCTGCTCGACTCCATCACCCGCCTGGGGCGCGCGTATAACGCGGTTACCCCTTCTTCTGGCCGGGTGCTCTCCGGCGGTCTTGACGCCAACGCCCTGCAACGGCCCAAACGCTTTTTTGGCGCGGCCCGCAATATTGAAGAAGGCGGCAGCCTCACCATCATCGCTACAGCGCTTATCGACACGGGTTCCCGCATGGATGAAGTTATCTTTGAAGAATTCAAAGGTACCGGCAACATGGAAATCTATCTCGACCGCCACCTTTCGGAAAAACGCGTCTTCCCCGCCATCGATATCAACCGCACGGGCACTCGCAAGGAAGACCTGCTGCTGGCCGACGATGTACTCAACCGCGTATGGATTCTGCGCAAAATTCTTGCCCCCATGTCTTCCATCGACAGTATGGAATTTTTGCTGGACAAAATGCGCGCGACCAAATCCAACAAGGATTTCATGAACGCCATGGGCAAGTAAGCCCCCGGCAACCAACCAAGGCAAATTGCCGCTCTGCGGCGCGAGCATGGGGCCGTCCACCCGGTCGGCTCCAGGTTTCACCTTGACCTTGGGTTTAGCAAGGCTTATCTTTTAGGGTGTAATTTGCATTATTGCCCAACTCTCAACGGAGGCTCCCCGCATGTTCGGCGTAAGCATGCCTGAATTATTGCTCTTACTTGTTGTGGTTCTGCTTGTTTTCGGGTCGAACAAACTGCCGGAAATCGGCGGCGGGCTGGGTCGGGCAATCCGCAACTTTCGCCGCTCTTCAACCGAGCCGGATGAAATTGACATAACCCCCAAGGATAAAAAGCAGCCCACGTCTACTGACGATCCCAATCACAAGGCATAGAACCGCCCGTTGAAACATAAGGATTTGTCATGAAAACGGAACAGCTTTCAGTTTTTCTGGAAAACCGGGCCGGTCGTCTGGCCGAGGTTACGCAT
Source organism: uncultured Desulfovibrio sp. (assembly GCF_902477725.1). Classification (NCBI taxonomy): domain Bacteria; kingdom Pseudomonadati; phylum Thermodesulfobacteriota; class Desulfovibrionia; order Desulfovibrionales; family Desulfovibrionaceae; genus Desulfovibrio; species uncultured Desulfovibrio sp. The sequence goes on along the minus strand of NZ_CABSIF010000002.1, from coordinate 123,577 downwards.
ACTCTGGCAGAGGCTGGCATTAATATTCGCGCGCTCTCGCTGGCCGATACTTCTGATTTCGGCATTCTGCGCATGATTGTATGCGACCATGATAAAGCCAAGGTTGTTTTGAAGGAAAAGGGGTTCACCCTTGGCCGCACAAGCGTTGTGGCCGTGGAAGTTCCCGATGTCCCAGGCGGCCTTGATTCCGTCCTTCAGACGGTTTCCAAGAACGGAATCAACGTGGAATACATGTACGCCTTTGTGCAGCGCGAAGCTGAAAGCGCCGTTATGATCTTCCGCTTTGACAAGGTCGATCAGGCCATTGAAGTACTCAAGGCCCACGACTTTGTCATTATCCCGGCAGAGCGCCTTTGCGCCCGCTAGGGCGTTAACGCAAGCCACAGGATTTTCAAGCTGAAAGAGCCGCAGTAACCTGCGGCTCTTTTTGTCCAAGCTCTTGGCAGATTTTACGCAAAATGGCTTGTGGGAAACCACAAGCCATTTTGCGTTGCGTGTGAAGTGCCCCTTGGGCGTCAATACCACGATTCTAGCCAACCCTAGAACGACCAGGCAACTCCTAGCGAAACAAGGGACTGGTCGTATCTGTACAGCGGGCTTTCTGAATTGTTGTGGGTATACTGGTACGAGGTTTCAACAGACCAGGCATCGGTAATATGCCACGTAAGGGCCGCGCCGGTGCGCCATTTCTGGTCAAGCCTGTTGGACGTTTCAAGCGCTGTTGCCGGGCCGTTGTACCAGTCGTTTTCAAAGGAAACAAAGGGGGCGAGCTCAAAACCCTTGGGCAGTTTGAGTGAGAGCCGGGCGCTGGCTTCCCATCCCGTGTAGCAATAATCGGCCTTCTCCGGCGTATTACCGCCCACATAGCTTAAGCCGACCATGATTTCATGGTTGCTCTCGCCAAAAAACCGCCGCACATACTGGCCCAGTGTCCAGTACGCGCCGTTGCGGTCGCCGTCCCGTGAGTATGCCCGCGAATCCAGAGTCCCGCGCGTAATAAGGTGCCATGACGGCGTGACCGCCCAAAGCCAGGTAGCTTCCGGGCCGGATGCCGTGACATTCTGGTACCACTGATAATCAAAAACTTCGCTCTTAAGGCGCAGATCAAACATGGTTGTAGGCGTGAGATGGCGAAGGCCCACCGCCGCCCTACCCCATTCGGATGTGCGGCTGTGCACATCATCCAGGGAGGAATCTCCATTGCCGCGCGCCATGCCCTGCGCGTCGCCCACGATCCACCAGGGCGTATCCCGCTCGGCCTTCCAGCCCACATCAAGGTTTGCCCCAAGATACGCGCCAAAGGTACTTTTGGCTTCCGCATCCGGCAGGGTTACGCGCCAAACCCCCATGTCCATGGTGGTACTTGAGGGGCCAAATGTGGCATTGGAGTCATACAAAAGACCAGTGCGGAGTTTGCCGTGCACCTGCCAGTGATCGTAGCGCTTCTCAAGCGAATCCAGCAGTCGGTCATTATCAGCCTTGCTGATGTTGGGGTTCAGCGACCGCATGGTTGCCATGGCTTGCTCTGCGCTTACACGGTCTTCAAGCGCCATATAGGCCTGTGCCAGCTCATTGTAGAGTACTGGTTCCGACGGATACTTTTCCGTGAGGCGCTCATAGGCCATTACGGCCTGATTGTACCGCCCGCTGCGCATGGAGCTGCGCGCCAGATTAAGGTTGATTTCATCATCGTCCGGCGCTTCACGCAGCAGGCGCATGTACATGTCGTATGCGGAAGCATATTTGCCCTGTTGCATGAGGGCAGCGGCATCCGCCTTTGCGGATCCTACCGCAGTGCGCAGAGCGGGTGAATCATCTGCGGCGATGGCGGTGCTAACCAGCAAAAGCATGCACAGGAGCACAAGCGCGAACCTACAGCAGAGCTGCAACGGGTGGAATGGATTACGTATCATTGCTGGCTCCACCTATCGTTGTTTGCCGGAAAATGTACCAGATTCCCTCAAGCTGCCATCACTGTTATTAGTGACATTGTAGCCGCCTATAACAGACAGCCCTGATGTGTTGCGGGCGGCGGTGCCACTCATGGAGCCGGAATAATCATTGGCCGTGAATCCGCTAACATTCAGGCTTGAGCCGCTGATGCTTCCCCTTCCGCCCGTCATTGCCATAGGTGTGTCCGAGTTGCCAGACTGCATGACACCGTTGCTCACATTGCCGTTTGTCAGGTTAACAAGAAAACTGAACGATCCTGTATACATACCAGTTATCAGCGCGCCAGACACGTTGGCGTTGCCCGTCTGCCGGAAGCCCTCGCCCAGCGCCTGCGCTACAATGGGCGTCTGCGCCAGGGGCGTTGGCGTAATTGGGTTCCCCATTACGGGGGAAGGCGGCGCCAGCTGCGCGGTTCCGCCAGAGGCGGGTCTGTTGGCCGCCACGCTGCCAGACACCAGGTTGTGGTCTGCTGGCGTCATGGGGGTAACCGTACCCTGCGGCAGGGTGATCTTGAAACCGGACGGCACCCGCACACCGTTAACAAAAACCTCTTTGGAGGTATTGGCTACATACACGGTTGTGGCGCCGCTATCCACCTTAAGGGAAAGGATGGTGCCGCGGATGCCTACGGTGGCATCCGGCGTAACCACAGAAAACCCGTCAGGATTTTTTTCCACAATCTTGCCCGTGATAAACCGGGCTATGCCCTGCCCCATCCTGACCTTGAAGGCAGGATTCGCGCCTTCTGCGACCACAGTTTCAAGGCTCAGGGACGTGTTGGAACCAAGCGACACTGTTGTGTCGTCGTCAAACAAAATCTGCGCCCGGCCCGTGGCGTCTGTAGTCAGCGTATCCCGATCCGCAACCGGGCTTTTCATGTCCAGCACCACGGCCTGTCCACTCCTCTGGGCAGTAACGCCTGCCTTGAAGGAAATAACCTGTCCCACATCCTTGGCCGTGCATACGCCTCCGGCCAGCAAAGTCAGGCACAGGGCCAAAGCCCCGCGCCCCAGCATTGAACGAATCATGGTTCCCCCCACAGCAACAGGATTGTTTCTACTTGCCTTCCATTGTCCAGATGCCGTCCCACTGGGCAGGTGGATTCTGCGCAAGCATGAGCGAGCGCTCATGATACAAACCAAACAGGCGCACGCCTGGATACCTTTTTACCAGCGCGGCAAAGCCAGCCGCAGCCTCGGAAAAATCCCCCTTTTCATACAGTGCGCGCGCCGCGATCCATTGCGGCATGGACTCCTGAAAAATTGCATCCGTACCCGGCCTCATGGGCCAGTAAATGCTGACGGGCTTCGTCTTACCCTTCACGCGCAGCACATCAAGATGAACAAAGGCAAAGGCATCCCCGCAGCCTTCCCTGGTATCCTCACTCACCACCACGGGCGCGCCATAGCGTTTGCACAGGCCCTCAAGGCGCGAGGCCAGATTCACATTATCGCCAATGAGGGTGTAGTTGATGAGGTCGTCTGACCCCATGTTGCCCACATAGGCCTGCCCGGTGTGAATGCCCGCGCCCATCGCAAGCCGTATGCCAAAGCTCGCCTCAATTTCGCCGTTCAGCGCCTCAAGCTGCTCCTGCATGCTCAGTGCGGCGTCCACCGCAAGTGCGGGATGGCCCGGCACATCAAGGGGTGCGTTCCAGAAGGCCATGAGCGCATCGCCGATGAACTTGTCCAGGGTGCCCTGCCGACTGCGCACAATTGCCGTCATGGGCGTAAAATAGCTGTTCAGCAGCTGCACCACATCCTGCGGTGAAAGCGATTCGGAAAGGCTTGTAAAACCCCGAATATCCGTAAACAGGATGGAAAGCTCGCGATTTTCGCCAGCCAGCAGATCGCCCTGCCGCTTGCTGATCCGCTTGACCACCTCCGGCGACACATAGCGCGAAAACGCCCGGCGCAGAACGATCTTCTGCTTTTCCTCCTGCCAGAAACGCACGCTCAGCAGCAAACCGCCGCACAGCAGGGTGGTGAGCAGACCATACAGGGGCGAGAGAAAGAGGCCCCCCATAAACAGCTGCCGTGAGGCCACGACCGTAGCGCCCATCAGCGCCAGAGAAGACGGCACATATACGCGCGGCCCGGCAAAACCAAAGGCCAGCGTTGCCGCGCAGGTCACAAAGGCTATTATCAGCGCCTGCGCACCCGGCCCCCAGGATGGCGCCTGCACAAAATTGCCGCTGATCATGGCGTCTATGGCCGCTGCATGTACCTCCACCCCGGGCATCACCCTGTCAAAGGGCGTTGCGCGGATATCGGCCAGACCGGGTGCTGACGTGCCCACAAAAACAATGCAACCGTCAATATCAGCCCGCTTTGCGCTGCCATCCAGCACCTTGGCGGCGCTGACATACCGATAGGTATGCCGCCCTCCCTGAAAGGGAACCAGCATATAGCCTTCGCGCGAAACCGGAATCTTGAACTCCCCCGCCGCCACGCTGAAAAGCCCGTCCGGCCCGGTGTACAGCCGCAGGGCATCAGTTCCCAGCGCGCGCATGAGGGCCTGCAAGGCCAGCGAGGGGTAAACAGCATCGCCAAGCCTGAGGAGCAGCGGAACCTGCCGCACAAGGCCATCCGCATCGGGCGATACATTCACAAAACCCACGGGGGCCTCTGCAAAAAGCTGCGGCAGAGGCAAAACTGCGCCAAGGGCAGTCGGTAAATAGGCATCAAATGGGGGGGCATCCTTGCCGCCCCGCGCTATCATGGCCGGAGGCTGCGGCATGGGGCCGGAATACGGCTCGCCCGCATAGCGGGCAAACGCGCCCAGCACCACAGGCGCGGCGCGCACGGAGGCGGCGAACAGGGTATCAAAATCCCCCAGATATGAAGGCAGGCCCACAATTTCTAGCGCCACGCCCCTGTCGCGGTAAAGCCCCTCGCGCAGACGTGTCGGCGAGGTTCTGTCCGGCTCTGCAAACATGATATCCAGCCCTATGGAAGCAGCGCCATTCTGCGCCAGTCTGTCCACCAGGTCGGCCACCAGATACCGGGGCCAGGGCCACTGTCCGTAACGGGCCAGGGATTCCTCGTCTATATCAACAACAAGAGGTACCGGAGAAGGCTCGCTTTGCCGCCGAAGGGGCAGCAGAGCATCGTAAATTCTCAGATCAAGGCGTTGCAGCGCCACAGGCTGCACCACATACAGCGCCAGCATGGCAAGGCCGCCGCACAGCCCCACAAGGGCGGTGAAAATCCACGGCTGCCGCAGCAGCCGTTTCAGGGCATCTGCAAAGTTCATGAAGCAATGTCACGGTTTGGCTGTTCCGGCTCCGCATCAGGAAAACGCTCATAAATCTTGGCGACAACGTCCATGATTTCTTCAAGGCATTCCACAAGCTGCGGGTCGAAATGACTGCCTGCCTCCTCGCGCAGGAGTACAAGAGCCTTTTCGTGCGGCCATGCGGCCTTGTACGAACGGGGAGAAACCAGCGCATCAAACACATCGGCAATGGCGGTTATGCGCGCCGCAAGGGGGATACCCTCCCCTTCCAGCCTGCCCGCATCGCTGGGGCCTGCATAGCCCTTGCCATTCCATTTCTGGTGGTGATGGTGGGCTATCTCGCGGGCGAAGGACATGAATCCGCCGCTCTGGGCCTCTACCTCCAGAATGCCCGCGCCAATAATCGTATGCGACCGCATGACGGCCATTTCTTCATCAGAGAGCTTGCCCGGCTTTTTCAGCAGCAGATCGCTCACGCCCACCTTGCCTATGTCGTGCAACATGGCAGCAAGGCGTATCTGGCTTTTGACATGCAGGGTCACGTCCGGGTCAAGGCACAGGCGGTTGGCCCACACCTGATACATTTCTGCGGCAATGGCACCCACACGCTCGGCATGGGGGCCAGTTTCCAGCGGATCATGCACCGAGGCCAGCCGCACAAGCCGGTTGATGCTTGCCCGCACCAGATGGCTGCGCTCAAGGATATTGGCGATTTCGCGAGCCAGCACCCGTATGTGCCGCTCCATGTCGTGGGTGAACTTGCGGGGCTTGCCCGTGCGCGGATCAAGGCTGTTGATGAGCTGCATCACACCCGAGATGTGCCCCGCGTGGTCGTGAAAAGGCACCACAAGCATGGATTCCGTGTGGTATCCCGTGGCCTTGTCAAAATCATCGCGGAACGAAAACGGCAAATCCTTCGGCAAGGCGCGCACATTCACAATATTGAGCATTTCGCCCGTGCAGGCCGCATAGCCCGCAATGGAATGGGGATTGATGGGCAGGCGCGCCGAGGAATAGGCGAACTTTGAGGCAGTGTTTACAGAAAACAGACTGTCGTTGTGCGTATAGGCAAAGAGCAGGTCTTCCCCATCAACAAGAAAAATGGTTCCTGCATCAGCCCGCGTGATCTCTCGGGATTTGGCGAGGATGCGGTCGAGCAGCGTGTTCTCGTCCTGATACTGCGAAAGGTCGTCCAGAAATCTGTCGAGCCAGTCGCTGAACTGAACCAGACCACATTCCCCGCAGGCCTGTTGCCTGGGCATGGGCAGGCTGAACCGCATGCCCTCACGCGCAAAGCACAGGCGCTGCCCGCTTGTCTGGCAACTGTGCAAGGCCTCATGCTGTAGTGCGTCTATCTGCGCGTCGGTCATATCCGGCGCATGGTGTGAAAGCACAATGCAGCCCGACCCGGCAGCATGGCCCAGATCACGCCAGTCTTCCCAGCGAGAATGCCCCCAGCCTTCAACATAGCTGGCCTTGCTGTACATGCTGTCCACAACAGCCAGATCCACGCCTTCAAGCAGTTCGCGCGCCGCCTGCTGCACTTCTGGGGCGCTGGTGATTTCATAATCGCCGGAGTACACAAAAACGGCATTGTCGGCGCAAACCCTGTAGGCAAGCGCTCCGCCGGGATGGTTGGCCGCTATGGCCGCAACCGCGACACCATCGGCGGGATGCACCTCGTCACCGGGTTCAAGGCTGTGCCGCACCACATTTCCGGCAAAGTCGCTGAATGGTATGGGAAACATGCCGTGGGCAAAGTGATTGTCCAGCACGTCTTCAAGCCAGGCGGGAATATAGATGTGGGTTGTCCAGCGGGGGGAATGCAGGGGCGGAAAGAACCCCAGCCCCTGAATGTGATCCGTATGCCCGTGCGAAATAAAAAGATGGCAGGTGCCGCTTTCCGGCAGGTTTTCGCCAGCCTGCCGCAGACCTGTGCCTGCGTCAAAAAAAATCAGCGCCCCGTTGTCGGAGCGCAGTTCAACGCATGAGGTGTTGCCACCGTAAAACGACATGGCCGGAGCTGGCACGGCAATGCTGCCGCGCACGCCTCTGAGCACTACTTCCATGTGATCCTCCTGATGGATCAATACGGTGTTTTTATAGCGCTAACCCTATGTCTTTTGTGATTTTTTTCAAGCGGCAAAAAACGGTATATCTGATATTCGGTAATACTATCAACTATGAATAGAGTAGGTTGGAAAAATATTTCTGGAAATTTTTTTTTTGCTCATGAAAGGCAATAAAAGCGTTATCCGGCCAATCAACAGACCGGATAACGCTTTTATTGTATGCTTTCCTAGAACACGCCGGTTACACGTCCGGTTGCCACATCCACATCGATGTTGCGGAAGGAGGGCCTGGAGCCAGTACCGGGCATAAGGCTGATGTCGCCCGCCACCGGAGCCACAAGACCAGCGCCGCCAAAAAGCAGTACATCGCGCACATGCAGCCGCCAGGATGAAGGCACGCCCTTGCGCTTGGCGTCGTCCGAAAGCGAATACTGGGTTTTGACCATGCACACGCCAAGCTCGTCCGCATCGGGGCGTTCCTGAAGCGTCTTGAGCCGCTGGGCAGCCATGGGTTCAAAATCCACGCCGTCCGCGCCGTACACTTCGCGGGCGATGCAGACAATGCGCTCAGCAATGGGCAGCTTCCAGTCGTAGAGCGGACGGAAGTTCCGCTTGGGCGAATTGCAGGCGTCCATGACGGCATCTGCCAGTTCAAGCGCGCCTTCGCCGCCTTTTTCCCAGTGTTCCGAAACAGCCACGCTAGCCCCCGCCTTTTCGCAAATGCGGCGGATAGCGGCGATTTCTGCGGGCTTGTCGGTATAAAACTTGTTGATGCACACTACAGAGGGCACACCGGAACGGCGCACAATGCCGATGTGGTGCAGCAGGTTGACGCAACCGGCTTCCACCAGGCCCACATCTTCCCTCAGATATTCTTCGGGCAGGGGCTGGCCGGGGCGGGGCTGCGGCGCGCCGCCGTGGTGCTTGAGCGCCCGCACCGTCGCCACAATCACTGCCGCGTCAGGCGCAAGGCCACTGTAACGGCACTTGAGGTTCCAGAATTTCTCGTAGCCCATTTCTGCGGCAAAACCGGATTCTGTCACATGGATGTCGCCAAGCTTCAGCCCCACCCTGTCGGCAATAACCGAACTCTGTCCCAGAGCGATGTTGCCGAAGGGGCCAGTGTGCACCAGCACGGGCTGGCCCTCGATGGTCTGGATAAGGTTGGGCTTGATGGCCTCCACCAGCCAGGCGGTCATGGCGCCGTCCACTTCAAGGTCGGCGGTGGTCACGGGCCTGCCGTTGCGGTCAAGGGCAAGCACCATGCGGCCCATGCGCTGCCGCAGATCGGCCAGATCCCGCGCCACGGAAAGAATGGACATGACCTCGGAAGCAACGGTGATGTCAAAGTGCGAGCGCATCATAAAGCCGTCGTTGCGCCTGCCGTCGCCTTCCATGCCTATAATCACGTTGCGCAGGGCCTGAGCGCAGAAATCCATCACCCAGCCGGTGCTGACGCGCGTGGGATCAATATCCAGACGGCGCATGCCCGAGAGCCGCTCAAGCGTTGCATCGTCATAGTTGCGCTCGTGCTGCATGCGGGATGTGAGGGCCGTCATGGCAAGGTTGTGGGCCGCGCCCACTGCATGGATATCGCCCGTAAAGTTGAGGGAATACGGCGTGAGCGGGATGCACTGCGAAAGACCGCCGCCCGCAGCGGAACCCTTCATGCCCATGGTGGGGCCGCCCGAAGGCTGACGGATGGCGGCAGAAGACCGCAAACCGCGCCGTGCAAGCCCCTGCACCAGACCGATGGTGGTGGTGGACTTGCCTTCGCCAAGGGGCGTGGGCGTGATGGCCGTAACATCAACGTATTTGCCGTTGGGGCGGCTCTCAAGCCTTTGCAGCACTTCCTGCTGCTCAATCTTGCCCATGTATCGCCCGTAGGGCAGGACTTCTGAAGGTTCCAGCCCCATCTCGGCGGTCAGGGCTTCAAAAGTTTTCATATTCTGTTCGGCATCCAGGGCTATCTGCCAGTCCGGGTGCTTGGTGGGATCAAGAGTCATGCTGTCTCCATACAACAAAGAATTGGCAAAATGGTACGGGCCGCCAGCTGGGGCGTCAAGCCCGAGGCATCAGGCATAGTGGCGGCCTTGCGGCTGTAGACCGCATCATATATATACCACAACAATTCCGCCATGTTCATGGGCGGGTTTGCCTGCCGTAACTGGCAGGCTGGAAATTTCACCGGGCGCATGGCAAAAGGCCATAAAGCCCCAACGGCTCGGCACCCGACCTGCCGCCAAAGCACAGGAGCAGCCATGCGATTCACCGCCCAACGGGGCCGCCTGAGCATACATCTGCGCGTTTTTCGCCAGGGGCGCGACCTGCAGGTGCTCTGCGGCGGCGGCGCGACTCATATCGGCGCTGTGGCTCTGGCCGCGCCCGCACATGGTCAGGCAGAGGCCCAAAGCCATCTGGCGGGCCTGCCCGGCCACAAGGAAGCCGCCCTCGCCCAACGCATGGCCGAGCGCATGGCCCATGCCCTGAACTGCGCCGTGTGCGTCAGCGCGGGTATCCACTACGACAACATAACCCGCGAAGAAATCCGGCAGGTCGAGCAGATGGTCCACGACCTGACGGAACGTTGCATCTCCGCGCTGCAAAAGGATTCTTCATGCTCACGGTAAACGATCTTACGGAACTGGAAAACTACATCCGCAGCGGCGAACTTGAAGCTGATTTCAAGGACGGTTGCGAAAACGACCGCTTCTACCTGCTTGAACTGCTGGAAAAGCTCATGGACGTCTCCGAACTGGCAGACGCCGCCGCCACACGGCTCATCTTCAAGGGGCTGCCCGTTCCTCCGCCGCCCACAGAAAAATAACCCGCGAGAGGGACTTTAGAAGCAGCCAGCCTGAGGCTAGGACGGCAGCCTTTATCCTTGCAGATGCGCTCCAGATTCCAATGCGCCTGCCACCACAGTGCAAAGCCGCGCCACATCCTCAGCCGGAGTAACATACGGCGGCATGAGGTAAACAAGCCGGTTAAATGGCCGCACCCAGATGCCGTGCCGCACAAAATATTCCTGTAATGCTGATGTATTGACGGGTTCGCACGTTTCCACAACGCCGATGCCGCCCAGTACGCGCACGTCAGCCACGCCTTGCAGCTCCGCACAGGGGGCAAGCCCGGAGCGCAGGCCGCTTTCAAGATTTGCCACCTTCTGCCGCCAGTCTTCCTCCTGCAGCAGGTCAAGGCTCGCGCAGGCCACGGCGCATGCCAGCGCATTGGCCATAAAGGTGGGGCCGTGCATAAACACATTGCCCCCGGTGCAAATGCCCTGCGCCACGCTGGCTGTGCAGGCCGTGGCAGCCAGCGTGAGCACCCCGCCCGTGAGCGCCTTGCCGCAACACAGAATATCCGGTGAAACACCGGCCCATTCCGCAGCAAACATCTTGCCCGTGCGGCCAAAGCCCGTGGCGATTTCATCAAATATCAGCAGCGCGCCAGCCTCACGGCACAGTTGCGCAAGCCCGCGCAGGTATTCGGGATGGTAAAACCACATGCCGCCCGCGCCCTGCACCACTGGTTCAAGAATCACCGCCGCGATCTCGTGCCCGCGCCCGGCAAAAACACGCCGGGCATCGTCAAGGCTCGCGGGGTCAAAGGGCTGGTCAAAGCGGCAACTTGGCCGCTCCATGAATATCTGTTGGGGCAGCATGGCCGTAAACAGGCTGTGCATGCCCGTAACCGGGTCGCACACCGACATGGCGCCAAAGGTATCCCCATGATAACCGCCGCGCGGCGTAAGAAACTTGCTGCGCCCGGTCTGGCCCCTGCCCTGCTGGTATTGCAGGGTCATTTTCAGCGCAACCTCCACCGCCACCGAGCCGGAATCGGCAAAAAATACGCGCTCAAGCCCCGCAGGCATGAGGCGCAGCAGTTTTTCGGCCAGATTGACCGCCGGTTCGTGCGTCAGCCCGCCAAACATTACATGGGGCATGCGCCCGGCCTGTGAATGCAGGGCTTCCATAAGGCGCGGATTGTTGTATCCGTGCACGGCTGCCCACCAAGATGACATGCCGTCCACAAGTTCCCTGCCGCCAGCCAGCACAATGCGGTTGGCTCTGGTGCGCGCCACAGTGCTGAGCAAGGGCGGCTGCATGGCCGAGGCGTAGGGGTGCCAGATGGTCTGGTGATCGCGGCGCACAACATCTGCACCACAGTCGCAAGCAGAATCCTGTGAGGCTTGCAGATGCCGCACCAGCGGCTCAAGCCCCTGAGCCAGGGTCTGCCATGCCGCCGCATCCAGTTGCGGCACACGCGGCAATTCCACCAGCGGCGCTGCAATACCCTGTTGCGTCAGCCGCTCGCGGAGCATGGTGGCGTTGTCGGCCAGCATGGCGTCCACATCCACGCCGGGGCAACCCGCTGCCGGATCGGCAGATGGGACAAGCACCACTCCGGCCAGTTGCAGGCCGTTATGACGCAATGCATCCAGCGAAAGCAGAATGTGGTTCAGACCACCCAGATAATTGCCGCCCACAAGCAGCACGGGCAGACCCACCGAGGCCATGAGGTCGAGCATGTCTTCACGCTCGTTGAGCGGCACCCGCAAGCCGCCAGCGCCCTCAAGCAGCAGCATTTCAGCGGTGCTGGCACGGCTGTGGCAAACAATGTCGTTGCGCAACCCTGCGCAGGTCAGGCGCGCGCCTTCGCGGGCCGCGGCCAGATGGGGCGAAGCAGGCAGGCTGAAGCAATGCAGGGCCGTGGCAGGCAGCATGGCGGCGCTTTGCGGCATGCCCGCAACGGCAGCGGCATACACGCGGGCATCGGCCAGAGGGGCCGTAGCGGCCTGCTCCGGCGCAACGCCTGTCTGCACAGGTTTTACAGCCTGCGCCTTGACTCCGGCCAGCAGCAAGGCCCGCAGCAGGGCCGCCGTCACAACGGTCTTGCCTACATCTGTGCCGGAACCGGCTACAAAAAGGCCCCTTAGCGGTGGGTCAGTCTTTTCCTCAGCAGCTTGCATCACAGCGAACCTCAAGCCCTTGCGCGGCGATCATTTCAAGATCATGCGCAATGCTCTGCCCGTGGGTTGTAAGATAATCACCCGTCATGAGGGCATTGGCCCCGGCGATAAAAATTTCATTCTGGCGGCTGCCCAGCACAAGAGGCCTGCCCCCGCAAATGCGCAAGGTCGCCTTGGGCAAAATGTGCCGGAACACGGCAATGAGTGTTAGCGCTTCATCAGCGGTGAGGGGCTTCTGCCCTGCCAAAGGTGTTTCCGGGTGCGGATGCAGAAAATTCATGGGCACATGGCTCACGCCCATCTTTTTGAGACTGAAGGCAAAGTCCACGCGGTCTTGCCAGCTCTCACCCAGGCCGAACAGGCCGCCAGTACACACGCTCAGGCCCGCCTCACTGGCTCGCAGCACAGTGTCGCGCCGCTGCTCCCAGGTTTGCGTAGTGCATACGCTGGAGTAATAGCCCTGCGAGGTTTCCATATTATGGTGGAACCGGGTAAGCCCGGCCCCGGACAAAAGGGCAAAATCTTCAGCCGTTAGTTTGCCCAGCGAAACGCAGACGCGCGGGCGCACGGCATCCGGCAGGCCGGAAATTACAGTACGCAGGCGCTGCAATTCGCTGCCGCTCAGGGCCGAACCGCTGGTAACAACGCCAATGCGGGCCACAGGCAGGGCTGCAAGACGCAGAATGCGCTCGCGCAGTTCATCGTCGGGCAAGAGAGGAAAAACCTCAATGGGGGTGTGATTGTGCCTGCTCTGGGAGCAAAAACGACAGTCCATGGAGCAGTTGCCGCTTTTTGCATTAATGATGGCGCACAAAACAATGCCGCGCCCAAAGGCCGCCTCGCGCAGCGCAGTGGCCCTGGCAAACAACTGTTCCTGCGGCAGGGACAAAAGCGCGAGGGCTTCGGCGGGCGTTGCAACCGCCTGTGATTGAGTCATGATATAACCCTGAAAGAGAACAATGGTGCAGAGCAAAAATCATTTGCTGACCGGAGCCACTCTGAATGACAGCCATGCCGTCATACAGACAGGTACCATGCCATTTTTTGGCCTAAAAAAAAAGCCCGCCTCAATGGCGGGCTTTCAGACCGATGACAAAGCCCGCCATTGCGGGTCTTATGCCGGGGATACTTGAACCTTGCGGCGCTTTTCCCACAGCTTCATGTCTTTCATCTTTTTGCGGCGTTCGCGCTGCAGGGCCTTACACACCAGAGGTGCGTCTTTCTTGAAGCCCCACTTTTCGCGGTATTCAGCCGAGGTCATGCCGTGGCTGGCCAGATGACGCTTGGTAAGGATCTTAAAGCTCTTTCCGCACTCAAGGCAGGTGACGGACTTTTCTTTGACCGACTTGCGTGCTTCAACGGCCATTTCGCCGCTGTCCAGTTCCACAGGCGTTTCGCCTTCAGCAACTGCTTTGATGCCCTGCGCCACTTTCTGTATAAAGGCGGCTATTTCTTCTTCGCTCATAACGCGAACGCCAGCTTGTGCTCTGGTAATTTCCAGCGCCTCTTTCAGATAATCGTCCATAACTACCCCTTTATTGTCTTCAATATACTCAATCTGACGCGCTGCGTACCCGCCTGATCGGCTCATTGACAGAACAGTCGGTCCCCCTCCCATCCTGATGGGGAGAACATACACAGCAGCTATTGTTTCGTCAATGTACTATACCCTATAATATAAAATTGTGTTGCAAATTTTACATAACCATTATTCCAGAATGTATTAACTTGTTGCAGTTACTTAGTGTCGGTGCAGGCGCAACAAACGTAAAAAACAGGGAGGCCGCTTGAAAAAACTTTCCCAAGCGACCTCCCAGGCGGAATCCCGGTGTAATGTCAGATTACTGCAAGAACATGCTACTTTAAGACAAATGTGTCATACTTTGATGCAGTCCCCCAGAAGCGGTGATCCAGGTATTGTCCACGAATGTTCTTTGCATATCCTTCTGTAATTCCAGTCATATGTTCAGATACAGAAGCAACGGCAAAGGCTGCGCTGGCGCGCTGCTCAAAGGCACGAAGCTGGTCAGTCTGGCTTTCTGTCAGGCTTTCCTGCCCGGCAAGATTTTCAGGCAGGGGTTCTCTGTATTCCAGTATGACCTTGGTGTCATTAAAATTGTATCTGGCGGCAAAACCGCGCGTCAGCCAGCGCATGGGCTTTGCTTCGTCCGTCAGCCCTGCAAGGGCTGAAAATGCATCCTTTTTGCTGTCCACAATGTAGGTGCTGGCCGCAAAACCGTCATTGTTGAAAATCTCCACCCCTTTATCAACGCTAAAGGGACGCTGGCCATCGCTGTCCCAGTACCAGCCGCGCGGCACCTCAGCCAGCCCCACAATGGCCAGGGGGCTTTGGGGATCACCCTTGCCGTAAACAGCAACCCACGCGTGCAGCGGCAAGCCGCCGATAACGCCTGCACCATCAAGGCTGACGCTTGTTTCGCCGCCGGTAAGCAGGGGCATGTTCACGGCCTTGATACTGATGGCCGGGCGGGCTGTGGAAACATAGGCCGTGTTCTGCATTCCCCTTTGCAATGCGCCGGTGCATCCGGCCATCAAGGCAAGCAGGCCGAGTGTAACGCAAAGAAGCACTCTGTTCATATGCCCTCCAAGGCTGACGGCGCACATCACGTCCGGCATCATCGTATGAAGCTTGCGGGACGTTCCATCGCACTTATCCATTAAAATTGCATCAGGCAGACCATTCCACCCCACGGCAGAACTGCTGTTGTGTCTGGTTATATTCCAAGGAGTGAACGCATGCAATGCGCCCTCACATGCCAGATCGGCATATGGAAAGGGTTCGGCGCCCTGATGCAAGATGCGCCGGAGACGACAGCAACCAGCCTGGACGACAGGCAAGGGCGACAGGCCCAAAGGGTGAAAACCGGGGAAGCTAGGGAGCGGCAGGCTTGGCAGCAGGCGCAGCCTGGCTGCCCGCCCCGCCGGGCAGGTAGTTTTGCAGGTCGCGCGAAACCTCAAAGGTGTGCAGTTCCGCTGTGGCTGCCCTGGCAAAAGGCGAATCGGCATAGTTGCGCACAATATCCTCAAGCAAAGCCTGAGCCCGCGTGGCATCGCCCAGCTTGCGATACAGCCGGGCCTCGCGGAATCGCAAGCCAGGATATTCCGGCGACTCCTTGGGCACAAAGGCATTGTAACGCGCAAGCCATTCCAGGGCTTCCGGCACACGGTTGCCCACTTCGCAGATATCCATGAGTGAAAGTATGGCATCCTTGATGCGCTGCGGGTCAGCCTTGTCGGAACGTTCGTTCTGCAACTGGGTAAAGAGATCAATCACCTTGCGGTTCAGCGTGTAGGAATTACGAATGTCTTTGCGGTGTTCGGCATCACGGGCAAGAAAGTACGTGGCGTAGGCCCGCTGATAGAGCGGGATATCCTGCCGCTCGGCAAGCTTTTGCCACATGGCGAGAGCAGCCCCGTTCAGATTGAGGTTCTGGGCCGAGAGCGCCATGGCGTAATCAAGCTGGTTGCGCAACTGGGGGTTCAAAGGCCAGGTGGCCACCAGTTTGCCAAGATCAAGAATCTTTGCCCAGGCACCGACTTGAAGATACCGGTTGAAAAATTCCGTAAAGGTAGCTTCCCCATACTGGGGATCCATGGGCGACTTCAAAAACTCCGCAAGCATGCCAAGGGCCTGTTCAGTATCGCCCCGTTCAAGCAAGCCCTGCGCCAAGGCATAACGCATACGCGGATCTATCGCCCCGTAGCGTTCGCGCACCAGGGGAAAGCCATTCCATAAAATGAGAATGCGCCCATAGTTTTTTTCAGCCATGGAATTGGCAAGCTCTTTTTGAAAAGCAAGCCAGATAATATCGCGGGCCTGCGCCACGTTGGCGTTTTCTGGATAGCTGTCAATAAAATCTGCGGCCTTGCCCATGGCCTCGGTATAACGCTTGCTCCAATAGAGCCACATGGCCTCCTTGAGCCGCGCAAGCACAGACTCCGGCGCAGTGCGCGAAGCCGCCGCAAGGCTGGCGTAAACCTTGGGCAGGTTGCCACTGGCGGCCCTGGCAAAAACCTGTGTCATGGCCTCATAATTGATGGGCGAATCGTAAATGCCGCCCTCGGCCAACCGCAGATTTGCCAGATTTGCCGCATGGGTTCCCGCAAAATGCCGCACCAGATAGGAATACAGAAACTCGGCCCCGCTCTTGTTGCCAAGGCGGGTATACATGTCGCCCATTTTAAGGAGCAGGTCGTCATTGCCCTTCTGCCCGGGCACAAGGTTATAATACAGCCAGTACAGGGTCAGGGCCGCAACGGGTTTGTCCAGAGCCTCATCATTGGCACCCTGCAAAAACAGGAATGTGGGGTCTTCAATATAATAGCGGGGCCAGCGCTTGCTTATAAAGTCGAGAATAACCTGCGCATTGGTGTACTTGCGCTGGTTGTTCAGCGCCTGGGCAAGCCCCACGGACGCCTCCTGCAAAAAGGAGGATTCAGGGTACTTGTCGAGCACAATGGCAAAGGCCTGCTCCGCCTGGGCATCCATGTGCCGCTTGAGCTGCGCCTTGCCCAGGGCCGTAAAACCCTGCGCCACGCCGGGATAATCCGGATAGCGCCGATACATGGCCACAATGTAGCCCCCGGCATCTACCAGATTGCCCACGTTGACGTTAACCAGTCCCAGGCGCAGGAGGGCCTCCGGCACGCGGGAAGAACGCAGGTCAAAATTCATGGCCTCGCTGGTGGCAGAAACAATAGGCTCAAAGCCAGCCAGCGGATTATCGGCATATCTGGCCCATACGCAATCGCTGATGTAATACAGCGTTTTGAGGCGCATATCGGCGCTGATGGTGGGCATTTCCTTCAGTTTTTCCAACTGCGGCAAAGCCTCAACGAACTTGCGCTCCTTGATGAGACGCTCCGCCTCTTCCATCATTTTTTCCGGGTCAGCAGGCTTGGCAACAGGATTGCCCTGTTCGTCCACATAGACCACGGGCCGAGGTTCTTCCTTGGGAGCAGCTGCCCCGTGACCGCCTTTTTCTTCGGCATGCGGCAGCCCCACCACATTGTCCGAAACCTTGCCGGATACGTTACCGCCCGCGCCGTTCGGCTTTGCCTGACCGGCCTGGGAAGCAGGCGCAGAAGCTGCGGCAGGCGCGGGCTGCTGAGCCGGTGCTGTTTTTGCCTGCGGCGCAGGCTGCGGGGCTGCCTGGAGTGCAGGTTGCGGTATGGCCTTGGGCACAACCTGCTGGACAGGCTGCGGAGCGGGCTGAGCTTGCGGCTGCGCAACGGGTGGTGTTGCGGGCGGTACTGTACGCTGGACCTCATTTTGCGGGGCAGGCGCAGGCTGAGCCGCTGGTCTTGTTACGGGCTGGGTTGCAGGCTGAGTTACTGGCTGGCTGGCAGGCGCAGCCGAAGCCGCTGGTGCTGCCGCTGTGGCCGGAGCCGCAGCAGGAACATTGCTGGGGATTGATGTAGAGAGCCCCTTACTGTCCGGCCAGTTTTCCGGCCCGCCGGGGTTCACCCGGCTCATGAGGCTCTGGGCGTCCAGCGTCACGGCGAGGCTGCCCGCACCGCCTGCGGCTTGCGGCACTTCGGCGGCTTCCGCAGTTTTGGTCGCGCCAAGGGCGGAGAATTTCTGGCTCAAATCCGCCAGCTTTGCCTTGCCCGCGTCAAACAGATCCGTAGTAAACAGGCCAGCGATGGGCAAGGCCTTTACACCCTGCTGCACATCGGCCAGCAACATTTGGGTCTTTTGCAAAAAACCCACTGCGGCATCAGCAGGCAGATTAACGGCAAAAGAAGCGCCCTGCCCTTCTGAATCAGCAGGCGCGTTGCCCACAGGCACGCCCGCCGCATCCAGACGAGAGGAATTTTCCCCTTTCTGGGTTCCGGCGGCAAAAATTTCTATATCCAGTTCAGAAGGAGAAGACCGGCGCATGACGTGGTTCACGGCCTTGGGAGAAAGCGTAATGCGCAACTGGCCGTTGGAAAGCCCGATACTGTCGAGCAACGCCCCCGCAGAAGGTGCTGCGCCGCTGCGTTCAAGCGTTGCTGAAGGATCGTCAAGATAGAGAAGCAAGGTATTGCCGGTGCGCAGAAGCCTGTGCACCTGACCGGGGCTGTCGAGCGTAAGGCGCAGCCGTTCCCCGGCGGGCTGTGAACTTTTTGACTGTTGCCCGGCAGCTGTGGCTGCGTCAGTATCTGCAATGGGCGCCCAGTTCCAGCTCATGCCGTGCGAAGGTTGGGCGGGCAGCAAAAGGCTCGCAATCAGCAGCAAAGCCCCAACACGTGAGCAGCGTTGGGGAATCGCACCCTTGCGGGCAGAACTATGAGGCCGTGTCGCGGCGGCGAAAAGTTGTGTGTTCACTTGCACTTCGCAGGATGTGTCGTGGCGTCTGAGCCGCAAAATCCAACGCAAATTTTATGCAAATTTTATGCCGCTACATACTGCGTTTCTTGAGCTTTTCAATAAGCGTTGTCCGCTTGATGCCCAAAAGCTCGGCGGCCTGATTTTTCACGCCCTCTGCCTTGGTCAGGGCTTCATCAATAAGGCGGCTTTCCACAGCATCAAGAAAATCTTTGAGGTTCTGCCCCTGAGCCGTCAAAACGCCCAAGTTGGGCCACACGAAAGCTCCGTTGGCTGCAACGGGCATTGCGGCTTCAGCCTGCGGCACTGGGGCGGGTGCCTGCTCCACACCGTTATCAGCGATGGGTTCGGCGAGAAGCTCCGCCTCGGGCTCGCACGCAGGGGCATCCTCCACCACCGGGGGCAGCAGCGACACATCACCCACCTGAGCCAGAATCTTGCGCGGCAGATCATCCATGCACACCGTATTGGCATCCACAAGGATGCTCAGGCGCTCCATGAAGTTTTCAAGCTCGCGCACGTTGCCGGGCCAATTGTAGGCCGCCAGGATACGCTGCGTTGTTTCATCAAGCAGCATGGGATCGCGCGCTTTTTTGGTGCAGAAATGGTTGAGAAAATAGCGCGCAAGCAGCAGCACATCGTTGCCGCGCTGGCGCAGCGGAGGCAAATGCAGGGGAATGACGTTCAGACGATAGTACAGATCCTCGCGGAAGCGCCCGGCGGCAACTTCCACCTCAAGATCGCGGTTGGTGGCGGCCACAATGCGCACATCCACCTTTTTGCAGCCGGTGCCGCCCACGCGCTCGATTTCCTTTTCTTGCAGCACACGCAGAATCTTGACCTGAAGGCTCAACTCCATTTCGCCGATTTCATCCAGAAAGATGGTGCCGCCGTCAGCCATTTCAAAACGGCCTTGCCGCGAACGGATGGCGTGCGTAAAGGCGCCCTTTTCGTGACCGAAAAGTTCGCTTTCAAGCAACTCTTTAGGGATGGCCCCGCAGTTGATGGGTACAAAGGGCTTGTCAGCCCTGCGGCTGTTGGCGTGAAGCGCGCGAACCAGCAATTCCTTGCCAGTTCCCGATTCACCAGTTACAAGCACAGTGCTGTCCGTGGGCGCAACCTTGCCGAGAACCTTGAAGACTTCGGCGAGGCTGGTGCTCTGGCCGATAATGCCGCTGGTATTCAACTCCATGTGTGCATTCTCCGCGTGCATATCCTTTCCTGTGTCAATACACTGACACGCATTGGATTACCAGTAAAAATGCGCCTATTCTACTGCATTTACCCTCAGCTATGCCGCATTTAGCCATGACCGATTCGCCGATACGCATTGCCGCCCCCTCAAGTACCCTTGCCCGCTGCCCGGCCCTGCCACAGTGCCCACTCGACGCTTCGCGCGCAGAAGTTCTGGAATCTCTGGCTCAGGGCCGCAATCTGGTGCTCAGCGCCCTGCCCGGAGCGGGCAAGAGCAGTCGTGTTCCCCTCTGGCTTATGGGGCAGCCCTGGCTTGAAAGCCGCCGTATTCTTCTGCTTGAACCACGGCGCGTGGCGGCCCGCGCGCTGGCACGCTACATGGCGGCCCTGCGGGGTGAGCAACCGGGCGGCACGGTGGGCTACCGCATGCGTGACGAAAGCCGCGTCAGCAGCCGCACCTGCGTGGAGGTTGTCACCGAGGGCGTGCTCACGCGTATGTTGCAGGATGATCCCGAGCTGCCGGATATAGCCTGTGTGATTTTTGACGAATTTCATGAGCGCTCGCTCACTGCCGATACCGGGGTTGCCCTCTGCCTTGAGAGCCAGGCTGCATTGCGCCCCGACCTGCGGCTGATCGTCATGTCCGCCACGCTGGATGTGCAGGCCGTTGCAACACTCATGGGAGGCTGCCCTTTTGTTGTGTGCGAAGGCAAGACCTTTCCCGTGCAGATGCGGCACCTGCCGCCCAAAATCCGCGCGGGGCAGATTGTGGGCGGCGGCCCTCTGTCTGCTGCCGGGGCAGGGCCACTGCTGTGGCGGCACATGGCTGATGTCATTTTGCATCTGCTGCGTACGGAACAGGGCAGTCTGCTGGCTTTTTTGCCCGGCGCGGGCGAAATCCGCCATCTTGCCAGCCTGCTTGAGGGCGCATTACCTGCGGATGTGGCCCTGTGCCCGCTCTATGGCAATCTTAGCGCCAGAGAACAGGATGCGGCCATTGCGCCAGCTCCGCGGGGGCAACGCAAGGTGGTGCTTGCCACGTCCATTGCCGAAACCTCGCTGACCATTGAGGGTGTGAGGCTCGTGGTGGACAGCGGCCTTGCGCGCCTGACGCGCTTTGACCCGGCCTGCGGCCTCACTCGCCTTGTGACTGAGCGCGTGTCGCTGGCGGGCGCTACCCAGCGGGCCGGACGTGCAGGACGCATTGAATCTGGCATCTGTTGCCGCCTTTGGGCAAAAGAGCAGGAAAACGGCATGCGCCCGCACATCCGCGCTGAAATTCTTGATGCAGACCTCACCGGGCTCGCCTTGCAACTGGCGGTTTGGGGCGTGACCGATCCGGCCTCGCTCGCATGGCTCGACACGCCGCCCCCCGCCCATCTGGCTGTCGCCAGACAGAACCTTCTGGCATTGGGCGCGGTGGATGCCCAGATGCGGCCAACGGCTTTGGGCCGCAGCATGGCCGCATTGCCCCTTGCGCCGCGCACGGCGCGCCTGCTGCTGTGGGGGCGAGACAAATCCCTTGCCGCATTGGCAGCCTGTATCTCCGCCCTGCTGGAGGAACGTGACCCTCTGGCCTTTACCACTGGCAAAAGCAAGGGCGGCATGCCTGCCACGGGCGCGGGATGCGATGTGCTGCGCCGCCTCGACTGGCTGTGCCGCGATGGCGTTGCGGGCAAGAATACGGATGCCGCCCGTGAGCGTGTGCGCCGCCTTGCGCAACGGCTCATACGTCAGATTGATCGGCATGAGGAGAAAGGTTCCCGGCCTGCGGCACAGGGGCAATCCAACAAAACGGGCAACATTTTTTCCGCAGCTCTCGCTCAGGCCGCAAGCCTTGGGCAACTGCTGGCGGTGGCGTGGCCGGAACAGGTCGCCATGCGGCAGACAGACGGTCAGCCACAGAACAGCGGCAAGGGGAATTTTGCGGGAGGGGTGACCCCCATGACGCCCTATCTCCTGCGCAGCGGAAGGGCCGCCCAGATAGCCAGCGATGATCCCTTGGCGCGGCTGCCCTTTCTGGCCATTGCAGAAGTTGACGGCGCAGCGCCGCGCGGGCGCATCCGCCTTGCCGCCGCCCTTTCGCCCGAGGATCTTGCAGCGCTTTCCAGCGCAGACATTTGCAACGAAGACAAGCTCACTGTTTCGGATGCCGGGCTGGTCAGCGCCCGGCGGCAGCGAGTGCTGGGATCTCTTGTTCTGGAAGATGCCCCCCTGCCCCGGCCTCTACCCGATCAATGCGCGGCTGCCCTGTGCGCCCATGTGCAGAACAAGGGGCTGGAATGTCTGCCGTGGGATGATGCCGCAAAGCAGTGGTGCGCGCGGGTAAGCCTGCTGCGCGAGCTGGAGGGCGAGGCGTGGCCCGATGTTTCTGATGCCGCGCTGCTGGCGACTCTCAATGACTGGCTTGCACCAGCCTTGCAGCAGGCGCTCGAAAGGTCAGCCGGGCAAGGCAAACAGGGGCGCGCCAATTCGCTGGCGGCGCTCGGGCCGGAGCAATTGCTGGATGCCCTGCGCCGTCTGCTGCCGGGGAATCTTCACCGGATACTTGAACGGCAAGCCCCCACGGAATGGCAGGTACCGTCAGGGGCCATGCGCCCCATTGTGTATGGTGAAGACGGAGGCCCCTGGCTGGCCGCCAAGTTGCAGGAATTATTCGGCTGCGTGGACACGCCGCGCATAGCTGATGGGCGCGTAGCTCTGGTGCTGCGCCTCAATTCGCCCGCAGGCCGCCCCTTGCAGGTCACGCGCGATCTGGCCCATTTTTGGCGCAACGGCTACCCCGCAGTGCGCGCAGAAATGCGTGGCCGCTACCCCAAGCATCCCTGGCCGGAAGACCCGGTTAACGCCGTGGCCACGGTTCTGACCAAGAAGCGGCTTGCCGAGCGGCAAAAAAGCTGACGCGCCCGCAAAACTTTCATCGCAACAAGCCCTCTGTTGTTGCGCCCGGTCGCAATGCCAAGCGCCTAAAAAACACCGCGCCCTGTCAACTGCCGCACAAATTCGCGCGCGCGTTGCTCACTGTAGTATTCCTGCTTCTGTTGCACAAAACCCACATGCCCGCCATGCGGGGCAACCTCCAGATGCAGGTGCGCGCTCTGCTCCGCCGTCCGCCACGGATAGCACGAAGGCGCACAAAAAGGGTCGTCCGCTGCCATAAGCAGCAGGGTCGGCACGTTTATGCAGGGCAGGTCGGGCAAAACCGTGTTCTTTTCCCAATAATCTTTGGCTGATGCAAAACCAAAGGCAGGCGCGGTAAAACGCTCGTCAAACTCAGCAAAAGTGTGGATTTTTTCCACGCCTTCAACGGAAGGATAGGAAGGAAAGCGCTCGGCCTTTTCGCGCACTTTTCTACGTAGGGTTCGCAAAAAATAGCTCATGTAAATACGGCAGGCAGGGCCATCCATGATCGGTGCAGCGGCGGAAAGATCGCACGGCACAGACACGACTACAGCTGCCCGCACCAGCGGCGAAACCGGCCCCCGGCCCAGATAACGGCAAATCTGGTTGCCACCCATGCTGAAGCCAGCCAACAGCAGGGGGCGGTCAAATTGCTCGGCAAAGCGCGATACAGTTCCCAGATCTTCAATCTCGCCCATGTGATACAGGCGCGCAGTGCGGTTACTCTCGCCCGAGCAGGAGCGCATGTTCCAGGCCAGCACGTCAAAGCCTTCGGCCCGCAGGGCATTGGACATGCCCAGTACATACTTGCGGCGGCTGTTGCCCTCCAGCCCGTGCGAAATAACAGCTATGCCCCTGCCCTGCCCAAAAGGGCGCTCCGCCCTGTCTTTTCCGAGTGAGGGATGCTGATCCACATCAAGAAAGTCGCCATCGGGCGTTTCTAGGCGCACCCGGCGCACAGAGGGCGACACTTGCGGCTTTTCACGAAAGAGCACGGGCCACATGGTGTTGGCGTGACCGTTGCGCACAAACCACGGCGCAACGTAGGATGAAGCAAGAACTGGCATGGCAATCCCGGTAAAAAATGGCGGCGAAGCCGCGCTGGTAGATTCAGACAATGGCGGTTTGACGGCACACAGGGCTTGGCAGCCGCCAAAGCCTCGTATACCTTCGCCGCATGCACAACAAAGCTCCCCAAAATAGCGCCACGCGCAAAATTCTGTCAAATCCGGCACGTCAGGCCTTTACCCAGCAAACACCCGTCCCCAAGGCCGAACCCGCTGCGCCTGCGGCACCTTCTGAAAATGCGTTGCCAGGCACCCCCGCGGACAGGGATTCTGCGCAACCCTCGCCACCAAAAAGAAGGAACACACAGTCAGTGCAAGGCGGCGGGACACGCTGCCCGGATGTGGCCGATGTGCTGATTCTGGGCGCTGGGGCTGCGGGGCTTATGTGCGCCCGCGAGGCGGCGTCAAAAGGCCTGAGCGTTGTATTACTTGAGCGTGGGTCTGTGCCCGGGCGCAAACTGGCCGTGAGCGGCGGCGGCAAGGCAAACTTTACCAACCGTGCAGTCAGCCCCAAGGACTACCGCTGTGACGGAAGCAGAGGCAATGCATTTTGCGCCCCAGCCCTCAAGGGCTTTACGCCGGAGCACATGCTGCGCCTTGTGCAGGAATGGAACCTGCCCTTTGAGGAGCGCACCCACGGACAGCTTTTTCTGACTGTTTCCGCGCAGCGGCTGGTCAGGGAGCTGACGGATGATTGCCGCAAACACGGCTGCATTATTGCCTGCGGCACCACAGTAACAGCGGTAGAGGCGCAGGGGGATGGCTTTTCTGTGCAGACCGAGGGCGGCTTGTGGCGCGGCAAGGCTCTGGTGCTGGCGCTGGGCAGCCCGGCATGGCCGCAGGCTGGGGGCAGCGGCGCCGGCTATCGGCTGGCGGAAGAACTCGGGCACAGCATTGTTGTGCCACGCGCAGTGCTCACGCCCCTGCGCCTTAATTCGGGTTCGCCCCTGCTCGGCCTGACGGGCATCAGCCTGCCTGTGGGCGTTACGCTTGCGCAACACCACTGGGAGGACGATCTGCTCTTTACCCACGAGGGACTCAGCGGGCCAGCAGCCCTCAAAGCATCCCTCTATTGGGCTGAATGTGCTGCAATCACGCTGAATTTTTTGCCGGAGCAGGATGTTGCCGCGCTTATGAATGCGCCGCAGGCTGGCAAACAGACCCCGCGCGCGCTACTGGCACGGCTTCTGCCCCAAAGGCTTGTGGACGCCCTTTTGCCGGAGGAAACCGCAAGACGCAAGGTGGCGGAACTTCCGCGCGCGGCCCGCGTGGCGATTGTGGAAGCTGTGCAACGGCACGCGATGACGCCGCAAGCCACAGCGGGACTCAAAAAGGCAGAGGCCTGCTCCGGCGGTGTAAATACCGACGAAGTAGACCCCAAGACCATGCGCAGCCTGCTGCAAAAAAATCTGTTTGTGGTGGGCGAACTGCTGGACGTTACAGGCCTGCTGGGCGGCTACAATCTGCATTGGGCGTGGGCCAGCGGCATGGCGGCTGCCAGAGAACTGACCCGCAGCACTGCCGCTCAGGCAGTTGCGCCCGTCACGGATTAAACGGCTGGTAGCCCGTTGGCATGCATGATGGGGATAACGCTAGATGCGGTTGCAGTAGACGTTTTCCAGAAAATGCTCCATGGCTTCGTCCGCCTGACGGATGTAGTCCTGGAGCGGAAACTGGGCCTTGCAGGCCGGGCAGTGCATATAGACCTCGTGGCAGGTGCGGGCGATATGCAGGGGCGCGCCGCAGGTCGGGCATACAAGCGTAGTCTTGACATCACGGGGTGCAAAAAAAGCCATGGCGATTCTTTGTGTTAGAAGTATTGTTTGAAGTACTGGCCGGGCTGAGGCTGGTGCCGTAAGACTGCTTTTATCCCCCAGCAGGGCCATTGGTCATGAAACTTGGGCAAGCCGCAGACGCCCGCAAAATCCGGTGGCGTAGCGTAGCTTATCCTTAGAGCATTTGCCCCATATTTTTGTCAACATGGGCCAGATGCAGCAAACCCCCAGCCGCCATGAAGGACAGGCTATAAAAAATGCCCGCAAATGCCCGGTTCCGTAGGATCAAATTTGTTATTGCGTCCGCCGTCCGCTCATGCCATAGACGTACAGCCATATTGTTGTAGATGTGGCATAACCAGAAGAAACGGATACGAACATGAAAAAGCTCCTTATGGCTGCCGTGGCCCTTTCGCTGATGACCGCTCCCTGCCTCTTCAGCACTGAAGCCAACGCCGCTAACACCGCTCCGGCAACTGTTGCAAGTGGAACCAATGCACCCAAAGCCAGCAAGGCCAGCAAGGCGAAGGCTCCCGCCAAAGCAAAAAAAGTTTCTGCCAAGGCTCCCGCCAAGGCAAAGAAATCTCCTGCAAAGAAAAAGACGCAGGCAATCTAATTCTTGCTGTCAAAAAGGCCGGTTAAACCGGCCTTTTACAGTTTAGATTAATGCGTTATTGAGTGCGTAATCAGCTAATAGCAGAATAATGCACGAACAGGAATGTAAAAATACCACCTAATGCGGAGCAGTTCAGTCTGTTTTTATCGTTTGGCAATCATTTTTGAAGCCAATGCAGATAATACTTGACGATTTTTTTGCTTAACAGTACTGTTCGCCCTTATTCATAGGGTGCAGTATTTCTTTTTGCCAGAGACTTTGCGTGGGTAAGGCTTCAAGCGGAAAGTTTACCCACCTCAACAACGGAGTCGTTATGGCTGTTTCCATTTATGTCGGCAATCTGCCTTTTTCCGCCACCCAGGAAGGCATTGAAGCCCTGTTCGCCCCCTACGGCGAAGCCCTTTCCGTCAAGCTCATCATGGATCGCGAAACTGGCCGCCCCCGTGGTTTCGGTTTTGTTGAAATGGACGAAGCCGACGCCCACAAGGCCATTGAAGCCCTGAACGGCGTTGACTTTGGCGGCCGCACCCTGCGCATCAATCAGGCCGAAGAACGTCGCCCCGCGCCCCGCCGCTGGTAGACCACAAATTTCCTTGAAAAAAGGCCGCTGCTCACGCAGCGGCCTTTTTTTGTAGCCATAAACTGTTTTAATCTTTCTTGCCCTCACTCGCGCCCGACGTTTTCTGCTTTTTGCTCTCTTGCCCAACCACAGCGCCTGGCTCAGAAGCGTTGAACTGGCATGCGCCAATACAACGGATGCCGCCGCAGTGCGGACAGGAATTGCGCCGCTGCGGCAAAAACATGCACCGCAAAATTGTCAAAATATGCTTGATCGCCATGCACCCACCAGGAGCATCCTTTTGTAGTGAAAGCTGCGCGGGTTAATCCATACGCTGCGAAAATCCGTACCCTGGCATCACGAGGTGTTGACTCCACAGGCCAGCCGCGCCGGAAAAAACAAACGTAGAGTTGCCAGCCTGATCAGCGGCACCCTTGCCGTGGACAGGCCCTAATTATTCGGCTGGAGCTAGATGGTAATAAGCTTTTCGTCATCCTTGAGGATTTTCGTAAACGCCTCCCCAATGTAAAAGACTTCATCAACACCTTCCAGCTTTTCTAGTTGCTCAAAGAGGCCGAGATTTTCAGCGCACTTTCTGCATGCTGAAACATGCCCGCCAGCATCATGAAATTTTTCAAGGAGACCCTGCAACTTCACGTCTTCACAAATCAATTTGACCGTTGCCCCCCAAAGAATCAGATGCACTTCTTCCCACCAGCCTTTCAGGAGGGAGTTTGTGGCATACATAAAGACCATATTCTCAGCAGTGACGGGATTATCGTTAACCCACAAGATATGTAGACATTTTTTGCTCATGGATCTACCTCATCGGTCAAAGAGTTAGGCAAGCCGTGCAGCAGAGCCCTTACAAGGATAAACAGATACCTGTCAGTGCCCGTTAGCCATGGCAAGCGCACAGATGCACACCAGCATATCTTCGTAACGCACAAAAAACAGCCCAATATTTTGCCAGATATGAAAAGAAAATTCTGTGCCCGCGACATGGACAGCAAAAGTTGATGCATGTTCGCAGCGTTTCCAGACACCGCTCTGACTAGCGGCCATGCGCAAAGTTACGCTTTAGCTAACATCCAGATGTCTTGTTCATGGGCATACAATGCCGATCACGCAGTGCAAGGGCGCTGCTATTATCACCAATTCTCAGACTTCTTTATCAAATACTGTTGGAATGCAGCACTAGTCCAGTCTATTTTGAAGGTGAACGGAATCCAGTGGACAGCTTCCCAACAAAAAAGTCCGTGAAACCTAGGTCTCACGGACTATAGCGGACATTTACGCCCAGCTCTGGGAGGCCCCCAATGGGCCTCCCGGCGGGCATTTCAGGGCCGAAGAGGCAAGCCCTGAAAATCATGGGCCTTCATGGCAGAAAGGCATTCTGCCAAGTCGCTCAGGCAACAACCGTATTAGTCGGCCTGAGTGCGGATGAAGGTAGGAATTTCAAAATCATCCTCATCATAGGTGAAGTCTTCGTGGCCGGGGTTATGCGCACGGCGGCGCGGCTGGCCTACAACTTCACGCTTGAGCAGATAGGGAGGACGATTACTGTTTTCATCGTACCAGCGCTCCACCTCGGTGCGGCGAGGAGACTGCGGCAAACGCGACTCGGCGCGTTCCTGCTCGTCCATCATGCTCTGCTGGGCCGCGCGGGAATTCATGCGGCGCGGTTCGGCAACCACGGCGTCAGGGCCGGGCTTGCGGAAGTTGGTGACAGTGGCCGCAGGAGCCTGCACGGGCTGAATAACCTGAGGAGAGTCAATGCCGGTGGCAATAACGGTAAGACGGATTTCGTCGCCGATATTGTCGTCAAACACAACACCAAAGATGATGTTGGCTTCTTCAGGCGTGGCATCGCCGATGATGTCGCCGATTTCGGCAATTTCCTCGGCAGTGATGTCTGTGGGGGCGGTGATGTTGTACAGAACCGCCTTGGCGCCCTCAAGCGAAACATCTTCAAGCAGCGGGCTCATGATGGCGCGCTGGGCGGCCTCGCGGGCGCGGTTTTCACCAGAGGCGATGCCCGTGCCCATCAGGGCCATACCGGCTTCGGCCATGGTGGTGCGCACGTCTGCAAAGTCGAGATTGATGAGGCCTTCACCCACAATGACGTCAGAAATACCCTTGACGGCGTAGTACAGCACATCATTGGCCTTCTGAAGCATTTCGGAGAAAGGAGCCTTCTTGGGGGCAAAGGCAAGCAGACGGTCATTGGGGATGGTGATCAGGCAGTCCACATGCTGCTTGAACTCTTCAAGCCCGGCTTCCGCCGCGCGCTTGCGCTTGGCACCTTCAAAACTGAAGGGCTTGGTCACAACACCCACGGTGAGGACGCCCATTTCCTTGGCAGCCTGAGCAACCACAGGAGCAGCGCCGGTACCGGTGCCGCCGCCCATGCCAGCGGTAACAAAAACCATATCGGCATCGCCGATGGCTTCACGAATACTGCCAACGCTTTCCACCGCCGCCTCGCGGCCAATGGCGGGGTTGGCGCCAGCGCCAAGGCCCTTGGTGAGTTTTTCACCAAGCTGCACCTTAACGGAGGCACCGTTCTTGTTCAGCGCCTGCACATCGGTGTTGGCGCAAACAAACTGCACTCCGCGCAGGCCAGAGGCAATCATGTTCTGCACTGCGTTACCGCCGCCACCACCTACGCCAATAACTTTGATCTTGGCATTGCTGGCCAACGAGGTATCGATATCATCAACGATAGACTGAGCCATTACACCTCTCCTCTGTGCTATCCTCAAAATGCCCGCTTGAGGTTGTTATGAAATGTCCGCAAACCACTTTTTCATTCGCGAAAGCACTCCGTCAAAAACGCCGCTTTCACTACGTGTGGTAAATTTTTTCTGGCCGGAAAGTTCTTTTTCCGCGCCGTAACGCAACAGTCCGACCGCTGTGGAAAACTTGGGGCTGTTGACCACGTCTTTCAGGCCCCCGATGTTGCGCGGGTAGCCAATGCGCGTGGGCAGATTGAAAATCTGTTCGCCCAGTTCCTGGCAGCCTTCAATCAGCGCCGTGCCGCCCGTGAGCACAACACCTGCGCCGATCATGTCCTTGTAGCCGGAGCGCACGAGGGTCTGATCCACAAGGTAAAGAATTTCTTCCATGCGGGGTTCGCATATTTCGGCCAGCACCTGACGCGAAAGCCTGCGTGGTTCGCGCCCCCCCACACTGGGAACTTCAATAAACTCATCGTTGCGCACAAGGTCGGCAAGGGCGCAACCATACTTGAGCTTGATTTTTTCGGCAGAGGCGATGGGAGTACGCAGACCAAAGGCAATGTCGTTGGAAAGGTTCTGCCCGCCGAGCGCCAGAACAGCCGTGTGCTTGATGGCATCATTGGCAAAAACGGCGATATCAGTGGTGCCGCCGCCCAAATCAACAAGAGCCACGCCGATTTCGCGTTCTTCTTCGGTCAGCACAGCTTTGGCCGATGCCAGCGACTCAAGGGCAATATCGGCAACTTCAAGCTGGCTGCGGTGGCACGAGCGCACAATGTTCTGGGCTGAAGAAACAGCGCCCGTAACAATGTGCACCTTCACTTCAAGGCGTACGCCAGCCATGCCAAGCGGGTCGGCAATGCCGCGCTGGTTATCAACAATGTATTCCTGAGGCAGAATATGGATGACCTCTCGGTCGGCAGGAATGGCCACAGCCCTGGCGGCGTCAAGTGCGCGCTCAATGTCGCGCTGCGCAACTTCGCCGCCCTTGACGGCAATCACGCCGTGGCTGTTGATGCCCATGATGTGGCTGCCTGCAATCCCCACGTACACCGAGTGGATTTCGCAGCCCGCCATGAGTTCCGCATCTTCCACGGCCTTGCGGATGGACTGGACGGTCTGCTCAATGTTGACCACCACGCCCTTGCGCAAACCAGTGGAAACACTGGTGCCGATGCCCACCACATCTACAAGACCCGACTCCGACAACTCGCCCACCACAGCGCATATCTTTGTGGTGCCGATGTCGAGGCCAACGATGAGCTCGGACTTATTCATGCCATTCTCCTCAAAACGCCTGTCTCCGGGTCGCTACGGCATGCCATTCTGGCGCATGCCGCAAGTTTCTTACGCTGGCTGGTTAAGTAAAACCCAAACATTGCCGTTAACAGATCGAATCTCGCGAACATTGCGCAGTTCGTGTCTGCGGGCCAGATCGCCCAGGGTCAGACTCAACCGGGAAAGATTGCCCTCCCAATCGTCAGTTGCGATGGAAAGCCGCATCTCCCTGTCTTCAAGATAAATTTCAATGCCCTTGCCGGGGCTCACGCTGACGGACGAAACCGCCCCCGCCTCTATAGGCAGCAAACCACTTTGCATACCCTTCATCAGGCGCGTCAGGTACGGCATGGCGTCTTCTGCCCCCTGATCAACACGCAAGGTGGGCAGCGAAAGAAAATTCTTGCTCTCAACCGGCGCTATAATTTCGCCAAGCTCGTTGGCGTAATACAGCACCCCGTCCTTATGCACCCAAAAAGAAGGCAATCGCTCTTTCAGACGTATAACAAACCTGTCCGGCAGAAGGCGCTTAACAGAGACTTCTTCAACCCAGGGTGTCTTGCGCAGGTTTCTTTCAACCTTTGCAATGCTGACCGCAAGGCTGTTGTCGCCCTCGCGTATGCCGCCGTATTGCAGCACCATGTCGTGCGAGAGACGCACATTGCCGGTCACGTCAACATGACGGGTGGTGAAAAAGTCGCTGGTTATGGCCTTGTTGTAGAGCCAGAGCGATGAATAACACACACCCGCAAGAATCAGCCCCAGGCAGGCCAGCAGCAGAGTCAGCGCGGCAAGGCTTTTCAACCCGCTGAAGCCCTTGAGCTTCTTGAAAATCCCCGCGATAACCCCACCCGCACGTATTTTTGATCCGCCGCCGCTTTTCTTTACCGGGGCAGATGCTCGTGTGTAGGAGTTACGGGCTTTACGTCCGCTTTTTTTCAGGGCAAGGGGCATGGCACTATCCTGACCTCCGGCTCAAGCTCAATGCCAAACCGTTGCCGCACAGCTTGCCGGGCCTCTTGCAACAAGGCCAAGGCCGCTGTGGCGCTGCCCTTGCCTTCATTAATCAAAAAATTTGCATGCAGGGTTGAAAAGGCCATTCCCCCAAGCTGTCTGCCCTTGAAACCAGCTTCGTCAAGAAGCCTCCCGGCAGACATTTCCGGCGTGGGGTTTTTGAATACGCACCCCGCGCTCCAGGCCGTCACAGGTTGTTTAGACTTTTTCTTAAAAAAGTTGTGACGCATGCAATTACAGATGCCATCCCTTTCCGCAACGGTCAAGCCAAATGTGGCTTCCAAGACGATAAAATCATTCTTTTTCCCGTTAATTTTGAGAGTACGATAGCCGTATTGCAGTGCATTTCCGTTGATGCACTCAATGGTGTTATCTGCAAACACCTGAATGTTATAAATATTTCTACACGTTTCCGCACCATGGGAGCCTGCATTCATGGCAACAGCCCCGCCCACGCTGCCGGGTATTCCCACCAGCCCCTCAAGGCCGGAAAGCCCGTTTACGGCGCAAAAACGCAGCAGCCGCGCCATAGGAACGCCAGCTCCCGCACGAACCAGAACCTTGCCCTCGTGCTCGCCCACAATGATCGGGCCGTCATTGAAAAACGGGCGAATCAGAACCAGCGGCAATTCGCCGTCCTGCGCAAGAATATTGCTGCCCGCACCCAGTACCAAAGGTGTGCCGCCAAGGGCCTTGAGTTTATCTGGCAATAGATAAAGGTCTTCACTCCGCTCGAGTATTATTTCCGCAATGGCGGTACCCCCCACTCTCAGCGTGGTGCGGGGGGCAAGAAAAGGAGCGGGCATCTCACGCATGGTCTTGTCCCTCCAGCCACGCAGGGCCAAGGCGGGTGATGCTGCCAGCGCCCAGGGTCAACAGCACATCGCCCTCGCACAGCACATTGGGCAGGGCTGCGGCAAGGTCATTCAGGGTCTGATAGTATTCCACCGGCGTGGTGGAAACCTGACGGATGCCCTGAGCGAGACTCTGGCCCGAAACGCCAGGGATGGGCTTTTCAGACGCGGCGTAAATTTCGGTGAGAAGCAGCTGATCAACATTGTCAAAAACCTTGCAGAATTCGCCAAAATGGGCCTGCGTGCGGCTGAATCGGTGCGGCTGAAAAGCCGCCACTATGCGCCGACCAGGAAAGACCTGCCGCGCCGTTGCAAGAGTAGCCGCAATTTCCGCCGGGTGATGACCGTAATCGTCAACCACGGTCACACCGCCCTTCTCGCCTTTGAATTCAAAGCGCCGCCCCACGCCGCCAAAACCGTTCAGGCCCTCGGCGCATTTTTCAAAGCTGATGTCCACTTCCATAGCCGCGCCAATGGCGGCCAGAGCGTTGAGCATATTGTGGCGGCCCGGCTGCGGCAGGCTGACCTGACCGAGCTTGACGCCATTGCGCCACACTTCAAAGTTGTTGCGCACGCCGCACTCAAGCGGTACGGCGCGCAGCACGTTGTCCTCCGCAAAGCCGTAGGTAAGCACAGGGCGTTTCACACGGGCAAGCAGGGCGCGCACGCCGGGGTCGTCGCCGCAGACAATGTTCAGGCCATAAAAGGGTACGTTGTTCATGAACTGCACAAAGGCGTCATCAATGCCCTGCCGGGTTTTGTAGTGATCCAGATGGTCTTCGTCCACGTTGGTCACAACATTGATGATGGGCAGAAGGCACAGAAAGGAGCCGTCAGACTCGTCGGCTTCGGCTATCAGATATTCTCCGTGGCCAAGATGCGCGTTGGTGCCATAAGCGTTGAGCCTGCCGCCAATAATAACTGTAGGATCAAGCTCCGCAGTATCAAAGATAGATGCAGTAAGTGATGTTGTAGTAGTCTTGCCATGCGTACCGGCAATGGCAATGCCCTGCCGCAAACGCATCAGTTCAGCCAGCATTTCGGCACGGGGGATTATGGCAATATTGCGACGGCGGGCTTCAATAAGCTCTGGATTTTCATCGTTGATGGCGGTGGACTTTACCAGTACCTGAACATCGCCCACGTTTTCCGCTGCATGGCCCACGGCAACGTGCGCGCCAAGGTCGCGCAAATGACGCACAACGGCAGAATCACTCATGTCAGAGCCGGAAACTTCGTAGCCCTGATTGAGAAGAACCTCGGCAATGCCGCTCATACCCGCGCCGCCAATGCCCACCATATGAATACGCCGAATCTTGCTGTTCATGCTCTACCTTTAAAGAAAGTCTAGATAATTTAAAGGGTTGAATTCACCCAAGGATAGTTGGATGCTGGAGCCCTGTTTACGCTGTTTGTTCCAGAACGGCGACCACGCGCGCTGCCGCGTCAGGCCGGGCAGCGGCAAGCGCGGCTGCGGCCATGGGTTCGCGTTCGCCGGGCATGGTCAGGAGCCGCAGCAGAATGTCAGACATTCCCTGCACGGCCATGCGTCCTTCAGGCACCAGCACGGCAGCGCCGCTGCGAGTCAGCACTTCGGCGTTGCGGGTCTGGTGATCATGAATGGCATAGGGAAAAGGCACAAGAACCGAGGGCAGGCCTGCGGCGCAAAGCTCCGCCACAGTGCTGGCCCCGGCGCGGCACAGGGCCACGTCGGCCCAGGCATAGGCCCCGGCCATGTCGTCAATAAAAGCGGAAACACATTCGGGGGCATACCCCGCCGCCACATAGGCCGCGCGCACACTGCCCTCATCGGTTATGCCGGTTTGGTGGCGAATTTCCACCCCGGCACCGCGAAATTCCGCCAGATTCTCAAGCATAAAGGCATTGAGCGCATGCGCGCCCTGCGAACCGCCCATGACCAGCAGACGGCGCGTCTGCCGGTGGCGATCCACCTGCCCCACCGCGCTTACAGCCGCCCGCACAGGGTTGCCCGTAAACACGCATTTTTTCATATCAAAGCCGCTTGTATTGGGCAGAGAAATGCACACGCGCCGTGCAAGCCGTGCCAGAAAACGGTTGCTGGCACCGGCTATGGCGTTCTGCTCGTGCAGCACGCCGGGCACGCCAAGAATACGTGCGGCCAGCATGGGCGCAAATGCGGCATACCCGCCGAATCCAGCCACAACATCGGGCTTGAAACGGCGCAGAATGCCCACGGCCTTGCCCACGGCAAGAGCCATCTGCGCGCCTGCGCCCACAGCCTTGAAGCCGCGCCCCAAAAGGCCGCGCACAGGCAGCCCCTCAAAGGGAATGCCCGCCTGACGCATCAACCGTTCTTCCGGCCCGTAGAGCGAGCCCACAAACAGCAAGTTGGCGTTGGGATTGCGACGCCGCAATTCCTCTGCCACAGACAATGCCGGAAAGATATGCCCGCCCGTGCCGCCGGTCGTCAGGATGATGTTGTCCATGTGTCCGCCGTCCTTGAAAAGTTCATGAGCAGGCCCACGCACAGCATGGTGGCCAAAAGGTTACTGCCGCCGTAACTCATGAGGGGCATGGGCACGCCCTTGGGCGGCGCAACCCCCATGACCACGGCCAGATTCATGACCGAACCCATTGCAAGAATGGTGGTAATGCCAAATGCGGTAAAGCGGTCGCGCAGATTGCGCTGCCCCATGATGATTTTGTAGCAGCGCCAAAAAAGCAGCGCAAACAGAATCATCACCGCGCTTACGCCCACAAAGCCCATTTCTTCGGCAAGCACGGCCATAATAAAGTCGTTGTGCGCTTCAGGCAGATAAAACATCTTCTGCTTGCTTGCGCCAACGCCTACGCCAAAGAAGCTGCCCGAACCAATGGCCAGCAGTGACTGCACAAGCTGGTAGCCCGTGTTGTGCGCATCCTGAAAAGGATCAAGAAAGGCCAGCAGACGGCGCAGACGATAGGGCGAAGAAATGGCCAGCGCCATAGCGCCGCCGCATGCGAGCGCCACCGAAAAGAACAGATAGACAAAGCGGGTGCCGCCCGCCACGCACATGAAAAACAGAATACTTGCCAGAACGACGGCGCTGCCGAAGTCAGGCTGCAAAAGCAGTAAAAAGCAGAACAGCCCCGTAACGGCAAAGGGAGGAATGACGCCCCGGCTGAACGTCTTGATAAGCTCCTGCTTGGAACTCATGAAATACGCAAGGTACAGCGCCAGCGCAATTTTGACGAACTCCATGGGCTGAATGGAGATAAAACCCAGCGGGATCCAGCGTTTTGCACCGTTGATGGCAGGGGTAAGGGGCGAGAGCGTCACCAGCAGCAGGAGCAGCGCAAGAAAGAGCGCCGGATACTGCATGCGGTACAGCCAGTGCCTTGGCAGGAGGGCGGCGCTCCACAGCGCAACGCCGCCGCAAAGGGCAAAAATGACCTGACGCTTGAAGAAAAAGTATTTGTCGCCGTTGACCTGCTCCGCCACGATGCCGCTGGCCGAAAGCACCATCACAAGACCAATGGAAAGGATAATCAGCATGATGGTGAAAAGCCACCAGTCAAAGGGCGCGAACGGCCCTTCTTCCGTGGCCCTCGCCATGGCGCTGTTTACCTTGGGCGCTTTTTCCTTACCGCTGAAGATGTTCTTCATGACAGCTTACCCACAATCTGTTTGAAGTCTTCACCGCGCTGTTCATAATTTTTGTACAGGTCATAGCTGGAGGTGGCGGGTGCAAGCAGCACCACGTCGCCGCTTTTGGCATTTGCCGAGGCAAAACGCACTGCCGGTTCCATTGTTTCGTGCCAGCTTATGGGCACGATTCCCTGCCAGGCCTTTTCAAAGTGCTCACGGCTGGCCCCAAAAAGTACAACTTCCTGCACTTTGGCGCGCAGCAGATCTACAAGCCCGGCCAGATCGCCGCCCTTAAACTTGCCGCCGCAGAGCAGCCGCACAGGGCGGTCAAAAGCCTCCAGCGCCACCTGAAGGGCGGAAACCGTGGTGCATTTGGAATCATTGACGTACAGCACGCCGCCAAGCTCGCGCACACGCTCAAGACGGTGCGGCAAAGGCTGAAAGCGCTCAACGGCCTTGGTCGCGCTGGCTTCCGTCACGCCAAAAAGGCGGCAGGCCTGCCACGCGGCTTCTTCATTAATACGGTTGTGCGCGCCCATGAGGCAGCTTGTGGGAAAACGGTCAGTGGCCTTTACAAAAACCTTGCGGGCCTTGAGGCGGTGAGCGTCAGCCAGCGCTTGCAGGTCTTCGCCCAGTACAGCCAGATCGCCTTCGTCCTGACAGCGGAAGAGGCGGAACTTGGCCTCGGTGTATTCCGCCATGTCCTTATGGTAATCAAGATGGTTGGGTGTGATGTTGAGCAGGATACCCGCGCGCGGACAAAAAGTGGTGCAGGCCTGCAACTGGAAGCTGGAGATCTCAAGCACAAGCACATCGGCTTTTTTGCCGCCGAGAACATATTCCGAAAGCGGTGTTCCGATGTTGCCGCCCAAAAACACGGAATAGCCCTGCTCGTGCAGCATGGCGGCAGCCAGAGAGGCCGTGGTGGTTTTACCGCTGGTGCCGGTTATGGCCAGCACTGGCTCGTCATCAAGGTAACGCCAGGCCAGTTCCATTTCGGCCAGAATTTCAGAAACCTGCGTGTCCACCAGCCCTGCAAGCCTGGCTACAGGCATGCCAGGGCTGGGCACCACAAAGGCCGCGCCTGCAAACTGCGCCGCAGAATGCTCGCCCAGCTGCACGTCAATGCCAAGGGCCGCAAGTTCAGCGGAGAGCACTTCCCTTCCGGCCAGCGCCTTGAGGTTGCTGTCCAGTAGCCGAACCCTCGCCCCGGCGCGCCGCAGCAGCCGAGCGGCGGCAAGGCCTGAACGGCCCGCGCCCACAACAACTGCCAGTTCGCCGGGTTCAATACGTCTGCCGCGATTTTTCTCCAGTGCCATATCCCCTCTCCTCAGCGCAGCTTCAGAACAGAAAGCGCCACAAGGCCCAACAGGATGGAAGTTATCCAGAACCGGATGATGATCTTGGATTCAGGCACGCCCTTGAGCTCAAAATGATGGTGCAAGGGTGCCATGCGGAAAATACGTTTGCCGCCAGTCCAGCGGAAGTAGCCGACCTGTAGAATGACCGAAAGCGTTTCGGCCACAAAAAGGCCGCCCACCACTGAAAGAACAAGTTCCTGCTTGCACAGCAGGGCCAGATAGCCCAGCACGCCGCCAAGCGAAAGCGAACCCACATCGCCCATGAATACCTGGGCTGGATAGGCGTTGAACCACAAAAAACCAAGGCCCGCGCCCACAAGCGCCGCGCAGAACACTGTGACCTCGCCCACGCCGGGCATGTAGGGCAGCAGCAGATATCCGGCAAAGCGGGCGTTGCCCGTGATATAGATGAAGATGGAAAAAACAAGGCAAGCCACAATGGAAGGCCCGATGGCAAGACCGTCCAGTCCATCCGTCAGATTGACGGCGTTGGAAGAGGCCACCATGACAAACACGCCAAAGGGCAGATAAAACCAGCCCAGATCAAAGGTAACTTCTTTCAGAAAAGGAATGGTCAGCTTGCTGCTGTAATCGGGATTGATATAGAGCAGTACCATTGCCGCGCAGGCAACGACAAGTTGCCCCGCCATTTTGGACCTGCCGGAAATCCCCTTGTTTTTGTGGTGACGCAACTTGGTGATGTCGTCCCAGAAGCCAACGGCTCCGAAACCTGCAAAAACAAGAAAAGCCTGCCAGATATAGGGATTTGTCAAATCAGACCACAACAGCAGGCTAACGGTGAGCGCAAACAGCATGAGCAGACCGCCCATGGTGGGGGTGCCGGCCTTGCAGGCGTGGGCGGCAACGTCTTCATGAATATACTGGCCGCATTTGAGGCTGCGGAGCCAGCCGATAAAACGGGGACCAATGAGAATAGAAAGCACAAGAGCAGTGATGAGCGCAGCCAACGAGCGGAAGCTAATGTACCGAAAAACGTTGAATACCGTCCATTCGGACGCAAGGGGGACAAAAAGATTATAGAACATGCAGCGTAATCCGTTCTTTTGGTCGTGTGCAGACCGTTATGCCCGTTCTTTAAAGCAGTTAAACCATGAAATCTGGCTTAAGCGGAATAATCCGCCAACGCCCGTTTCAAGTATGCAACGCTCCAGCAGGCGGCGTTTTTGATCTTGGCCCTCAGCCCCGCACGGCCTCCGGCTCTGTGAGAGTCTGGAGCAGGCATTCCAGCCTGTTGCCGCGTGATCCCTTGAACAGGGCCACGCCGCCGGTTTTGTTTTCGGCAAAGGCATTGCCCGTCAATTCGCCCCATGCAGCAGCAAAGGCCGCAGCGTCATACACCTCGAACCACGGCCCTGTATAGCCCCCACAGGTCAGCCCGGCGCGGATATTTTCGCCATGGCCGCCTTTCCAGAATACTGCCGCAGGTTTAAGTTCAGCCAGGTGTTTGCCAAGGGCCTCGTGCTCTGCCTCGGCCTGCGGCCCAAGCTCGAGCATTTCGCCGAGCACAGGCACAAAAAGCCTGCCAGCGGCGCGCTCTGCCGCAGCATCAAGCATGCGACGCATGGAAAGCGGATTGGCATTATAGGTATCGTCAATAAGCAGCCATTTGCCCACGCGCGCCTGGTTGAACCGCTGCACGGGCAGCTCGCTCTGAGCCAGCCCCTGAGCAATTTCCGCAGTGCTCAAGCCCAGCAGATGGGCGGCGGCGGCAACGGCTATAACATTTTCCGCGCCGTACTCTCCCCTGAAAGGAGCGGTAACGTCGCAACGCGCGCCGTCAAGCCAGAGGTGGTACAGGCCGCGCCTGTCGTCCGGCGCGTCAACGCCCGTTGCGGCATCATCGCGGCTGTCGGCCTGTGCGGGCGCTGGCCCTGCGTAAGAGGCGCGGTATTCCACAGCCCTGCCTGCGGCGCTGAAAAAATGCAGTTCCGCGCCGGTGGCTCTGGCCTCGCGCACAAGTTCGGGATAATCGGCGCACACAAGGCCGATGCCCTTGGGGGCAAGATTTGTGAGCAGGCGCGATTTGTGCCAGGCTACGCCCTTGCTGCCAAGGCCTTCTGTATGCCCGGCGCCGACGTTGAGAATAAGTCCAATGTCAGGGCGCATGACAGACGACAGTTCTTCCATGTCGCCCTCATGGCTGATGCCAGCCTCCATGACCCAAAAATCTTCATCGCCGTCAGTGGCGAGCATGGCGCGGGGCATGCCTATCTGGTTGTTGTTGTTCAGGGCGTTCTTGGCGGTCTTGCCTCGCACGGAAAGCACCTGAGCCAACACTTCCTTAAGGGTTGTCTTGCCCGCAGTGCCCGTAACGCCCACAACTTTAGCGGTTGTTTTGTCGCGCCACATGGCGGCTATGCTGCCAAGGGCCTTGACCGTATCTTCCACAACCAGCACGGGCACACCCGCATCGGGCAGCGCCCGGGAGGCCAGCACGGCAGAAGCCCCAAGCTCCACGGCGGCAGGCACATAGTCATGCCCGTCCACCCTGCTGCCGGGGATGCAGACAAAGAGAGCCCCGGGCGCGGCCTCGCGGCTGTCCGTCACTGTGGCGGTCAGCGCAATGTCGCTCTCAAGGGCGCTCAGGCCCAGACGGGCCGCTATTTCATTGTAGGTCAGTCGCAATGAAGAAACTCCCTAACTACTTCCTGGTCGCTATAGTGGTGTTTGACACCCTGGATGATCTGATAATCCTCATGGCCTTTGCCTGCAATAAGCAATGCATCGTCCTTGCCGAGCATTTTCAGCGCCTTGATGGTAGCGGCGCGGCGGTCAACCTCAACCACAACTTCGCGGGCGGATTTCAAACCAGGCAGAACATCCTGCAAAATGGCTTCCGGCTCTTCAAAACGCGGGTTGTCAGAGGTCAGCACTGCCACGTCAGACCAGCGGGCAACAGCCTCGCCCATGAGGGGGCGCTTGGTGCGGTCACGATTGCCGCCGCAGCCAAATACAGTAACAACGCGTTTGAATCCAGCCCCCCGCAGGGCCTGCAAAACGTTTTCCAGCGCGTCCGGCGTGTGGGCATAGTCGACAAATACATTTAATCCTTGGGGATTTTCCACACGTTCAAGCCGCCCGCTCACGCCCGTAAAACTTTCAAGAGATTTGAAAGCATCTGGCTCTATGCCCATTTCAAGGGCAACAGCCTGCACGGCCAGCAGATTGGAGGCGTTGAACGCGCCCACCAACGGCGAGCGAAGTTCCCACTTGCTGCCCTCAAGATGCATGCGCATGTGGCAGCCCTCCGTTCCGGCAGAAAGCAGCTCACCCCAGAGGTGACGCTTGTTCAGCGCGCCTTTCTGCAAGCCAAAGGAAAGCGCCGTGGGGCACAGTTCCAGCAGGCGGCGGCCCCAGGGGTCATCGGCGTTGACAGCCATGGCCTTGTCGGGCCGGGGCAGCTCCAGGAACAGGCGGGCCTTGACCTGGAAGTAGCTTTCCATGCTCTTGTGATAATCCAGATGATCCTGCGTCAGATTGGTAAAGGCTGCGCCGGAAAACGGCACGCCGCAGACGCGCTGCTGATCAATGGCGTGGGAGGACACTTCCATCACCGCCACATCCACGCCCGCCTTGGCCATGGCGGCCAGCATGGCGTGCACGCTCAGGGCATCGGGCGTAGTGAGGGGTGCGGCTTCCGCATGACCGGGCCAGCGGTAGCTGACCGTGCCCATGACGCCAAGCTTGTGCCCAGCCTGCGCAAAGAGCTGCTCGAGCAGATAGGAGCAGGTGGTCTTGCCGTTGGTGCCTGTAACGCCCACGATCTTGAGCGGCAGCTCGCTGGTGCGCCAGCGGGCCTCTGCCAGACGCCAGAGCGCCTCACGCGGGTCGGAATGATGCACAACGCGACAGCCGCCAGCAAGTGCAGCGGCTTCTTCCGCTCCGCCGGGGCGGCAAACGACAATGGAAGCCCCTGCGGCTACTGCGGCGGGAATAAAACGCGCCCCGTCTTCGTTAACGCCAGGCACGGCAACAAAGATATCGCCGGAATTGACCTGACGAGAATCGACGCGCACTTCAATACCGCCGCGTCTGCACTGTTCAAGAAGGGTTGCAAATTCCCGTTCCATATCAACCTCACTGCATAACCGGGGCAAATGCCCCAATTTAGTCCCGGCGGCGCGCGCAATTCAACCCGCAACCCCGCGCGCCATGCGTGCGCCAGCCGGAAGCAACCTGCCGTTCTTACCGTTCGGAAAGCCAGAGAATATATTCGATGTCCTTGCCTTCTTCAGGCCAGGCCACTCCGGGGGCAGGGGTCTGTTTGACCACCCTGCTGCCGGATCCTTTGAGTTCAGGCACAACACCTGCGCGGGCAAACAGTTCAACCGCATTGCGCACAGATTTGCCCATCACGTCCGGCACCCGGCTGCTGGCCTTGGCCAGATGCCCAGGCAAGCGCATGCCTTCGGCCTGCTGCGGCGGGGCCAGCTTTCTGGAGTCGGTGGCATAGGGAACCTCCAGCGCGGCAAGCTTGAGACCGCGTTGACGGGTCTTGGTGGCCGGGCCTTCACCCTCGGAGGCTTTTTTATCCGCTTCCGCCACCTTGGTTTCGTTAAACATGCCCGTATACGACACCATGCGGGAGGCAACTTCCTTGAACACGGGTGCTGCCACCACGCCGCCGTACTGGTTACGTGAAGGTTCATCAACCATGACCATCACAAAATACTTGGGCTTGTCTGCCGGGAAAAAGCCCACGAACGAAGCGAGACGCTTGCTGCCGTATGTGCCCGACCTGTGGTCGGCCTTCTGGGCTGTACCGGTCTTGCCGCCAACGTCAATGCCGTCTACACGTGCGCGCTTGCCTGTACCATCATGTTCTTCAACAACATCGCGCATCATGTGCATGACTTCGCGCACAGCGGTTTCAGAATAAATACGGGGGCGCACCTCATCCACCACGCCGTCTTCGCGCGTGAGGCGCAGGGGCTTGTACACGCCATTGTTGAGCAGGGTCAGGTAGCCCTGCGCCATCTGAAGGCCCGTCACCGAAATACTCTGACCAAACGAGGTGGACATGATGTCCACTTCGCTCCAGTCGCGCGGGGCGCGCAGGATGCCACGGCTTTCAGACACAGGTACGCCCGTGCGCTGTCCAAAGCCCAACGCATGCATATATTTGTAGAAGGTAGGAGCGCCCATGGACAGGCCGATCTTGGCCATGCCGATGTTGGACGAATAGCGCAGCACCTTGGCCGCAGGCAATATTCCCTGACGCGAAGTATCGCGGATGGTGAAGTTTTTGGTCACCCACTTGCCGCCTTCGCAGTCGATGAGGGTGTTGGGCGTGACCTTGCGTTCCTGAATGGCGGCAGCCATCACAAAGGGCTTGAATGTGGAACCCGGTTCCAGAGCATCGGCAGCCAGCCTGTTGCGGTAAACAAGCGGCGAAAAATCCTTGTAGTTGTTAGGATTGAAGAAAGGATACTGCGCCCAGGCCATAATTTCGCCCGAGGCCACATCCACCACCAGCGCCCCGCCCCAGCGGGCATCGTATTCCCGCACGGTACGCGCCACGGCTTCTTCAACAAAAAACTGAATCTGCATGTCGATGGTGAGGGTCAGATCCTGCCCCACCGGTTCGCTCTGCCCTTCTTCGTGCAGATAAAAACGGCGGCCCATGGCATCGCGCTGCACAATCTGGCGCGTGGGAATGCAGCCAAGACGCGCATCGAGCGAGCGCTCGATGCCTTCAAGCCCCTTGTCGTCAAGGCCCACAAAGCCCAAAAGCTGCCCCGCCATGTGCTTGAAGGGATAAACGCGGTCATATTCCTTGCTCAGGCCTATGCCGGTAATGTTGGCCTTGCGCACGGCCTCGGCGGTATAGTCGTCCACCTTGCGCTTCAGCCAGACAAAACGGCGCTTGGTCTGCGCCAGGTCGTCATAAAGCTTCTGCGGCTCCATGCCCAGAATGGGGCCAAGGGTGTTGGCCATGGCCTGAAAATCGGTGATGTCCTGCGGGCGGGCGTAAATGGATTTTGCTTCCACACTGCGGGCCAGCACCTGACCGTTGCGGTCAAAGATCATGCCGCGACGCCCGGTAACCAGCTCCGTTGCCGTATGCTGCCGACGCGCGCGCTCTGCAAGGCGCGGCCCCTCCATCATCTGGAGATACCATGCGCGCGCCCACAGCCCGACCCACAGCATGCAGAAGATGCTGACAACTATCTTGATGCGGGCGCGGCCCCAGTCCACATTACCCATCCAGGCCGGAGAAGTCGCACCCTTGCCCGAAGAGACAAGGTTGCGGGTGATCTGCGGCTTGGTGGCACGGACAGGGCCAGAGCTGGAGACATTGCGTTTGCGAGAGCTGAGTTTGAACATGGCGTTTCCAAACTGGGCGTCGCCGTGATGACGCCGGGCTTTTTCCGGGCCTGAGCATTAACTGGTCAGGCATTGGAGCATTCCGGAGTTTTTACTGTAGTTCCATACGTCGAATCTGGCCGGGCTTGGGTTCGCGCATACCGAACTCATCTGCCTTGCGCCGCAGTTCATAGGGAGAAAGCAGCCGTTCGCGCTCAACTTCAAGCTTGGCCCTCAGGGCGCGCCGTTCGCGAACAGTATTTTGCTGAATATTGATGAAATAGGTTGTGTCCATGCGCTCAATGTTGCTCCACACCAGCACAAGACCCATGACCATGCAGCTCAGAAGCCCCAGAACCAGCGCCAGCAGCCATCCCCTGCCCCCATGTTGCTGGTTCATGGCTGTATTGCGCTTCATGATCCGGTGCCCTCGGCTATTTTTTCCACAGCGCGCAGCTTGGCGCTGCTGGAGCGAGGGTTGACGGCCAGTTCTTCGGGTGAGGCTGTCACGGGCTTTTTGAACAGGATGCGCACTTCAGGCTGATGATTGCACACGCATACCGGCACATGACGCGGGCAGCGGCAGCCCTCTGCCCAATGGCGCATGGCCTGTTTGACCATGCGGTCTTCAAGCGAATGAAACGCAATAATGGCGAGTCTGCCACCAATGGGCAGATATGCCAGTATGTTATCAAGAAAACGCCGCAATTCGCCCAGTTCGTCGTTGACGGCCATGCGCAAGGCCTGAAAGGTGCGCGTGGCCGGATGCCGACGGGCCTTGGCCCGCCATGCCGCGGGGTAGGCCTTTTCCACCAGGGCTGCCAGTTCTGCGGTGGTGTCTATGCTGGCCTTCTGGCGCGATTCCAC
Organism: uncultured Desulfovibrio sp.; assembly: GCF_902477725.1. Taxonomy (NCBI): domain Bacteria; kingdom Pseudomonadati; phylum Thermodesulfobacteriota; class Desulfovibrionia; order Desulfovibrionales; family Desulfovibrionaceae; genus Desulfovibrio; species uncultured Desulfovibrio sp. Next base: position 78,845 of record NZ_CABSIF010000002.1, on the reverse strand, counting down.
AATAACGCGGGCAATGCGCCCGGCCTGTGGTTCTTCGCCCAGCATGGCTATGCATTCCTTGAGCCTGGCAAAACTCTCGCGGTTGACCCAGTGCCAGGCCGATGGCTGGCCGGAATTCTGATCCATGCGCATATCGAGCGGGCCATCGCCGTGAAAGCTGAAACCGCGTTCGGCTTCGTCAAGCTGAAGCGAAGACACGCCGATATCCAGCAGCGCACCGTCCACCTTGTCCCAACCCAGTTCTGCCAGCGCATCGGGAAAATTGCTGTAATTGCAATGAAAAATGTGAGCGCGGTTGCCAAAAGGGGCCAGCCGCTGACGCGCAAGAGCCATGGCGTCTTCATCCCGGTCAAGGCCGCACAGTTCAATGTCGCTGGCGGTGCCGAGCACTGCCGAGGCATGACCGCCCATTCCCAGAGTGCCGTCCAGATAACGGCCCCCGGCGCTGGGCGAAAGAGCCTCCAACGTTTCTGCCGGGAGCACCGGCACGTGCCGCACGGGTCCAGCAATGTTATCCAAAATTTCCGTCATGGTGCGGCCTATAGACTGAGAGTTATGCCAAGCCCGGAAAGCTCGTCGGACACATCCTCAAGCTGGAGGGCGTTGAAGCGTTCCTGATCCCAGATTTCAAATTTGTTCAGCATGCCCACAAGCATTGCATCCTTATGCAAGCCCGCCTCGCGCATCAGCACCTGCGGAATGCGCACTCGCCCCTGGGCGTCAGGTTCAAGTTCCTGGGCAAGGCCCATAACCTTTGTTTTGAAGTGCGAAAGCCTGGGTGAAGGCATGGGGATGCTGCCAAGCTGTTCTGTAACCATGTCCCAGTCGGCGGGCAGATAGGCCACCAGGCGTCCGTAAAAAGCAGTAAGCCAAAACACCCCAGAGCCGCCGTCCGCGCAGAGTCCTTCGCGGTATTCCGGCGGCAGCATGAGGCGCCCCTTGGGGTCCAGGCTGCGGGAAAGGCTTTTTGTGAACAGTTTTTTCACTTTTTCCCACTTCTTACTACTTGTTACCACTTTTTCCCACTTATGCCCCATGCCCCACCCCGTGTCAAGTAATGCCGCAAAATTGGCTTTATTTGCGAATTATCTGGCTATCAGCCATCCAGTTTCCGCCCGTTTTTGCAGTGGTAAAAAGTGGCAAATTACCACTGCCACCCCTCAGGTAATGCACGACAAAAAATAACGCCCATCATTGCCGCCAGAAGCAAAAAGCCACCAGGCGAACAACAAGAGCGCAGTTTCAACGCTTTTGCGCCGAATGCCTTGACAATATGCGGGAAAAACAAGACTATTTGGACCAAGCCGGAACTGTAAATTTTGTACTTTTGCGCCCTTGCGCCACCGGTTTCAGCCAAAAGGAACAGATATGAGAACGAAAATTGTCGCTACTATCGGTCCCGCTTCCAACAGCAAAGAAAAATTGCACGAACTGGCCGAGGCCGGGGTCAGTGTATTTCGCCTCAATTTTTCGCATGGCGGCGCAGCGGACTTTGTTACCATCATCCAGAGCATCCGTGAGGTGGAAGCGGCCATCGGGCGGCCCATCACCATCATGCAGGATCTTTCCGGCCCCAAGATTCGCCTTGGCGTGCTGCCCGAAACCAGCATAACCGTCACCAAGGGCATGGAACTGCTGCTCGGCCCCAGTGACCGCCATGTGGACGATTTCCCCTATCTGCCCTTTGACCACGATGTGATCCTCGAAAGCCTCGAGCCCGGCGATCGCATGGTGCTGGCTGACGGCGGGCTTCAGTTTGTGGTTACTGAGTGCCGCTCGGACGGCCTTGTGATGCTTAAGGCGGACAACTCCGGCATCGTCACCTCGCGCAAGGGTCTGGCCCTGCCCGGCAAGGCCACCAAGGTGCGCGCCCTGACGGAAAAGGACAAAAAAGACCTTGCGGACGGCCTCAAGCTTGGCGTGGACGCAGTGGCAATCTCCTACGTGCAGACTGCGGACGACGTGCGCGAAGCCAAGGAGCTTATCGCCGCTGCCGGCAAAAGCCTGCCCGTGGTCGTCAAACTTGAACGGCAGAGCGCCGTGGACAACCTTGCAGAAATTCTGCACGAGACAGACGTCGTCATGGTGGCTCGAGGCGACCTTGGTGTGGAATGTCCCCTGCCCCTTCTGCCCGCGCTGCAAAAGCACATCATCAGCGCATGCAACAAGGCCTCCAAGCCGGTTATTGTTGCCACGCAGATGCTGCTCTCCATGGTCAACAGCCCTGCCCCCACCCGCGCGGAGACCACAGACGTGGCCAATGCCGTGCTTGACGGCGCGGACTGCGTGATGCTTTCGGAAGAAACCGCCATGGGCAACTTCCCCGTTGAAACGGTGCGTTACATGCGCCGCATCACCGACGAGGCCGAACGCCTGCTGCTGCTCAACCGCAAGCTTGAAGAGCCGGACAGCGACAAGGGCATACCTGAATTTCTGGCCTACTCCGCCTGCCTGCTGGCAGACAAGGCTTCGGCCAAGGCCATTGTGTCGCACAGTCTTTCGGGCAGTTCGGCCCGGCAGGTCTCTGCCCGCCGCCCCCCGCAAAGCATCTATGCGCTCACGCCTGACCCGGTTTCCATCAAGGCGCTCAACTTTGTTTGGGGCGTGAGGCCTGTTTTTGTGGAAAACCCGCAGGAAGAACCAAGCCACCTTATCCGGGCCGAGAGCTTTATCCATAACAGCCCTGATTTTGAACCTGACGACTGCGCGGTTATTACCGCTGGTCAGGTCAAGGGGTCTTCCGCCACGCCCCGTGGTACAAACCTTGTCAAAATTTACTGGAAGTAGCTCATGGCCGCAGAGCAAAGGAAAGTTCTTGATGTTCCCATGAACATCAATGAGGAATATTATCAGATCAGCGGCGAAATCCTGTCGAGCTTTCCCAAGTTCCGGCCTCCGGTAGATCTGTTCAGGTTTCGTGAAGACATCGCGGTGCTGGCTCCCTACTGCGTCAAGGGGAGCCGCCTGACCAGCGAACAGGTGGACGAAGTGGCGCAGTTGTGTGCGGAGGGCGACCTTTTTGTTTCGCGCTCCGACCACCCCATTTACTCGCGCCATATCGTCAAGCAGCTTGACCTTGTGTTGCAGGACAACAACCTCAAGGAAGCGGAAATCGCAGATATCTGCATCCGCGCCCTGCTTATGCGTTGCAGCGATTTTTTTGAGCAGCCCGTCAAGGCGCTCTTTGAACCGCTGTACCGCGACGTTATGGTTGTTACTGAATACCTGTGGAGCGACAAACACCACATCAACACATTCATGCGCCGTCTGTTTCGCAAAAACAACCTTGCACGGCATTCCATCAACAGTATGATTGTGGGCCTGTGGATATGGTTGCAGGGCTCTGGTGAATACCGCCGCAAAGACATGGATCGCATTGCAGTTGCCATGCTGCTGCACGATGTGGGCATGTGCAAGGTTCCCCCTTTCCTGCTCAGCAAGGCTGGCCCTCTGAAGCAGGAAGAAAGGGAAAAAATCATTCCCCATCCCATTGTGGGCGTTCGGTTGATGCAAAAGATGGAAGTGTCTTTTGACGAACTGCTGCGCGCCTGTTTTGAGCATCACGAACGGCTTGACGGTTCGGGCTATCCCCAGCATACCAAGGGCAGCCAGACCACCAAGGTGGGACGCCTTGCAGCGGTGGCCGACTCTTTTGCCGCCATGATTTGCGAACGGCCTTTCAGAAAGGGCAAGGATGTTGTGCAGTCTGCCAAGGAACTTGCCAGCGACCCGCGCTATGATCAGGAAATGGCCAACGCGCTGTTCGGTGGTTTTGCCGCAGGCACCATCGGGCAAATGGTCGACATGGACGCGGTGGTAGATACGCCGCAGCCGGAATAGACATACCCAGGCACAGGCCAGCAAGGAAACAGCAAAAACTCATTTTGGCTCAGGCTTAAACGCTCCACGGGCGTCTGACCTGAGCCAGCAGCTACATAAAAAGCCGGGTCAGGAACAAGCGTTCTGATCCGGCTTTGCGTTTCAACATGGCCCGCTTGTGCGGCTGGCAATTGCCCTGCCTGCTCGGCTAGGTCTGCTTATATTATGCCCGCTGCGGCAAAAAACACCTCCGGCTCACGCCGCTCACGGCAGTTGCTTTCGATCATGGCAACGATTTTGTCCACCTGAGGATTGTCAAAATACTTTGCCTGTTCCGGGCAGATTTTTACGCAGGCGCAACAGCGCAAACAGCCCTGCGCCACCTGCGCGGCATTGTTGGCATCAATCACGCGCATGGGGCACACGCTGGCGCACAAGCCGCACTGCGTACATGAATCAAGGGTTTGAGGCCGAATATCCGCTGCTGGCGGCAGCGCCTTGTAAGGGCGGTTGCCGGACACAGCCACAGTTGTGCTTCTTCCACTGCAGATGACGCTGGCAGCGTTGCGAGCAAAATTCGCGATAGCGGCCATATCTTCTGCATCAGGCCTGCCTGCCCCGACCTTTGCCGTCATGCTGTGCTCTGCCACAAAGGCCCCTGCCGCAGGAACGGAAAAACCGTGGGCTACAAACAGATCAACCGCTTCAAGCAGGGCATCGTCATAGTGCCTGTTGCCATACACGGCAAGCGGAACCGCTCGTGCTCCATGCCCTGCCAACCTTGCCAGCGGCTCCATCAGCAATTGGGGAATACGCCCGGCATAGACCGGAAAGGCAAAAACCAGCACATCCTCCGCTCCAAGCGTGTGGGCTGCCGCCCGCCCTTCAGGAAACGTCCAGTCCCAGTCATCGCCGCGCGCCAGCGCCATATTCTGCGCCAATTCCTGCTCCAGAACACGGGCAACCTCTTGCGCCATGTTGCGGCTGCTGCCAGTTGGGCTGAAAAAGACCGTGTGAAGGTTTGCAACCATGACATTATCCTTTGTTCATGAAAAAGCGGGCCGTTGGTACAGCCCGCCTGAAGAGTGCATTCTCATACGGCGCAGAGCCGCAAATGCAGTACAGCAAAAAGGCCTTTACCAGGCTTTCTTGCTCTGCTCGTGCCCGACTATGCCGCCAGCCAGAGCGCCCACACCTGCGCCAGCGAGGGCGCCCCAGGCAGCCGATCCACCGGCAATGGCAGCAACACCGGCACCGCCAAGCGCGCCAAGGGCCGCACCACTGGCAACACCCTGCTGGGTCTTGCTCATATTGGTGCAACCGATGCCGCTGACAAACATGGCTGCCAGCAACGTGATTATCAACAAGTTTTTCATATTTTCTCTCCTGAAAAAACCGCGTAGCGGATTTTGCTGTTACTTGGCGTTCAGGCGGGGTTCAATGATTTCGCGCCAGATCACGCTCATGACAGGGCGTTCAAGTTGCTGCGGATTAGCAGTATACCACGCGTCCACCATCTTGGCGACTTCTGCGCGGTTTACACCTTTGAAGGCCTTCATCCAGCCCTTTTCAAAGGGTGAAAGCGTGTACACCGGGCGCTTGCCTTCCTTGGCCGCTTTCTCCACGATTTTGCCGTTTACAAAATACTCAACGGTGATCGCTGTTTCCACACCGAAAAGAAAGGCGAGCTTTTCAGCTTCCGGAGTTTTTTGCCACGCGGCACCCGTAAACTGATCCACAGGATTCGCCTTGGAAGTTTCGGCCTCAGGCGTATTCTCGGCAGCGCGAACCGGAGCGAATGCCAGAACAAGTGCAAGGCTCAAGGCCAGACACAAAACCGACTTTTTCACGATATGCTCCTTGAGTTGAAGAACCCTTTGCAATACCGCTTGTGCGGCAGCCAGCCGCGTGGACAAAATAGACCAGCGGCAAAAATTATCGGGGCATGGCCCTTAGCTTGTATTGTAGTTTACCCAAAACACCACCGAGATATCAAGTACGAAAAACCCGGCTGCCTTACATAAACAGCCGGGTTTTCATTCACCGTGGCGCACGGTGCGCCTTTGTACTTTATATGCCTTGGTGGCAGGGCAATCTGCCCTACGCTCCTGCGGCCTCGCCTATAAGCTGGCGGAAGCGGCCAAAGAGGTACTGCCCATCGCGGGGGCCAGCCGCCGCTTCGGGGTGGTACTGCACGCTCATGACAGGCAGGGTCTTGTGGCGCAGGCCTTCAAGCGTGTTGTCGTTCAGGTTGATATGCGTGGCTTCCACATCGTTCACACCGTCCAACACCACATGGAAACCGTGGTTCTGGGACGAAATTTCGATGCGTCCTGTGGTCAGATCCTTGACAGGGTGGTTGCAGCCGTGGTGGCCGAACTTGAGCTTGTCGGTGGTGCCGCCAAGGGCATGACCGATAAGCTGATGCCCGAGGCAGATGCCTGTGACAGGGAACGAACCAACAAGCTCGCGCACCAGAGCAATTTCGGCAGTCAGGGTGGCCGGGTCGCCGGGGCCGTTGGAAAGGAACACGCCCTTGGCTCCACTGGCCTTGGCCTGCGCTGCGCTGAAGTTCGGCGGCACCGCCAGAGGCTCAAAACCGGCCTCGCACAGGCGGCGCAGAATGTTCCACTTGATGCCATAATCATACACCAGCAGGGGCAGGCCCGTGCCGCGCCATGCGTAGGCGCCGTCGGCGCCGAGAGCGACCTTTTGCGGCTGGTTGTCAAACCACGCGTAGGGTTCCTGCGCTGCCACAAAGGGCACGAGATTGCGGCCCTTCATGGTGGGCTGGGCAAGCACTTTTTCCTTGAGGGCAGCGGGGTTCAGCTCCCTGGTGGAAATCATGCCGCGCATGGCGCCGTTGATGCGCAGGTGGCGCGTCAGGGCGCGGGTATCCAGCCCTTCCATGCCAGGCGTATCGAACTTCTGCAAAAAGGCGGGCAATGCCATGACAGACTGCCAGTTGGAGGGCTGCTTGCAGCATTCCTTTACCAGAAAGGCGCTGCAATGCACGCGGGCCGATTCCATATCAGCCTCGGAAATGCCGTAGTTGCCCACCAGCGGATAGGTCATGCAGACCATCTGCCCGTAGTAGGAGGGGTCGGTGAGCACTTCCTGATAGCCAGTCATGCCCGTGGTGAAAATCACTTCACCGCCGGTTTCAAAGTCTCCGGTAAAGGATTTGCCTTCCAACGTGAATCCGTCTTCCAGCACCAGCAATGCTTTCATAACTTACCCCCGCGCTTCCCGCGCGTAGTATTCCTGCAAACTTTCCACATGGGTCTCTGCCCGCCGCGAACCGATGGCCGTGGCCGTGGCGCGCGCTGCGGCGATGGTGGTGCAGTAAGGAACCTTGTATGTCAGGGCCGCGTGGCGAATGGCCTTGGAATCCCTGGCCGTATGCTTGCCCGAAGCCGTGTTGATGACCAGAGCCACCTCATGATTGATGAGCAGATCCACAATGTTGGGCCGCCCTTCGTAAACCTTGAGCACTTCTTCCACTTCAAGCCCGTGCTCACGCAGCACGGCAGCCGTGCCGCGCGTAGCCAGCAGGTGGAAGCCAAGCTTGGCAAACATATCCGCCACTTCGGGCAGATAGGGCTTGTCGCGGTCGTTGACCGACAGGAAGAGCTTGCCCCCCTGCGGCAGAACCTGACCAGCGCCCAGCTGGCTCTTGAGGAAGGCCTCGCCGAAGTTGGAGCCCATGCCCATGACTTCGCCGGTGGAGTGCATTTCGGGTCCGAGAATCACGTCCACGCCGGGGAAGCGCTGGAAAGGCAGCACAGCTTCCTTGACGCAGGTGAATCCGCCCTTGCGCATGCTCCAGGGATCCAGTTCCTCAAGCGTTTTGCCCAGCATGACCTGGGTTGCCAGGTAAGGCAGGGGAACGCCCGTGGCCTTGGACACAAAGGGCGCGGTGCGCGAGGCGCGCGGGTTTACTTCCAGTATATAGATATCATCGCCCTTGATGGCAAACTGGATGTTCATCAGGCCCACGACCTTGAGTTCGCGGGCAAGGGCCTCGGCCTGCACCGCAATGCGGGCCACGTGGTCGTAAGAAAGCGAGTACGAGGGCAGTACGCAGGCAGAGTCGCCGGAGTGGATGCCAGCTTCCTCGATGTGTTCCATGATGCCCGCCACGTACACTTCCTTGCCGTCCGAAAGAGCGTCCACGTCCACTTCCACCGCATGTTCAAGGAACTTGTCGATGAGGATGGGGTGTTCCGGCTTTTGCGGCACCTGGACATGGAAGTAATCTTTCAGTTCGGCGGCGTCATACACCACGGCCATGGCGCGGCCGCCGAGCACGTAGCTGGGCCGCACAACCACGGGGTAGGTGATGCGTTCGGCCACTTCAAGCGCGTCTTCAAGGCTCATGGCCGTGCCGTTCGGCGGCTGGAGCAGCTCAAGCTTTTCAATGAGCGCTTGGAAGCGTTCGCGGTCTTCGGCGCGGTCAATGGCATCCGGGCTGGTACCAAGAATGGGTACGCCAGCGCGCATGAGCGGCACGGCAAGGTTCAGCGGGGTCTGGCCGCCAAACTGCACGATGACGCCCTCGGGCTTTTCCTTTTCCACAATGTTCATCACGTCCTCGAAGGTCAGCGGCTCAAAATAGAGCCTGTCCGAGGTGTCGTAGTCTGTGGAAACGGTTTCGGGGTTGGAGTTCGCCATGATGGCCATCACGCCCGCATCGCGCAGGGCGAAGGAAGCGTGGCAGCAGCAGTAGTCAAACTCGATGCCCTGGCCGATGCGGTTGGGGCCGCCGCCAAGAATGAGCACCTTGCGGCGGTCTTCCACCTTGATTTCTTCGCCCCGTTCGTAGGTGGAGTAAAAATAGGGGGTGTAGGCCTCAAATTCCGCAGCGCAGGTGTCCACCAGATAATAGGTGGGTTCCACGTGCATTTCCTTGCGCATGCGGCGTATGTCGGCCTCGGGCATCTTCCACATTTCCGCCAGCTGGCGGTCGGAGAAGCCGTATTCCTTGGCTTCGCGCAGCATGTCGGCAAGAGCGGCGTTGGCCGTGGTCATGTCGTTGGCAAGGCCAAAATTGCTGATGCGCTTTTCCATCTCCACAATGTCGCGCACCTGGCGGATGAACCAGGGATCAATGGCGGAAACCGCAAAGATTTCTTCTTCGCTGATACCGGCCACAATGGCCTGCCGCAGCGAAAAAATGCGCTTGGAGTTGGGGCGGTGCAGGGATTCCAGAATGGTTTCGCGGTCGGGCAGCTCGGAGCGGAAGCTGTAGCCAAGGCCCGTTGCGCCGATTTCCATGGAGCGCAGGCCCTTCTGCAAGGCTTCCTTAAATGTGCGCCCAATGCTCATGGCTTCGCCCACGCTCTTCATGGAGGTGGTGAGCTCGTCCTTGGCGCCGGGGAACTTTTCAAAAGTGAAGCGCGGGATTTTCACCACGCAGTAGTCGATGGCTGGCTCAAAGCTCGCCACGGTCTCGCGGGTGATGTCGTTGCGCAGTTCGTCAAGGGTGTAGCCCACGGCCAGCTTGGCGGCGATTTTGGCAATGGGAAAGCCCGTGGCCTTGGAGGCCAGCGCCGACGAACGCGACACGCGGGGGTTCATTTCGATAACCACAATCTCGCCGTTGGCCGGATTGAGGCCGAACTGCACGTTACTGCCGCCCGTTTCCACGCCGATTTCGCGCATGATGGCAATGGAGGCGTCGCGCAGGTTCTGGTATTCGGCGTCAGAGAGTGTCTGCACCGGGGCCACGGTGATGGAGTCGCCCGTGTGCACACCCATGGGATCAAAGTTTTCAATGGCGCAGATGATGACGCAGTTGTCTTTGGCGTCACGCATCACTTCCATTTCGATTTCTTTCCAGCCAAGCACGCTCTGCTCGATCATGACTTCAGAGGTGGGGCTCGCCGAAAGACCGCTGGATGCAATGGCTTCAAGATCTTCCATATTATAGGCCACGCCGCCGCCAGTGCCGCCAAGCGTAAAGGCCGGACGGATGATCAGCGGGAAGGGCAGCACGTTGCCGAGCTGGCAGGCCTCTTCAATGGTGCGGGCAATGCCGCTGGCGGGCATTTTAAGGCCGATCTTTTCCATGGCTTCGCGGAAAAGCTCGCGGCTTTCAGCCTTTTCAATCACGTCGGCGCGCGCGCCGATGAGCTCAACGCCGCATTCCGCCAAAACGCCGCTCTTGGCAAGCCCAAGAGCGGCGTTCAAAGCCGTCTGACCGCCAAGCGTAGGCAAGAGCGCATCGGGGCGTTCTTTTCGGATGATTGCGGCAAGGGTCTCCTGCTCGATGGGTTCCACATAGGTGGCGTCAGCCATATGCGGATCGGTCATGATGGTAGCCGGATTGGAATTGACCAGCACCACCTCGTACCCTTCTTCCTTGAGGGCCTTCACGGCCTGGGAACCGGAGTAGTCAAACTCGCAGCCCTGGCCGATGATGATGGGGCCCGCGCCGATGACAAGAATTTTGTGTAAATCCGAACGCTTGGGCATTGAACTTTCCTGCGGATTTTGAGATCAGAGGTAATGACGCGGCACAGGCGCGCCGATTTGCATAAAACGATTGTTTTTATTCCACAGCTGGTATAAAAGTCAAGTTTTTCCTTCGGCCAAATGAATACACACCCTTGCAGGGTTGCCGCCGCGCGCCCGCCAAGCCTAAATCAGAGGGTTTTACCCTGCCCATGCGGCATGCCGGGGACACAAAGCCCTTGCCTCGCACTTTTTTTTGCGCAATAATTTTTCCCTTGAATCCACAAGGGGAGCACCACATGCAGAATGTAAAAAAAGTCGTCCTCGCCTATTCGGGCGGGCTTGATACTTCCGTTATCCTTAAATGGCTCATTGAGACCTACAAGTGTGAGGTCATTGCCGTTACCGCCGATCTGGGCCAGCCCGAAGACCTCACGGGCGTGGAAGAAAAAGCGCTCAAGACCGGCGCTTCCAAGGCCTACGTGCTTGATCTGCGCGAAGAAATGGCCAAGGACTTTGTATTCCCCATGATGCGCGGCGCTGCCCGCTACGAAAACCGCTATCTGCTGGGCACCTCCATCGCCCGCCCGCTCATCGCCAAGGCCCTTGTGGACATCGCCCGCAAGGAAGGCGCGGACGCCGTGGCCCACGGCGCTACCGGCAAGGGCAACGATCAGGTGCGTTTTGAATTTGCCGTCAGCGCCCTTGCGCCCGACCTCAAGGTCATCGCCCCCTGGCGCGAATGGGATCTCATGTCGCGCACGGCCCTCACGGCCTTTGCCGAAAAGCACGGCATCCATATCTCCAGCGAAGCCAAGCGCTACAGCATGGACGCCAACATGATGCACACGAGCTTTGAAGGCAGCGAGCTGGAAAACCCCGGCAGCGCGCCCGATGCCTCGTGCCATCAGCGCTGCGTGCCCGTGGAAGAAGCGCCCGACACCCCCGAGATCATCAGCGTGGATTTCGAGCAGGGCAACCCTGTGGCCGTCAACGGTCAGCGCCTCTCCCCCGCCGCCATCATCAAGACCCTCAGCGAAATTGCCGGACGTAACGGCATTGGCCGCGACGACATGGTCGAAAACCGCTTTGTGGGCATGAAGTGCCGCGGCGTGTACGAAAACCCCGCCGGCACCCTGCTGTACGCCCTGCACCGCGACCTTGAAGGCATCTGCATGGATCGCGAACTGCTCGGCATCCGCGACATGCTGGCCGTGCGTTACTCGCAGTGCGTGTACAATGGCTTCTGGTATTCGCCCGAACGCGAAACAATGCAGGCCTTTATGGACAAGTCGCAGGAGTGCGTCACCGGCACCGTGCGCGCCAAGCTCTACAAGGGCGGCGTGTGGCCCCTGGCCCGCACCTCCCCCAACTCGCTCTTCTCCGAAGATCTGGCCACCTTTGAAGGCGGCAACTACGATCACAAGGATGCCGCTGGCTTTATCCGCCTCAACAGCCTGCGCCTGCGCCTGCACGCCGCTGTGCAGAGCAAGCTCGGCAAGTAGACTGAAACGCCCCGCATGCCGCCGTATTCGCAAGGCTGCATGCGGGGTTGCACAATATCGGGCGCTTTCCCCGGAGCCTGCGCCATCCCGGGCTCGGTCATTGGCGGCATTGCCGCATGTTTTGCAGAGATTTGACGGGACAGGTTCCGGGGGAAGCGGCGTTCGCCACGAGCAACGCGGCTTCCCCCAATTCATTTTTTACAGAAAACGGACAGACCATGAAGACCAACCAGAGCTGGGGCGGCCGCTTTGCCGAAGGCCCCAAGGAAGCCGTGGCCCAGTATACGGATTCGCAATCCTACGACAGAGCGCTCTACGCCCAGGATATCCGCGCGTCACAGGCGCATGCCCGCATGCTGGGCCGTCAGGGCGTCATCAGCCAGAACGAGGCACGGATTCTGGTCAACGGTCTGGACCGTGTGCGCGAAGAAATCGAAGCTGGCAATTTTGTGTGGAAGCCAGAACTTGAAGACGTGCACATGAATATTGAAGCGCGCCTGACCGAGCTTGTGGGTGATGTGGGCAAAAAACTGCACACGGGCCGCAGCCGCAACGATCAGGTGGGCCTGACCTTCCGCCTCTTTGTTGCCGACCGCCTCGAAACCTGGCGTCAGCGCGCGGCCTTGCTGTGCTCCGTGCTGGCCGACAAGGCCGCAGAGCACAAGACGGACATCCTGCCCGGCTGCACCCATCTGCAACCGGCCCAGCCCGTAAGCCTTGCCCACCACCTGCTGGCCTATGCCTGGATGTTCCGCCGCGATGCAATGCGCCTGGAAGACACCCTTGAGCGCGTGCGCATTTCGCCCCTTGGCGCAGCGGCCCTCGCCGGAACCACCTACCCGCTTGACCCGCAGAGCGTGGCGGACGAAGTGGGTTTTGCAGAAATTTACGGCAACTCCATGGACGCCGTTTCTGACCGCGATTTTGTGCTTGAAGCACTTTTTGACGGCTCAACCATCATGATGCACCTCTCGCGCCTGTGCGAAGAAATCATCCTCTGGGCCAACCCCGCCTTTGGTTTTGTGCGCCTTTCTGACGGCTATTCCACAGGCTCGTCTATCATGCCGCAAAAGAAAAACCCCGACGTGGCCGAACTCATGCGCGGCAAGACCGGGCGCGTCTATGGCGCGCTGACGGGCCTGCTCACGGTCATGAAGGGCCTGCCCTTGGCCTACAACCGCGACATGCAGGAAGACAAGGAAGGTTTCCTTGATGCCGACCGCACCGTTGAAGCATCGCTGCGCCTCATGGCGGGCATGCTGGAAGAACTGACCTTTCGCACCGACCGCATGCGCGAGGCCTGCAAGGCTGGCTTCCTCAACGCCACAGAACTGGCGGACTACCTCGTGGGCAAGGGTATTCCCTTCCGCGAGGCGCACCACATCACAGGTCAGGCCGTGGCTATGGCCGAAAAGGCTGGCAAAGGCCTTGAAGACCTCACTCTTGGCGAACTTCAGAGCCTTGAACCGCGTATTGAAGACTCGGTTTTTGCCATTCTGGAATATGCCGCAGCCGTGAGCCGCCGCGAAACCCCCGGTGGCACCGGCCCCCGCTCTGTGGAAACGCAGCTTGAACAGATCCACCAGTGGCTTGGGCAGAATCTGGGCGAGGAAAACTGAGCACGGAGTCGAACGCCATGTCCATTTTTGATATCGAAAACCGACAGGATATGGGGGCGGAAGCCCCCGCCGCCGTGAGCTGGCCCCAGTGGGCCGAAGAAGCGCGGCTGGACGACGACCTCGCCGCAGAGGCCTACGAGGCCACCCCTGCCGCCCTGCGCGCCGCAATCAAAACGGGGCTGGCTCTGGCCCACATGCACTTTGGCGAGTCCACCACCAGCCAGCGCAACGAGGTACGCAACGCGCATCTGGGCTTCTGGCGGCGCTCCATCGCGCACCCCGCGCCCTGGGCGGTCATTGCCTTTACGCCCGCATACGCCGCTGCGGCCCGCCTTGCCGCAGCCTGCATGCCCGCCCTCCTTGGCGGCGTGCCTCTGGTAGGGGCCGTGTGCGTGGGCGGCGCACCCAGCAGGAATGCTCTGGTCACCCTGGAGCTGACGGGCGTGGAAGACATCTTTGTTCTGGACAACGCTGGCCTTTGCACCCTGCTGGAAGAAACCCAGCCAGGGCCGGGGCGTCTCGTGCTGCTGCACAGGGGAGAGCTGGACGGCGTGGGCGCGGCGGCGCGGGCGCTGGAACTGCCCTGCTACGAAGAGCGGCGTTCGCCCATCCTGTGCCTGCCCAAGCCCGAAGCCTTTGACCTTGAGGCGCTGGCCTTTGCGCAGGCCGAGGCTCTGGAAACAGCGCTCGACACCTCCTTGCGCCTCACCCCTGACGCCACCTACCTTGCGCCCGTGGCTGCCCTTGGGCATTGCCGCGAACGCCGCACAGGGCCATTCCCCTATAGCGGCGCGCCCGCGCTCACGCCGGGCTGCGAGGGCTTCTGGCTGCACCCCGGCCTCTCGCCCGATTTCTTCCGCGTGCAACGGCAGGCATTCGGGCTGCTGTAATCCGGTGCAAATTCGCGCCACGCACCGCGCCAGGTCATCGGGCGTTCTTAATTGAATCTTCGCCAAGGCTTCTTTGCAAACTGACTGCCCAGGCTCCCCGCACAGCATGGGGAAGCTGCGGCGGCCAGCCTTGCCCTGCGCCTGAAAAAGCCGTAATCATTCAGAAACACCTCGCCTTGGGAGCAAAGCCATGCCCAGCATCAAGCATATCCGCAACATAGGCATTATTGCCCATATCGACGCTGGCAAAACCACGCTCTCCGAGCGCATGCTGTTCTACAGCCGCAAAATCCACCGTATGGGCGAGGTGCACAACGGCTCGGCCACCATGGACTACATGCCGGAGGAGCAGGAGCGCGGCATCACCATCATGTCGGCCTGCACCACCTGCCAGTGGGGCGAAAATACCATCAACCTCATCGACACGCCCGGCCATGTGGACTTTACCATTGAGGTGGAACGCGCCCTGCGCGTGCTGGACGGGGCCGTGGGCGTGTTTTGCGCCGTGGGTGGGGTTGAACCGCAGTCGGAAACCGTGTGGCGGCAGTCGGAAGATTTCAACGTTCCCAAGATCGCCTTTATCAATAAGATAGACCGCCTGGGCGCGGATTTTGAAGCAGTGCTCGAGGCCATGCGCCAGCGCCTGCAAACCAATGCCGTTGCCGTGACCATCCCCCTTGGGCAGGGCGAAGATTTCCGCGCTGTGCTTGATCTTGTGAACGAACAAAGCCTGACCTTTGACCCGGCGGATCAGGGCCAGACTGTACACCGCGCGCCCTTTACGAAAGAAGAAGCCGCCATCGCCGCCCCCTGGCGTGAAATTCTGCTGGAAAAACTTGGCGAGGCGGATGACGCCTTTGTGGAACCCTACCTGGAAGGCACCTTCACCCTGGCCGACATCAACGCGGCCCTGCGGCGCGCCACTCTGGCCCGCACGCTCACGCCTGTTTTCTGCGGCTCGGCCCTGCGCAACATGGGCGTGCAACCCGTGCTCGATGCCGTGTGCGCCCTGCTGCCCTCGCCCGCCGATGTTCCGGCCCCGGTGGGGCGCGGTGCCGATGGTCGCGAAATCATTGTGGAGGCAACTCCCGATGCCCCCGTTGCGGCGCTGGTTTTTAAAGTGCTCATGGAAAACGGCCGCAAGCTGGCCTTTGTGCGCATGTACGCGGGCCGCATCCACGAGGGTGAAAGCCTGCGCAATACCGCCAGCGGCAAGGATGACCGTCTGGGCCGCATCTACCGCCCCCATGCAGACCGGCGGGAGCAGGTGGAATGCGCCGAGGCGGGCGAAATCGTGGTCGTGGTGGGCCTGCGCGGGCATACGGGTGAAACCTATACCGCCCGCGAGCGGCAGCTTGCGCTGGAAAGCATAGATGCTTACGCGCCCGTCATCACCCTTGCGCTGGAGCCCCGCAATGCGGACGAAGGCAAGATTCTGGACGAAGCGCTTGCGCGCTATACGGAAGAAGACCCCACCCTGCTGGCGCGGCTGGATGATGACACTGGCTCTCGCATGGTTTCCGGCATGGGCGAGCTGCATCTGGACGTTCTGCTGGAGCGCATGCAGCGCGAATACGGCATCAGCCCCCGCGCGGGCAATCCGCAGGTTGTGCTGCGCGAAACCGTGCGCAAGGAGGCCGAGGTGGCCTCTGTCTTTGACCGCGAAATGGGCAAGGAACGCCATCATGGCTCTGCGGCCCTGCGTGTTGCGCCACGCGCCCGGGGCACGGGCAATGTGGTTGAAGTGGGCGACTTTTTGCCGCAGGATGCCGCCGAAGCCCGAAAAATTCTGCCCAGGGTCTATCTGGACGCCGCCCTTGAAGGCGTGCGCGATGCACTGCAATGCGGCGATCTGACAGGCTACCCCATTGAAGATGTGGCCGTGACCCTCACTGCGGTGGACAGGCAGGAAGGCCTGACAACTGTTCCCGGTAGCCGCATGGCCGCCGGGCAAGCCCTGCGCGAGGCACTGGCGGCGGCAACTCCCGTGGTTCTGGAGCCTGTGATGCGCGTGGAAATTACCGTGCCGGAAGACTTCCTTGGTGCGTCCATTACCATGTTCACCACCTGCGGCGGCAAGGTTGAGGATATGGAAGATCACGGCGGACGCAAAACCCTGCGCGGCACAGCCCCCCTGCGCCGCCTGTTCGGCTTTTCCACCTCCCTACGCTCGGCCACACAGGGGCGCGCCGGGCTGGTAATGACCTTTGACCGCTTTGATCTGCCCTGAGGAACCATGCAGCACCAAGAATCCACACACGGCCAGCCCCGCGCAAAAAAAAGCCTCGGCCAGCACTTTTTGAAGCGCGAGGACATCTGCCGCCGCATTGCCATGCTGCTGCTGCCCAAGCCCGAAGACATGGTGATTGAGATCGGCCCCGGCCCCGGCGCGCTCACCCGCGCCATCGAGGAGCAGCCCCACGCCCGCCTGCTGCTGCTTGAAAAAGACCGTCACTGGGCGGCTGAGCGCCAGCGTTTTGGCGAGGCCCGCACCCAGGCGGTGCTGACCGATGCCCTGCGCTTTGACTGGCGGCGCATCACGCCCGAGAAACCGTGGAAGGTCATAGGCAATCTGCCCTACAACGTGGCCTCCCCCCTCATATGGGACATTGTTTCGCGCGCAACGGGCTGGCAGCGCGCGGCCTTCATGGTACAAAAAGAGGTGGGCCAGCGGCTGGCGGCCCAGCCCAACACCAATCACTATGGCGCGCTTTCGGTCTGGGTACAAAGCTACGCCCGCCCGCGCATGGAATTTATTGTAGGGCCGGGGGCTTTCAGCCCGCCGCCCAAGGTGGATTCTGCCGTGCTCTCTTTTGACCCTCTGCCGCCGGAACACAGGCCAGCCCACCCCGAGATTCTGGCTCGGCTCTTGCGCGTGTGCTTCCAGCAGCGCCGCAAACAGCTTGGCGGCGTTTTCAGACGTAGCGGTCAGCCGGGGCTTGAGGCTGCGCTGGAAAAGACAGGCATCGACCCAAGCTTGCGCCCAGAAGCCCTTGCCAACAAAGATTTTCAGGCTCTTGCCGCTTTTTGGGCCGAGCAGCTTGACAATAATGCATAAAAAGTTTTGAGTTTACGCACTGTCTTTTAAAACGTAACGCTTGGCGGCATTTGCCGCCTAAGCTTGCTGGCAGAACAACTCAAGCCGGGGAATTTTCAGGAGGATGTGCTGATGACTAAAGCTGATCTGGTTGAAAAAATCGCCGCCAAGGCAAACCTGACCAAGGCTGCCGCCGAGCGTGCCCTCAATGCTTTTCTTGCTTCTGTGGAAGACGCTCTTGTAAAAGAGTCCAAACTGACCCTCACGGGTTTTGGCACCTTTGCGGTAGAAACCCGCAAGGCTCGCCAGGGGCGCAACCCGCGCACCGGCGATACGCTGACCATTCCCGCCTGCAAAATTCTCAAATTCCGTCCCGGCAAAATGCTCAAGGACTCCCTGAATTAAGCTTGAGCCGTTATGCCCTGGCATAGCGGCTTTTTGATTTACGCCAGCAGCCGCAAGGCTGTTGCCGAATGCTGTTGCCCAGCGGCAAGGCAAAGAACGACCTCGCCAGCGATGCACCCGATGCACCGTGCAAGATACTTCTTTGCCTTGCCGCCGGGAATCAGCAATTTGAAAAGCTGCCTACCTTTTGCGGAAAATATTCATTTTCCCGCACTTGAGGCTTGCCTTTTTCTAAAGTGCGGGCTACAAGGGCAGTTCATATTTTGCGGGCCACGGTCTAGAGCTGTGCCCCACCGCCGAAGGGGGTGATTTTCTTGCCCGGAGTTTTTCTTAACGACGACGACTATAACTTCGACATCGCACTGCGCCGCTTTAAGAAGCAGGTAGAAAAGGCGGGCGTTCTTTCTGAAATGAAGAAACGCCAGCACTACGAAAAGCCCAGCGTTATGCGTAAAAAGAAGAAGGCCGCCGCCCGGAAGCGGCTGTTGAAAAAAATCAGGAAGATGAACATGGCCTAGGCAGCAATGCCTTGCGCCGCTTTGCAGGGCATTGCCCGACAAGCGGCAGGCCGGGCGATGCAAAGCCATCGCTCCGTTCATTCGGCCAGTTATGCGGGAGGCCCCTCGGGCTTCCCGCGTTTTCTGCTTTTCTCCACCCTCCACCCCACCACCACCGCCATGACTGTCACCACCACGCTTTTTGAGCAGATCGACATTGACTACATCAAAGCCTACAAAGCCAAGGACAGTGTGCGCCTTACCGTGCTGCGCCTTCTCAAGACGGCGGTAAAAAATCGCATGGTGGAACTCAAGCGCCCCGGCGGCAGCCTTGCCGACGAAGAAATGCTTGATATCATCATCAAGGAAGGCAAGCAGCGGCAGGATTCCATCGACCAGTTCACGGCAGCAAACCGCACTGATCTGGCCGACAAGGAAGCTGCGGAGCTTGTCATTCTCAAGGAATACCTGCCCAAACCCCTCTCGGCAGAAGAACTTGCGGCCCTTATTGACGCCACCGTGGCCGAAGTGGGCGCAACTTCCCCCAAGGATATGGGCAAGGTCATTTCTGCCATCATGGCGGGGCACAAAGGCCGTGTAGACGGCAAGGCTCTTTCGGAAGCCGTCAAAAAACGCCTCCAGCCGTAGCTTCAGGCGCATTTCCACCTGGGGAAAACCCCCGTTTCAGTGTCCCGTTTTGAGTTGGCATGCAATCTCGCGGGAGTCGCCTCGTTTTGGAGCAAACAGCCTTGAGCAGCTCACTTTCGCCCCTTGGGCGGCTGCCCGAAAGCGCCGCAGCTACAGCTGCGTTTGCCGGGTAACTTTGCTGCTGCGCAAGGGCATGCTGCACGACGGCTCACGATGTTTTTTCCGCACCACGGGCAAGCGCCGTTATTTGCGCGCAAACCCAATGCTTTAAGGCAGTTCACGCATGATTCACGCCCGCACGCTCAACGCCCTTGAATTTCACCGCATTGCAGACCACCTTTCGGAATTGTGCCTTTCCGGCGTTGGCCGGGAACGCGCCAGGGCCATTGCCCCCCTTGACGATGCAGAGGCTGTAACGCTGGCGGCACGCATCTATGAGGAAGCCGCCGACTGGGCCAGCCGTCCTGCCGCGGGCGGCGCGGTTTTCTGCGTCTGCTCCTTCCCAGATGTCAGCAGCATGCTGCGCGCTGCGGCCACCAACCGCGCCCAAACTTTTCAGCCCGATGTGGATGCCTTCTGGGCCTTGCGCGAGGTGCTGCGCCTTGCCAGAGACGCCCACGCTTCCATTGCCCAGCCTGAAGCCGCCACCCGCTGGCCGCACCTGCTGGCCATGGCCGATGGCTCTCCTCTGCCGGTTCAGCTCACTGCCGCGCTTTTGCGCTGCATTTCTGACGACGGCCTGCTGCGCGATGAAAGCTCACCGGAGCTGTACCGCCTGCGCGGCGAACTGCGCCGCCTGCACCAGAGCTGCATGCGCAAGGTCAAGGACTTTGCCCAGCAATACAACATGCTGGCATACCTGCAAGACGAGTTCATGACCCTCTCGTCCGACCGTTACGTGCTGCCCCTCAAGGCCAACTTCAAGGGCCGCATGCAGGGCATCATCCACGACTGGTCGCAAACGGGCGAGACCTGCTACTTTGAGCCCATGTTTCTGGTTGAGATCAACAACCGCCTGCAGGAACTGAAGCGCGAAGAACGCGAAGAAGAACGCAAGGTTCTGGTCTATCTGCGCAGCCTGCTTGAAGCGGAACTTCCCGGCGCGCGCGCGGCCCTTGAGCTGCTGGCCCACCTTGACGTTTTGCAGGCCAAGCGCAGGCTTGCCGCTCTTTTTGACGGCCGCCCGCTACCCCTCACCCCCGTGGCGGAGGGCATTCAGCTTCTTGATGCCCGCCACCCCCTGCTCATGCTCAACCGCGTGGCAGAATCCGGCAAGGACGGCTCCAAGGCTGCCGCCGCTGCCCACAGCAAGGTGCGGCCTCTGGATATCGTGCTGCGCCCCGGTGAGCGCGCTCTGGTCATCACCGGCGGCAACGCGGGCGGCAAAACCGTATGCCTCAAAACGCTTGGCCTCATTGCTGCCATGACTCTGAGCGGTCTGCCCGTACCCGTGGGCGCGGGTTCGCACCTGCCCTGGTTCAGCAGGCTGGATGCCTTTATCGGCGACGAACAGAGCCTTGCGGACAATGTTTCCACATTTACCGCCCAGATCGAGCACCTTGCCAAGGCCTGGAAGCACCTTGACGCCTGCAGCCTTGTGCTGCTTGACGAATTTGGCGCAGGCACAGACCCCGCCCAGGGCGCTGCCCTTGCGCAAGCCGTACTTGACGAATTGCTGGACAAACATACCTTTGTTCTGTCGGCAACGCATTTCCCCGCGCTCAAAAGCTACGCTCTCACGCGCGAAGGAGCACGGGCGGCCTCCATGCTCTTTGATCCCCAAAGCAAAAAACCTTTGTTCCGGCTTGCTTACGACCAGGTCGGGGCCAGTCAGGCGCTGGATGTGGCGCGCGAGCACGGCCTTGCCGAAAGCATTGTGCGCCGGGCAGAGCATTACCTTTTGCAGGACGGGCAGGACGCCACGGCCCTGCTTGGCAGGCTCAATGATCTGGCCGCAAAGCGGGAAGAAGAGCTGGCGGAACTCAAGCGCGAGCAGGATAAAACCCGCCGTCAGACGCAGGATCTGCGCGAAAAGCTTGAGAAGGAGCGAGTGCGCCTGCACGACGAGGTTCGCGCCCAGGCTGGCGACCTCATGCGCGCCTGGAAAGAAGGCCGCGCCACCCACAAGCAGGCGCTCAAGGAAATGTCGCGTCTGCGGGCCTCGCTGGCTCCCGCGCAGGATGAAACTGCGGAAGGCGCATCAGTGCTGCCCCAGCCCCAGAGTTTTGCAACCGGGCAGGAGGTGCTGCACACCGTATTCAACAAGCGCGGCGTCATCACAGATGTGGACGAACGGCGCGGGCGGGTGCGGCTGGAAATGAACGGAGTGAACCTCTGGGCAGAAATGAAGGCCCTGCGCGTGCCGGGTCAAACAGCGCAAAGCCCGGCTAAAAGCGCCCTCAGGGGCGTTGTGGGCCGCACATCCGCCAGTGACGAGGCCGCATCCCTGCGCCTTGATATGCGCGGCATGCGAGCGGATGTGGCGCTGGCCGAGCTGGAGCGCTTTATGGACAAGGCCTTGCTGGCAGGATTTTCAGAGGTGGAAGTGGTACACGGCAGAGGTACGGGCGCGCTGCGCCGTCAGGTGCATGATTTTTTGCGAAGTTTCCCGGCTGTGGGGCAGTTTGTCCTTGCGCCGGAAGACCGGGGCGGCGACGGCATGACCATAGTAACCTTTCGCTAATTACGGGCGTGTGACCCATGCAGTCCAAGGACGCAATCCGCGCCATTAAAGAGCGCCTGAATATCGTTGACGTGGTGCGCCGTTATGTTGAGCTCAAGCGCAACGGGCCGCGCTGGGTGGCACCCTGCCCATTCCACCAGGAAACCAAGCCGTCCTTTTCCGTCAACGAAGATCAGGGGCTTTTTTACTGTTTCGGCTGCCACGCCTCGGGCGATATCTTTGATTTTTACAGCCGCATCAACGGGCTGGAGTTTAAGGAAACGCTTGAACAGCTGGCGGCGGAAGCTGGCATTACCATTGACCGCGGCCCGCGCGATCCCCAGCGGGATGGGCAGGAACGCAAGCAGCGCTCGGCGCGGCAGCAGATGCTGCGCATGTACGAGCTTGCGGCAGGCCATTTTGCCTCGGCCCTGCAAAGCCCCGAGGCAGAAGAGTGCAGGCGGTATATAGAAAAACGCGATTTGAGCGATGAGATAGTGCAGCGCTTTGGCCTTGGTTGGGCCAGACGCGAATGGCAGTCGCTGGCTGATGCCCTGCGCCGTGCGGGCTTTGACATGCGCATGGCCGCAGAGGCCGGCCTTGTAGGGCAGGCGAACAGCGGGCGACCCTACGACAGGTTTCGTGGGCGGCTTATTTTCCCTATCAAGAGCCTTTCCAACCAGATAATCGCTTTTGGCGGGCGCATTATCGCCGATGAGGAAGAAGCCAAATACATCAACAGCGCCGACACGCCCCTCTACAAGAAGGGCGAGCACCTTTACGGGCTGGCGCAGGCGCGGCGCGGCATCGTGACCAAGGGTCGCGCCATGTTGACAGAAGGCTACATGGACGTGCTCACCCTGCACCAGTTCGGCTACGACAATGCCGTTGGCGTGCTGGGTACGGCCCTGACGCCTGAACAGATAAAACGCCTTTCGGGCTTTGCATCGCAAATGACCCTGCTGTTTGACGGCGACCGCGCCGGACGCAAGGCAGCCTTGCGCTCGTGCGAAATGCTGCTCACACGCGGCCTTTCGTGCAGCGTGGTGATCATGCCCGAAGGTGAAGACATAGACAGTTTGCTGCGCGGCGCTGGCCCCGAGGCTTTTGAGGCATTGCAGGCACAGGCCCCGGACGGTCTGCGCTTTTGTGTGGATGTGCTCAAGGCCCTGGCCCCGCGCGAAACAGTGGAATGGGCGCGCAATTTTTTGCGCCAGCTGGATATTCCAGAGCTGATCAGCCCCTACATTTCGCGGCTGGCGGCACATTTGCAGCTTTCGGAAGCCGACCTGCGCGAGGGCATTGCCGGGGCGCGGGGGCAACGCAAAGACAGCCAGCGACAGGGGGGCTCCGCCTCGCGGACGCGCCAGAACATACGCGACCGACAAATAATGATGTTTGCCGTGCGGTATCCCCACCGTCTGCGCGATATGCAGGAAATAGGGGCAGACCTTGCATTGAGGTCTGAAATCGCCAGGCGGCTCTGGGACAAGATAGAAACCCACGGCCCCGAGGATGTTTTTCATCACTTAGACGAACGAGAAAAAAGCTTCTGGTGTGAGTGTCGCGGGCCAACTGCCGCACCGTGCGACAATGGCGAAAAAGAATTGGAATTCTTGCGACAGTCGTTAGATCAATACTATGCCTCAGCTCAGGCCTCCTCCCTGTCCGCTGCCATGCGGGCCAATACAGGCATAGGTGACTTTGAAGCTGATTTGGATTATCTTCGCGCACTTAAGGAAACCTTGGAGAAAGGGCATGAGCAATCTTAAAGATATCCAGCAGATACAGTCCCTTATTGCCAAAGGCAAGGGCGCGGGCTTTCTGACCTTTGAAGAGGTCAACAAGGCTCTGCCTGTTGAAATGAGCACGCCGGAGCAATTTGAGGAAATCATCGGCATCTTTGAACAGCTCGAAATTGTCATTGTGGATTCGGAAAAGGACGGAAAAAAGATTTCCGCCGCCGCCACCGAGACTGACGAAGATATTACCGAAGGTTCGCTGGATCTGACTGAAGACGAGGACACAGCGGACTATTCCTCGCGCAGCACCGACCCTGTGCGCATGTACCTGCGCGAAATGGGCGCCGTGCCCCTGCTCGACCGTGATGGCGAAGTTGTTATCGCCAAAAAGATCGAAATGGGCGAACAGGACGTGCTTTACGCTCTGGTTGAAGTACCTGTGGCCGTTGAAGAACTCATCAATGTGGGCGAAGACCTGCGCCAGAACCGCGTCAAACTGAAGGACGTGGTCAAAACCATTGAAGAAGACGACCCCAGCGAAGACGAAATGAACCAGCGCACCCGCGTTATTCTGCTGCTGGACGAAATCAAGCAGACCTTCAAGAAAAAACGCAAGATTTACAAAAAGCTGGACGCCTGCGCCTGCATGGATCGCCGCGTTACCGCAGTGCAGAAAGAAATCATCAGCTTCAAGGATGAAATCGTCACCCGCCTGCGCGACATCAAGCTGGAAAAAACGCTCATCGACCGTATCATTGAAACGGTCGAGGACTATGTGCGTCAGATGCACAACTGCCAGCGCGACCTGTCGGCCTACATCCTTTCCACCGGGCGCACTCAGGCGGAAATTCAGGCCATGTTTGACGGCCTTGAAAAGCGCGAGGTCAACCCCAACGATGCGGCCCGCGACCTCAAGCTGAGCGTGGACGAGTTGTTTTCGTTCAAGGAAATGATCATCGGCAAGATCGAAATTCTCAGCCGCCTCCAGGAAAAGTGCTGCCATAACGTCACTGATCTTGAAGAAGTGCTGTGGCGCATCAAGCGCGGCAACACCGCCGCCATGCGCGCCAAGCAGGAGCTGATCCGCTCCAACCTGCGCCTGGTTGTTTCCATTGCCAAAAAGTACACCAACCGTGGCCTCCAGTTCCTTGACCTTATTCAGGAAGGCAACATCGGCCTGATGAAGGCCGTGGACAAGTTTGAATATCAGCGCGGTTACAAGTTTTCGACCTATGCCACGTGGTGGATCCGTCAGGCCATTACCCGCGCCATTGCAGATCAGGCCCGCACCATCCGCATTCCCGTGCACATGATCGAAACCATCAACAAGCTTATCCGCACCTCACGTTACCTTGTGCAGGAGCTGGGGCGCGACCCCACGCCCGAGGAAATCGCCGAGCGTATGGAATACCCGGTGGAAAAGGTCAAAAAAGTGCTCAAGATCGCCAAGGAGCCCATCTCGCTTGAGACGCCCATTGGCGACGAAGAAGATTCGAGCCTCGGCGACTTTATTGAAGACAAAAAGGCCGTTGCACCGGCTGAAGAAGTCATCAATACCAAGCTGTCCGAACAGCTTGCCGCCGTGCTGGCCGATCTTACGCCGCGCGAAGAACAGGTGCTGCGCAAGCGCTTTGGCATTGCAGAAAAGAGCGACCACACCCTTGAAGAAGTGGGGAAGCTCTTCAACGTCACGCGCGAACGCATCCGGCAGATCGAGGCCAAGGCACTGCGCAAGCTCCGCCACCCCGTTCGCAGCCAGCCCCTGCGCTCCTACTACGAAAACTGATTCATTGTGCAAGCCCGGCGGGTTGATCTGCCGGGCTTGCGCGGTCATTATCCCATTGACCCTTCCGCCACACTGACAGCAACGGACGAGCACCGCACCTATATGCTGAGCCACATGCAACAGCTTTTCCGCTGGCCCAATTTTTCGGGCGGCAAAAATCATACCACAGCGCATGCCTTTGCGCTGATTTTTCTGTGCCTGCTGGCACTGACAAGTGTTGCTGGCGCTGCGCCTGCGGCAGAATCTCTGCCCAATCCGCAGGGCAAGGTCGCCAAATGTTTTGACGGCGATACATTAAAGCTCACTGATCGGCGCACAGTGCGCCTTGCGGGCATTGATGCCCCTGAAATGGATCGCGGCAAGCAAAAACCCCAGTACTACGCCCGCGAAGCTTTTGACCAGCTCACCAAGCTGGCTCAGGGCAAGGATGTGCGCCTTGTGGCCGTGGATGCCAAGGGCAAGGATCATTACGGGCGCGTGGTTGCCGATGTCATCCTGCCTGACGGGCACTCCCTGTCCGACACAATGATTCGCAACGGCGCGGCCTTTGTGTATCCGCACAACGACCTTAATCCCCATTTTCAGGAAAGGCTGCGCAAGCTCCAGCACGAGGCCATTGCCGCCCGGCGCGGCATGTGGGCGCATGTGCTCACCCTGCCCGCCGCCAAAAAGACCTATCTGGGCAACCGCGAATCCATGCGCTTTTTCCCCACAGACAGCGCTGAAGTACAGCACATAAAGCCTCGCAACCGCGTGTTTTTCGGCACGCTCATGGATGCCTTTATGGCTGGCTACGCCCCGGCGCGCGCCTCTAACTTTTGGCCTCAAGTAAAATGAACACCACTTCTCCCCTGCTTGAACAACAGGCTCTTGTCATCTTTTCCGGCGGGCAGGATTCCGCCACTTGCCTCGCATGGGCGCTCAACCGCTTCAAGCGGGTGCTGACGCTGGGCTTTGACTACGGGCAGCGCCATTCTGTGGAGCTTGACTGCCGCAAGCGCGTGCGCGAGGGCATTGCCGCCCTCAACCCGAAATGGGCGCAACGCATGGGGCCGGACACCCTGCTTGATCTCGATATTTTCCGCCAGCTGGCAGACACGGCCCTGACCTCTGACGCGCCCATTGAAGAACACGGCGCCAACGGCCTGCCCAACACCTTTGTTCCTGGTCGCAACCTCATATTTATTCTGCACGCCGCTGCCTGGGCCTATGCCAAGGAAATCCGCCACATGGTGCTGGGCGTCTGCCAGAGCGATTATTCCGGCTATCCCGACTGCCGGGACGACAGCATCAAGGCCATGCAGGTTGCCATTAACAGCGGCATGGACGCCAATTTTACGCTGCACACGCCGCTCATGTGGCGCAGCAAAAAAGACGCCTGGATGCTGGCCCGCGCCCTCGGCGGCGATGAGCTGGTCGACCTGATTGTGGAAGAAAGCCACACCTGCTACATGGGCCAGCGCGGCCAGCGCTACCCCTGGGGCTACGGATGTGGCGACTGCCCAGCCTGCCGCCTGCGCGCTGCGGGTTACGCCGCCTATGCCGAGGCGCAGGCAGCTTGCGCACAAAACCCGCTAGAGGAAGAGGCCTGATGTCCCAAAAACTGCTCAGCGCGGCTCAGGGTGTGGAAGCGGCCTGTATTCTGTTTCAGCTCAACAGCAAGACCGCCGACATCATCAATATGGCCAGCGGCGCGCAGATGCCCGATGAATATCTGTCAGGCCCCGGTGCGGATATGTTCTGCGCAGAATGGCGGGCCTTTGTACATGCGGTGGTTACTGCCGCCATCATGCACCACGCGCCCAATACCGTATTTTTGGCCTATCTGCGCCAGACGGGCAATCTGCTGGCCACCGCCAACAATGACTTTGACGGCGCGGACGAGAAAGCGGTCAACGCAGCCCTCAATGCCTTTGTGGACGGCCCTTTTGCCGAATACATGCCTCTGCTCGCGCAGGAACAGCAGGTTCGCTGCCCGGAACTGTTCTGCCAGCGCCTTGCGGTGCAGGCCGCCAGCCTGCGCGGTCAGGCCACCCCGCCGGACGACCACTCCAAGGCCCGCCTTGCGGCTGTTATGGCCCTGATTATCAGCGCCGTGTGGGACAAACTGGAACAGTACGACATTCAGCCAGACTAAAGCGCGTATGGCAGAATACTTTTATTCTGATCCAGAAATCATCGGGCACAGTGCCGCAAAATAATTTTTCGCCCAAATACAAGACCGCCGGGATTTTGATGCATCAAAATCCCGGCGGTCTTATTTTCAAGATTTCTATCAGCCTATTTTTTTCCCAAGAGTTCCAGCATGGCCTCGGCGATATTGTTGGTGCGCAGGCCCACAAGCTCGCGCAGACGCAACTGGCTGCCGTGCTCCACAAAGTGGTCGGGCAGGCCAAGGCGTTTGATGCGCTGGCCGCACATGAGGCCACGGTCATTCCAGAATTCCAGCACTGCGGACGAAAAACCGCCAGCCAGCACGCCTTCTTCCACCATAAGAATACGGTCAAAATTTTGAGCGATTTCGGCCAGTTGTTCTTCCGGCAAAGGTTTGATCCAGACCGGATCAAACACAAGGGGTTTCACGCCTGTCTGCCGCTCCACCATTGCCGCAGCTTCCAGCGCCGGGTGCGCGCGGTTGCCCAGGGCTATCACCGCAAGGCCTTCGCCCTGTTGCAGCACTTCGCCCCTGCCGGGGGTCAGCAGGCGGGGCGCGCCGTCGGGGGCAACGCCAAAGGCGCTGCCGCGCGGATACCGCAGGGCGCACGGGCCGGGATGGCACAGGGCCGTATGCAGGCTATGGCGCAGCAGATTTTCATCGCGCGGGGCCAGCATGGTAATGTTAGGAATATGTCGCAGGTAGGCGATATCAAAAGCGCCGTGGTGGGTCGCCCCATCCTCGCCCACAAGGCCTGCACGGTCTACGCAGAAGGTAACGGGCAGGTTTTGCAGACACACATCGTGCACAACCTGATCGTACGAACGCTGCAAAAAGGTGGAATACACGGCCAGCGCGGGCCGATAACCCTGACTGGCAAGGCCCGCCGCAAAGGTCACGGCGTGCTGCTCGCAAATACCCACATCCACAAAACGGTCGGGGAAGCGCGCGCGGAACTTGTCCGTTCCGGTGCCTTCGGGCATGGCCGCCGTGATGGCGATTATCTTGTCGTTATGCTCGGCAAGTTCGGTCAGCGTATTGCTGAACACCGTGGTGAACGAGGGCAGCTTGGCTGTGGAAGCCACAGGCTGGCCGGTTTCGGGCGTGAACAGGCCGATGCCGTGGTACAGGGTGGGGTTTTTTTCCGCCGGGCCGTAACCCTTGCCCTTCTGGGTACGGACATGCAGCAGCACCGGGCCGTCCTCGATGGCGGCAGCCATTTCCAGATGGCGGCGCAGGCTTGTGATGTCGTGCCCGTCCACCGGGCCGATATAGTTGAAGCGAAAAGCCTCAAACAGCATGCCCGGTGTAAAGAATGACTTGAAGCTCCATTCGCCGCGCATGGCGTACACGGCCAGCTTTTGGCCGATGCGCGGAATGGAACGCAGAAAATTGAGCACTTCCTTGCGGGTTTGCCGCACCCATCGCTGTGAAAGCGTGCGGCTCAAAAACAGAGAAAGCGCGCCCACATTGGGCGAAATGGACATTTCATTGTCGTTGAGCACCACAATGAGCCGCCGCCCCATGTGCCCGGCAAGGTTCAGCCCCTCAAAGGCCTCGCCTGCCGTCAGCGAGCCATCGCCGATAACGGCCAGTACGTGGTGCTTGAGACAGGAAAGATCGCGGGCCAGAGCCATGCCCAGAGCCGCAGAAATGGAGGTGGAGGAATGCCCCACGCCAAAATGGTCGTACGGGCTTTCTGCCATGCGCGGGAAGCCAGAAATGCCGCCAAATGACCGCAGGGTGTGAAAATTCTTGGCGCGTCCGGTCAGCAGCTTGTAGGCGTAGGCCTGATGCCCAACGTCCCAGATGAGCTTGTCGTGCTCCACATTAAAGGTCGCCAGTAGGGCCAGAGTCAACTCAACCACGCCCAGCGAGGGCGCAAGGTGCCCGCCGTTGCGGGAGACGGTTTCAATGATGCGGCTGCGCACCTCGCCAGCCAGTTGGGCAAGCTGGGCGTCAGAAAATTTGTTCAGTTGCGCCGGGCTGCTCACAGCATCCAGCAATGGGCTCTCTGTGGTGTCCATTTAGGCCGCCCTCGTTACCGTGTAGTCGGCCAATGCGCGCAGAAAATCCGCTTCCTGCCCGTCAAACGGGGCCAGCGCGTCCTGCGCGGCCTGAGCCTGCGCGCGCGCCAGTTCACGGCTTTTTTCGAGCCCCAGCAGGGCGGGATAGGTGCTCTTGCCCTGCTCCTCGTCGCTGCCCGCAGGCTTGCCCAGAGTTTCAGTGTCGGAAACCACATCAAGGATGTCGTCCGCAATCTGAAAGGCCACGCCAAGCGCAGCGCCGTAGGCGGCAATGGCCTCTCGCTCGGGCGTTTCCGCCCCGGCAAGGATGGCCCCGCATACGCACGATGCCCGCAGCAGCGCCCCTGTTTTCATGGCGTGCACGGCGCGCATCTGCTCAAGTGTGATGGAAGACGCGCCCGTGTAGATCATGTCCCATTCCTGCCCGCCCACCATGCCGGAAGACCCCGCCGCAAACGAAAGCTCGGCCACGGCGTCCAGCACACGGTCCGGGGCTTCCGCGGTGCGGCACATGACCATGAAGGCGTCCGTCAGCAGGCCATCGCCCGCCAGTATGGCCGTGGCTTCGTCAAATGCCTTGTGGTTCGAGGGCTTGCCCCGGCGCAGATCATCGTTATCCATGGCGGGGAGGTCGTCATGGATGAGCGAATAGGTGTGGATCATCTCGATAGCGGCAGCAAAGGGCATGCTGCGCTGTGGCGACAAACCGCACAGGGCTGCGGTGCTCAGGCACAGAACAGGGCGCAAACGCTTGCCCCCGGCTTGCAGGCTGTACAGCATGGAATCCTTGAGCCTCTGGGGCACATCACGGCCGTCAAGACAGGTGGCCAGATAGGCTTCCACATCCTTGCCCCGCGCGTGCAGCAGGGCCTTCATGTCAGCAACGCTCATCATCGCCTATTCCGCCTCCTCTTCTGCGTTCAGCCCGCTTGACGCCACAGGGCGTGACTCAAGGGGACGAGCCTGACCATCCTGCCAGATTTCAAGCTCATGCCGGGCTTTGTCGAGCTGCTCGCGGCAATAGCGCGAGCACGCCGCTCCTTCCTTATACAGGGCCATGCCCTTTTCCAGAGGCAGGTCGCCGCTTTCAAGCGCCGCCACGATCTCCTGAAGCCGGGCCATCTTTTTTTCAAAAGTATTGTCTGTCTTGGCGCTCATGGATTGTTTCCCTTGGCGTTCCCGGTTGTCAAAAAGGGCTGCGGGTCAACCGACTCGCCCTGAACCAGAAGCGAAAGATGCAGGTGCGGCCCGGTAACGCGGCCTGTGGCCCCTACCAGACCAATAACCTGCCCCTTGCGCACCCGATCGCCATTTTGCACCAGTATTTCAGAGAGGTGCAGATACGCGGTGAACACCCCTTCGCCGTGATTGATGTACACTACATTACCAGAGAAGTACAAATTCCCCGTGAGGCCCACCTGCCCATCGGCGCAGGCAAGCACAGGCTGCCCCTGCGGGCCGCGCAGATCAAGGCCCTTGTGCACTCCGCGCGGTTGCCCGTTGAACACGCGTTTGAGCCCGTACAGGCTTGAAACATCGCCGGGCACAGGCCGCACAAAGGGCAGCACCCAGAAGCGTTCGGGCAGGCGCTGGGCCAGGGCCTGGCGCACAAGCTCCCTGTCGGCCTTGATGCGCGCCATCTCCGCCGCCGGGGGATCAACATATTTTTTATCCACGTTCAGCTTCTGCACCGGGCGGTCTTTGTCAAAAAAAGCGATCTTGCGCGCTACGGCGGGGGCATCCTTGCCGTTGCCCGTGGAGACGGCAAGATCACGGGCGGATTCCTTTTCTTCCAGCGGCACGGGCAGCAACATGACGGCCTGCCAGCGCGTTGCAGCGCCCGCAGCGGTAGTGGCGCTCACCTGCTCCGCCCTGGCCTCGTAGGTCTTGCCCAGCCAGCGGAACGTAAAGGATTTTATGGGCGCATCGCTTACCGCCAGGGCGGGAAAAGCATCCCCTCTGGCTACGGATTCGGGCGCGTCAAGCGCAAGGGCTGGTGCGGGGGATGGAGCAGCCTGAACGGCTGTAGGAACAAAAAGAGAAATCCCCGCCAACAGGACCATGAGCATGCGGGTGAGCACAGACATCAGCTATTCCGTCCTTGTTTTTTGGCAACCGGCACCGCACCTGTATCAGAGCCAGGCGCAGCGTCTGGCGCAACGTCTGGCAGCACCTTTTTGACCACGGCGGCAAGGCTGCCATCCGCCAGTCGCACCGTGATGGCGCTGCCCGCAGGGGCCGTCGTCACCGTGCGCAGCAGGCCGCCATCCGCACCATGCACAAGGGCATAGCCGCGCCTGAGGGGCGCGAGGGGGTTGGCGGCTGCCAGAGCAAATTCGCATTTTTCCAGTTCGCGCCCGTGGCGGGCAAGCATTTCCTGCCCTGCCGACTGCAAGCGCTGCCGCACGGCATCATACCGCTGCTCCTGCGCGGTCAGCATGCGCGGCATAGCCGCAGCCAGACTGGCGGAAAGCGCCTCTACCCTGCTGCCCAGCACATCCAGCCGCGAAGGGCTGAAGGCGTTTTGCAGGGCACGCTCAAGCCTGTCGCGCCGGGCCTCCGTGGTATCGAGCCACTGACGCGCGGCCCTGTGCAAGGAGCGGTGCAAGCCGTCAAGCTGCTCCGCCAGGCGAGCCTGATGCCGCATGGGCGAAAACCAGCGCAGGGCGTTTTCAAACTGGGCAAGACTTTGCCCCGCTGTTTCCAGCCGCCGCCGCGCCGCCCGCACAAGGGCCGCCTCCGCCTCGTCAACCTTTTGCATCAGCTCGGCCCGCGCGGGCCAGAGCAACTGGGCCGCATGCGAAGGCGTTGCCGCGCGCAGGTCTGCTGTCATGTCGGCAAGGGTAACATCCACCTCATGCCCGATGCCCGCCAGCACCGGCAAGCGAGACTCAAATACGGCCTCGGCAACGGCTTCTTCATTAAAGGCCCACAAATCTTCCAGCGAACCGCCGCCTCGCACCAGCACAACGGCCTGTGCCCAACCCTGCGCATTGGCCTCGTGCAAGGTACGCACAATGGAGGGAGCAGCCTCAGCCCCCTGCACCAGAGCCGGGAACAGACGAATGCGCGCCCCGCTGCCCCGGCTGGCCGCAAGCTCCATAAAATCATGGATAGCCGCGCCCGTTGGGGAGGTGATAAGGGCCACGCGCTGCGGATCATACGGCAGGGGCCGTTTACGCTCATGGCTGAAATAGCCCAGAGCCGCCAGCTTGCGCTTGCTGGCCTCAAAGGCCTGCGCAAGCAAACCCTCGCCCGCTGGCTGCACCAGCTCCACGGCAAGCTGATACTGCCCGCGCGGCGCGTACAGGGTGATGCGCCCTGCACACAGCACATCCAGCCCGTTGCGCAAAAGCTCCAGTGGCGATGGACGCGGCGCGTCAAAAACTTCGCCTGTCAGTGGATCAAAACCCTGACTGTTCTGCCGCTGCATGTGCCTGAACCATACGCACTGCAACTGCGCATCGGCATCCTTGAGGGTAAAATAGACATGCCCCGAGCCAGGACGGGTAAGGTTGGTCACCTCGCCCCGCACCCAAACAAAGGGGAAACGTCCCTCAAGGGTTTTACGCAGCTGTTCCGTGAGTTCACGGACAGACAGTATGGCTTCCTGCATGGTGCTCCGCGTCAGGCTATCTATCTGAAAAAAGCTTTTTTGTCGTAAAAGGGGCACTAACAGTGCCCCTTTTACATTACCTCAACCTATAACAAACCCTCAGACCGTGGCGCGAGAGGTATTACCTCACATCGCGACGTGCCCCAGGTTTTTTAAAGGCACAACCAGATTGCGATGCGGATTAGGGGCTGTTTCTGGCTAAAAGATTTTGCGCCGAGGACAAGGAAAACAGTGTTTTTTACGACAGGAGTGGACTCTTTTTGTCCATGACTGGAGTAAAAAATGCTGGATGACGCAGGGCTCGGCCAAAAGAATTAGTTAGAGACAGCCCCTAGGCCTGCTGCTGCGCCCACCCCTCACGAACCTTGGCGGCCCAGGCGGAAAAGGCTTCAGCCATGGCATCGGCGGGCAGTTCACCCTTTTCACCGCTGCGGCGATCCTTGCATTCCACAATGCCCTTGGCCAGGCCCTTGCCGCCCACAACGAGCTGCATGGGAATACCCAGCAAGTCCGCATCCTTGAACTTGACGCCGGGGCGTTCGTCGCGGTCGTCCATGAGCACGTCCACGCCCATATCCTTGAGCATTGCGTAGATCTGCTCGACCTTGGCGTTGACCTCTTCGTTGCGCGGGTCAAGGTTCAGCAGGATGCAGTCGTAAGGAGCCAGCGGCGGCGGGAACACAATGCCGTGCTCGTCGTTGTTCTGCTCGATGGCGGCGGCGGCCACGCGGGAAACGCCGATACCGTAGCAGCCCATGATCATGATCTGTTCCTTGCCGTTCTCGTCAAGGAAGGCGGCATGCATGGCATCACTGTATTTGCGGCCAAGCATGAACACGTGGCCCACTTCGATGCCGCGCGTCAGCTCAATGCGGCCACCGCAGCGGGGGCATGTGTCTTCTGGCGTGATGGCGCGCAGGTCGGCCCAGGCGGTCACCGTGGCGTCGCGCTTGAGGTCAACGTGCACAAGGTGGGCATCGCCAGCGTTGGCGCCCACCACATAATCCGTAGCGCCTTGCAGTTCGGCATCGGCGTAGACCGGAATTTCCAGCCCCACAGGCCCGGCAAAGCCCACAGGGGCCTTGGTGAGCTGCTGCACGGTGGCGGCGTCTGCCATGGCCACATCCTGCGCGTTGAGCAGGTTCTTGAGCTTGATGTCGTTCACTTCGCGGTCGCCGCGCACCAGCACGGCCACGGGCTTGCCGTCCACCTTGAAGAGCATGGTCTTGACCACGGAGGAGGCGGGCACGCCCAGCAGGGCTGCCACTTCTTCCACCGTGTGGGCATTGGGGGTGGCAACCTTCTCCGCCGGAGCGCAGGTATCCGTGCAGGGCTTGCCGTTCCAGGCCACCTCGGCGCGCTCCACGTTGGCCGCGTAATCGCAGTGATGGCAAAAGGCGATGGTGTCTTCGCCCGTTTCAGCCAACACCATGAATTCATGCGAGAAGTTGCCGCCAATGGAGCCGGAGTCGGCCTCCACAGGGCGGAACTTGAGGCCAAGGCGCTGAAAAATACGCTTGTAGGCCGCGTGGCAGGCCCAGTAGTTCTGCTGCGCGCCTTCTTCCGTGGCGTCAAAGGAATAGCCGTCCTTCATGATAAATTCGCGCCCGCGCATAAGGCCGAAACGGGGGCGGATTTCGTCGCGGAACTTGGTCTGAATCTGGTACAGGCGCACGGGAAGCTGGCGGTAGGAGCGCACTTCGCCGCGCACGAGGTCGGTGATGACTTCTTCGTGCGTGGGGCCAAGGCAGTATTCGCGCTCGTTGCGATCCTTGAAGCGCAGCAGTTCCTTGCCGTAATGCTCCCAGCGGCCCGATTCTTTCCACAGGTCGGCGGGCTGCACCATGGGCATGAGCAGTTCTTCAAAGTAGGCGACAGCCATTTCTTCGCGCACGACGCGGCTTATTTTTTCAATCACCTTCAGGCCCAGCGGCAGATAGGTGTACATGCCCGAAGTAAGCCTGCGCACCATACCGGCGCGCAGCAAAAGCTTGTGGCTGATTACCTCGGCATCCGCCGGAGATTCCTTGAGGGTGGGAATATAGCAGTTGCTGAAACGCATTACTGTGATTCCTTTTCGTTGAGCAGTTGTTGCAGTTCTTCCATAAAAGCCGCCAGCAGGGCCTCCTGCCCTTTGACCGAGCGGATGACCTCGCCCTTGCGAAATATGATGCCCTTGTCGCGCCCGCCCGCAACGCCCAGATCGGCCTCGCGGGCCTCGCCCGGCCCGTTGACCACGCAGCCCATGACCGCAACCTTGATGTCGGCCTTGGAGGTGGCTAAGCGGTCTTCCACCGCGCGGGCCAGCGAAAACAGGTCAATCTCCGTGCGCCCGCAGGTGGGGCACGAGATGATTTCCGGCCCGCGCGAGCGCAGGCCAAGGGCGCGCAGTATTTCCCACGCCACGGTCACTTCTTCCACCGGGTCGGCGGTGAGCGAAACGCGCAGGGTGTCGCCAATGCCCTCGTGCAGCAGAATACCAAGCCCCACGGCAGATTTTACCGTGCCGCGCATGAGGCCCCCGGCCTCGGTAACGCCGATGTGCAGGGGGTAGTCGCAAGCCTCTGCAAGCTTGCGGTAGGAGGCAATGGTATCAAGCACAGAGGAAGACTTGAGCGAAATTTTGGTATCGTAAAAACCGCGCGCCTCAAGCATGCGCACATGGGTGAGAGCGCTTTCCACCAGCGCCTCGGGGCAGGGGCCGCCGTACTGCTGGAGCAGGCGCTTTTCCACCGAGCCGGAGTTGACCCCTACGCGAATGACCGCCCCGTGGGCCTTGGCGGCATCCACCACGCGGTCCACGTGTTCCTTGGGGCCGATATTGCCGGGGTTGATGCGCAGGCCTTCAAGCCCGGCCTCCAGCGAGGCCACGGCAAGGCGGTAATCAAAATGTATGTCCGCTATGAGCGGCAGGCGCGTACCCGCACGGATGGCTGGCAGGGCCGCAACGGCAGCCTCGTCCGGCACTGCCACGCGCACGGCCTCGCAGCCGCGCGCCTCAAGCCGCGCAATCTGCGCAAGCGTTGCCTCGGCATCGCGGGTGTCTGTATTGGTCATGCTCTGCACCATAACAGGCGCACCGCCGCCAATGGAAAGCCCGCCCAGACGGATGACGCGGGTTGTGTGCTTTTGCATGCTTCCCTCACAAAAACAAGTGGAGCCACGGCGCAAAGCCACGGCACTCCGTAAACGAGTCTTCTATGCTATTTCCCCCTGCAAGCCAAGTGCGCGCAGCACGGGCAGCACTGCGGGCTTTGCGGCAAGGCTTGCCGCATGCTCCCTGATTCTGAACCGCAGAAACCCCTTTTGAACTGCCTGGCAGTAAGCGACCGCAGAACAAATGCGATATCTGGAACGTGTCTTGCAAAGTTTTAAGAAAAGGCCTCAGGCTGACGTTTTTTCCGTCAGCACTCAAGTTGGCGGCCATTGTGACGATAAGACTATAGTAAGAGCAGTTCCGCTGGGCCGTGGGCAATAGCCCCGGCAAACGAAAAATACCCGCCGGGGATCCATCGGGATCAAGGCGCGAGGGACTGCATCAGAGCAATTTCACTCGGGGTTTGTATGCATATAATGCCGCGTCTTCTTATGCTTTGCGCACTTTTGCTGCCGCTCTTTTCCGGCTGCGCCAAAAGTGGGCCTTCCGCGCTTTCGCCCGGCTATACGGACGCCGTGGAGCTGAAGCTCAAAAGTCGCGAACTGGCCGAGCAGATGCTTGCCACCATGCCCAACGACGCCATTCAGGGCTTTGTGGCCATGCCCACGGCCTTTGTGAACCAGAACAACACCTCGCAAAGCTCGCCCATGGGCAGGCTGATGGCTGAATCGCTGTTTTATGAATTCAACCAGCGTGGCTTTCCCACGCGCGAATACAGGTTGAACGGGGCCATCAACGTTCAGGGCGGGCGCGATGACCTCGCCCTTGCCGCCAACCAGATGGTTTCAACCACCGGGCAAAAGTGGGCCGCCCTTGTTGTGGGCACCTATTATGTGGATAAGGACGCAACCTTTATCAACGCCCGCCTGGTGCGCGCCAGCGATGGCCTTGTGATGCGCACGGGCCAGCTTGTGCTGGTGAATACCCCCATTGTGACGCGCATGGCCGAGGCCGATGTGCCACCGCCGGTAAAGACCACGGCCAGCAGCGCCCCAGCCAAACCGGCCCCAACTTCGCTTTATACGCCTGCCAGCAGCATCAGCAGCGGCACGCTTGTAATCAAACAAGGCCGGTAATGCCGGAATTGCCATGAAAAAAACGTTGAACAACATCTGCACACTTTGCCTTGTGGCCTCATGCGCCCTGCCCCTTGCGGCGCTGCCAGCCATTGCGCTGGCCGACAGCATGTCGTCATACAACGGGCAGGCCAATGACGCCCAGGCAAAGCGCGAGGCAAAGGAACGGGCCAACTATCTTTCTGATGCCAACGAGCACAGCCTTGTCTACCTTGGTCAGGCCCGCCAGTTCCGCGAACAGGGGCGCTATGAGCTTGCGCGGCAGCGTTATCTTCAGGCCCTTTCCATCTGTGCCGACGACCAGACCCTTGGTATCATAAAAAGAGAACTGAACGGCGTTGAACTGCTTTTGCGCACCATGCGCTGAGGATCACCATGAACCGCTTTTTCATTACCATTCTTGTGCTTGCGGCCCTGCTCTTTCCGCTCACTGCGGCGGCAGCCGGAAACGTGCCCAATGCTGCCGTAAGCATTGCCAAGCAGCTTGACGAACAGATCATGATGCGCTTTTCGGGCGACAGCCAGGACATGAGCCGCAAAGACCGCGAAGCTCTGGCCCGCGCCCGCATCATGATCATGGGCACCACCCCGGTCAACATCAACAATCTGGACGAAGCCTCGCCCTTGGCGCGCCAGATGACGGAAGAAATCTCCCGCTGGCTCATCAATGCGGGCTACCGCTTTCAGGAACTGCGCAAAGGGCGCGACATCCGTTTTGACAAGCTCAAGGGCGAATTTATCCTGACGCGCGATGTGCGCCAGCTTGCCAGCCCCAGCGGCACCAGTCAGGCCATTCTGGCAGGCACCTATGTGACGACCAGCGAACAGGTGCGCTTCAGCATCCGGCTTATCCACACCTCAAGCAATGAGGTGCTGGCCATGGGCACGGCCACTGTGCCCATTACGGACGACCTGCGGCCCCTCGTGCGCGAGGCCCGCCCCGGCGACGGGCTTGCGCCCTCCGTGAGCACACGGCTTCAGTAGCGTCCTTGCCTCATACGCGCTTTGCGTCTATAACATGCCCGCGCCTGTCTGCTTGACGGCGCGGGTTGCCTTTGCGGCAGCCACTGTTTTCAAAAATTCCGCCGTGCCCGTTGGGGCAATAGCGTAAACGATCCGTGAACCTGGGCCGCTGATTTTGCTGGCGGCCAATCCCGCGCGGGCACGCCGCCCACTGCGGGCTATACGCCTTTTTGCGCGCAGCAAGGAGACAACATGTCGCTCAGTATTGGTATTGTGGGCCTGCCCAACGTTGGCAAATCCACCCTTTTCAATGCCCTGACCAAGGCCCAGAACGCTCAGGCCGCCAACTACCCCTTCTGCACCATCGAACCCAACAAGGCCACTGTGGCAGTGCCGGACAAGCGGGTAGACGCCCTGACCGCCAAGGCCAAGCCCAAGAAGACCATCTACGCCAGTGTGGATTTTATCGACATCGCAGGTCTGGTGCGCGGCGCAAGCAAGGGTGAAGGGCTGGGCAACCAGTTTTTGGGCAACATTCGCGAATGCGCGGCCATTGTGCATGTGGTGCGCTGCTTTGAGGATGAAAATATCACCCACGTGGACGGCGGCGTTGATCCCCTGCGCGATGTGGACACCATTGAAACCGAACTGCTGCTGGCCGACCTGCAAAGCGTTGAAAAGCGCCTCGACAAACTGCAAAAGCTTGCCAAGTTTGATAAAAACGCCAAGGCATCCGCAGAAATCATGCAGACCCTGCTGGCCCAGCTCAACGACGGCAAGCCCGCGCGGGAATTTGCCCTGCCGGAAAACGACAGTTTCCTGACCACATGGCGCGAACTTGGCCTGCTCACGGCCAAGCCAGTTATTTACTGCGCCAATGTGGATGAAGCCGCTGTTGCCGAAGGCAATGAATTTTCCGCAAAGCTTGAGGCTTTTGCCAAGGAACGTCAGTCGGGCTTTGCGCGCATTTGCGCCAAGCTTGAAGAAGAACTGCAAGGCCTGCCCGATGAGGAACAGGCTGAACTGCTCTCCTCCTACGGCATTGATGAAAGCGGACTTGTGCGCATCATCCACACCGGCTACGCCACCCTTGGCCTGTACAGCTACTTTACCGCCGGGCCGGACGAAGTCCGCGCCTGGACCATCCAAAAGGGCTGGAAGGCCCCGCAGGCTGCTGGCGTTATTCACACCGACTTTGAGCGCGGCTTTATCCGGGCCGAAGTTATCTCCTACGCCGACTACATGAGCCACGAAAGCGAAGCTGCTTGCCGCGCCGATGGCGTCTTGCGCGTGGAAGGCAAGGAATACGTTGTCAACGACGGCGATGTCATGCACTTCCTGTTCAACGTATAGTTTTTACCGCATATAAAAAGCTTAAAGGCTCTGTTCCACAGGAACAGAGCCTTTTTTATGACAAAAGCCGCCCGGAACTGACGCTCCGGGCGGCTTCAACCATTTCAAATCATCTACTGAGCATTTTTACAAGGGGCTGTTAACACTAGGAGTAATTTTCTTCCCTGCCAAGGAACGAAGCCTTTTTATGAAGGGAGTGTACTCGCCCGGTACTCGACCGGAATAAAAAGACTTCCTGACGCAGGCAGGGGGCAAAAGAACCATAGTGTCAACAGGCTCTAATCGGCGCGGCGGCCAATGCAAAAGTACGCAAACCCGCGCTGCGCCATGAAGTTGGGCGAATACAGGTTGCGGCCATCAAACAGCAGAGGGGCGGTCAGCAGGCTCTTGATCTTATCAAAGTCGGGGTTGCGGAACTGGTTCCATTCCGTAACCACCAGCAAGCCCTGAGCGCCTTCGCACGCGCCGTACTGGCTGTCCACAATTTCCACCAGATCGTTGCCCTTGAATATCTCGCGGGCGTTGTCGGCGGCAACGGGGTCAAAAGCACGAACCTTCATGCCGGCGGCGGTAAGCTCATTGACAATACTGATGGCAGCGGCTTCGCGCATGTCATCGGTATTGGCCTTGAAAGCCAGCCCCCACAGCGCAAGGGTTTTGCCCTTCACGCCGCCCTGGGGAGCAAAATATTCCATGATGCGGCCAGCCATGTGCTTTTTCTGCCGGGCGTTGACGTCTTCCACAGCGTTGAGCAGCTTGGGTTCCACGCCCGCCTTTTCAGCAGTGTGAATGAGCGCCTTCACGTCCTTGGGGAAGCACGAACCGCCGTAACCCACGCCGGGGTAGATGAACTGGTAGCCAATGCGGGTGTCGGAGCCGATGCCGGTGCGCACATCGCGCACGTCCGCGCCCACTTTCTCGCAAATGGTGGCGATTTCGTTAATAAAGGAAATCTTGGTGGCAAGCATGCAGTTGGCCGCGTACTTGGTCATTTCTGCGCTGCGCACGCCCATGACGATGATCTTGTCGCGGGTGCGGGCAAAGGGCGAATACAGTTCGCGCATCAGCGAAGCGGCGCGTTCGGAATCCGTACCAAGCACAACGCGGTCGGGCTTCATGAAGTCGGAGATGGCGTCGCCTTCCTTGAGGAACTCAGGGTTGGAAACCACGTCCACCTTGTAGGACACGCCACGCGCTGCAAGCTCTTTTTCCACAAGCGCGCGCACTTCATCAGCGGTGCCCACGGGAACCGTGGACTTGTCCACAACCACGAGGTCGTTCTGCATGTGGCGGCCAATTTCGCCAGCCACCTGACGCACGTAGCTCAGATCGCACGAGCCATCGGGCTGGGGCGGGGTGCCAACGCAGATAAAGGCGCAGTCGGCATCCGCAATGCCATCTTCAAGACGGGTAGTAAACTTGAGGCGGCCATCAGTGCGGCTGTGGCGAACCATGGGTTCAAGACCGGGTTCAAAAATATGCACGGAACCGGCATTGAGCTTTTCCACCACAGCCGGGTTAACATCCACGCAGGTCACGGTATTGCCCATTTCAGCAAAGCACGCGGCGCTGACCAAGCCAACATAGCCGGTCCCGATAATGCACAACTTCATACAAAATTTCTCCGTACGTTCCCACAGCCAGCGCGCTTGACGTTACAGCGGGGAACGGGTCAGAATAGTTTAGGTTCAAAGCGAACCAATACGCTAATTTTTTTTAATGGGCAACAGCCCTGTTTGCAGTACATTCCGCCCGTACTGCATATGGTGGATAACTGATGATCATAGGCATTGGGACTGACATTACTGAACTGGCACGTATCAAGGCAAGTTATGACAGGTTTGGGGAGCGCTTTTTGCAAAAGATCCTTACCCCGAATGAACTGAAACTCGTGCCGGAAAGCCCCATTGCCTACATTTCCGGTCGGTTTGCTGCCAAAGAGGCTGCGGTCAAAGCGCTCGGTACTGGCTTTAGCGAGGGGATTGGCCCTCTCCATATTGAAGTGCTACGAGGCCCTGCGGGGCAGCCAAAACTGCATTGGCACGGCCCTGCACTTGCGCGGGCTGAAGCTTTGGGCATGCGCGCCGCCCACATTTCCATAAGTCATGACCGCAATGCCGCCGTAGCGGTTGTGGTGCTGGAGGCATAACATGCCCACCTCATTTGACGATCTGTTCCCTCCCCTGCCCCTGCCTGCTGAAATGCGCCAGTGGGATGCGGAAGCCATGGCCCTTGGCCTGCCAGAAGAACTGCTGATGGAAAATGCCGCCAGAGCGGCCTTTGACGTCCTGCACGAATACCAGCCACAGCTAACGGGTCTGCGCGTATGGCTTCTTATGGGCAGCGGCAACAACGGCGGCGATGCCGCATGCCTTGCGCGGCATTTGCTGGACGCTGGCGCGGAACCGCTGGTGCTGCACACGCGGCCTCTTGCCGCCTGCAAGGGAGCCTGCGGCAAGCATGTGCGCATTGCCAGAGCCGCAGGCGTTGCCTTTGAACGCTGCCGCCCGGCAATCTTTCAAAGGGCGGAACTCCCCAACATTCTTGTGGATGGTCTCCTGGGTACAGGCTTCAGTGGTCAGCTGAGACCGGATGCGCTGGAACTTGTGCGTTCGGTCAACGCTCTGCAAAGCCGTCCCTTTGTGCTGGCGCTCGACATTCCCTCGGGGCTGGACGGACGCACCGGCCTGCCCATGCCGGAAGCAGTGCGCGCCACGGCCACAGTCAGCTTTGCGGCCGCCAAGCCGGGGCTGGCCCTGCCCGAAGCACGCCCATGGACAGGCGCGCTGCACGTGCGCAGCATTGGCATTCCCCTTGCCGCACGGCGCAAGGCTCCCTGCTCCTTTTACGTCGCTGACGGGCATTGCCTCGCCCCACTTGCGGTGATTCAGCCCGGCGGCTTCAAAAACTCCTACGGTCATGTGCTGGTGATTGGGGGCGCGCCCGGTCTTGGCGGAGCAGCGCATCTTGCCGCCCGAGCGGCCCTGCGCGCAGGCGCTGGCCTTGTAACTGCCTCCGCGCCCGGTGCTGGCATTGCGGATATCAAGAACGGCTGGCCCGAAATAATGACCCTGCCTCTGGGCGAGAGCGAGCGCCTGTGGCCCGCCAGCCTGCCGCAAAATTTTGTGGAACTGGCACAGCGCTGCGCCGCCCTTGTGGTCGGCCCCGGCATGGGCCGGGGGCAGGATGCTGCGGCCTTTATTGAAGCTCTTCTGGCGCTGCCGCACAGACCACCCACGGTATTTGACGCCGATGCCCTGGTGCTGCTGGCCGGGCGGCAAGACCTGCTCGACCGCATAACCGCAGATGATATTCTGACGCCCCACCCCGGTGAAGCGGCAACCCTGCTCGGCTGTTCCGCAGCGGATGTTCAGGCCGACCGGCAAGGCGCGCTTGAGCGCCTGCGCTGCCTCTGCCGCGGCGTAATTATTCTTAAAGGAGCGGCAAGCCTCATTGGGCAGGCTGACGCGCCAACCCTGCTCTGCCCCTACGATGTGCCGCAGCTTGCGGTTGGCGGCTCGGGCGATGTGCTGGCGGGCTGCGCTGGCGGGCTGCTTGCCAGAATGCTGCCCGGCATGCAGGCCGCAAAAGGGCAAGAGCAAGTGCACAACAATACCGCAAACCACACGTTGACCTCATCCCACATGCTGGCCGGGCAGGCAGCGGCCCTGCATGCCCTTGCGGGCAAAAGCCTTGCCGCACAATGGCCCCTCAGGGGCAATACGCCTTCGGCAGTGGCGGATGCATTGCCGCAAGCCCTCTCTGCCTGCATGGCAGCCAGTGAA
Organism: uncultured Desulfovibrio sp.; assembly: GCF_902477725.1. Taxonomy (NCBI): domain Bacteria; kingdom Pseudomonadati; phylum Thermodesulfobacteriota; class Desulfovibrionia; order Desulfovibrionales; family Desulfovibrionaceae; genus Desulfovibrio; species uncultured Desulfovibrio sp. The sequence continues at coordinate 35,647 of NZ_CABSIF010000002.1, read as the reverse complement.
TCAAAGGACGACATTCTGCCATGGCCCAGATAATCTTGCGCAATCTTTCTGATACCAACCGCCTTGGGCATATGCTTGCCGAGGCTGTCGCCACCTGCGGCATTGCGGCATTGTTGCTGCGCGGTCCGCTTGGCAGCGGCAAAACGACGCTCACCCGCTCCCTTGTGGAGGCCATGCCCGGCGGCGATCAGGCCGAGGTGGGCAGCCCTTCGTTCACGCTCTGCAACTACTACCCCACCCAGCCGCCTGTCATACACAGCGATCTGTACCGCAGCCCCGGCAGCCTGCCTGATGAAATTGCAGAAGGTCTGGACAATCCGCAAATCCTGTCTGTGCTGGAATGGTCGGAATACCTGCCTGAGGCGGAAATGCCGCAAGATTATCTGGACATCTCGTTGCAACCGTGCGAAGAAAGTCGCCTACTGACGCTGCAAGCTCACGGCCCTATTGCTGCTGAGCTTTTGCGCCACCTGCGCCGAAATTGGCCTGTGGACAGTCCTGACCACGGGTAACCAGTTCCGGGGTGGGCTGACCTGTTGTACCCATCAAGGATTGAGGACAATGGATACAGGCATGAAAATTCTGGTCCAGAAATTTGGCGGCACTTCCGTTGCCAAGCTGGAGTGCATGAAGCAGGTACGCGAGAAAGTGCTGGGAGGCCTTGCCAAGGGGTATAAGGTCATTGCGGTGCTTTCGGCGCGGGCTGGCGACACCAACAAGCTGCTTGCCCTTGCTGATGAATGGTCTTCCACGCCTGACCGCGCGGAAGTTGATTCGCTCGTTTCCACTGGCGAACAGGTTTCCATCAGCCTGTTCACCATGCTGCTCAAAGATGCGGGCATCCGCGCCCGCTCGCTGCTCGGCTGGCAGATTCCCATCACCACGGACAACGATTTTGGCCGTGCGCGCATTCGCTCCATCGACAGCAATTCCCTGCGCAAATACCTTAACGACTACGATGTGCTTGTGGTCGCCGGGTTTCAGGGTTGCACAGAAGATGGCCGCATCACCACGCTCGGGCGCGGCGGTTCGGACACCTCGGCGGTGGCGCTTGCCGCCTCCCTCGGCTCTGTGGAATGCGACATTTACACCGACGTTGACGGCGTTTACACCACCGACCCCAACATCTGCTCCACGGCCCGCAAAATGGACCGCGTTGCCTATGAGGAAATGCTTGAAATGGCAAGCATGGGGGCCAAGGTGCTGCACATCCGCTCGGTAGAATTTGCCAAAAAATATAAGGTTCCCGTGCGCGTGCGCTCTACGTTCAGCGATGATCCAGGCACGCTTGTCACTCAGGAGGACTCCACCATGGAAGCCGTACTCGTTTCCGGCATTGCATATGACAAAGATCAGGCCCGCGTGACCCTGCGCGACCTTCCCGACGTGCCCGGTACGGCTGCGGCGGTGTTTGGCCCTCTTTCCGAAAAGGGCATTCTGGTCGACATGATCGTGCAGAACACCAGCCAGGACGGCCACACCGACATGACCTTCACCATCTCGCGCAAGGATCTCAAGCAGACCTTGCAGATGATGGAAGAAGTCGCCCAAAAGACCGGCGCGCGCGAAGTGCTGCACGACGTGAGCGTGTCCAAGGTTTCCGCCATCGGCGTAGGCATGCGCAACCATTCCGGAGTTGCAGCGCGGGCCTTTGCCGCACTGACTCAGGAAGGCATCAATATCCTTATGATCAGCACCTCTGAAATCAAAATTACCATCCTGATTCAGGAAAAATACGTTGAACTTGCCGTGCGCATTCTGCACGACACCTTCGGGCTGGACTGGGATCTGGGCTAGACGCCTGCCATACAGTTTACCGACATATTGAACAAAAAAACTCCCCGCTTGCGGGGAGTTTTTTTGTTGTCTGAGGCTCATGCCAGACCGTGGCAACAATCAGGCAAGGAGCAGTTGCCGCAGGGCGGGTACATCATCACACAGGCTGTCCGCCCCGGCTTCTTCAAGTTCGCCGCGCGAGCCGTAGCCATAGAGTACGCCCACACCGTCCATACCCACGGCATGCGCGCCAAGAATGTCATATTTTCTGTCGCCCACCATCAGGCATTGCGCCATATCCGCAACGCCGCACAGGCCGCAGGCATGCCGCAGCACGGACGTTTTGCTGTTGCGCGGGCCGGTCAACTCCGCTCCCGCCACATGGTCAAAGAGGCTGGCAATGTCAAAATGATCCAGAATGCGCTGGGCAAAGGGTTCCGGCTTGGATGTAGCCAGCGACAACACCCGGCCTTCGCGCCGCAGATCGGCCAGCATGTCTGCCACGCCGTCATAAAGCGCATTTTCAAATATACCCGTGACTGAATAATATTCACGGTATTTCTGCACGGCCAATTCAGCCTTGGCAGTGTCGCCCCCAAACAGCTTGCCGAACGAATCCTTCAGCGGAGGGCCGATAAAGTACAGCAGGTCATCGTCAGCGCGGGAAACGCCAAAATACTGCAGGGCATGCTGCACAGAACGGATGATGCCGGTCTTGGAGTCTGTCACCGTGCCATCAAGATCAAAAAAAAGGTATTGCTTCACGAAGGGGATTCCTTGCTTCCGATTTCAGGCGAAGGGCTACTCGCCGTTAAAGGGCGTATGCCGCCCGGTGCCGTCAACACCGAATTTGCTGTCCAGCGCCTTGTTGTCGCCCGGCGATGTAAAATAGCCGTTCATGGTGCGTTGCGGAACCCCCATGCCCAGCAGGGTACTCACAGAAACGAAATTGTAGCCTCTACGGCGCAGTTCCGCCACAGTCTCGCGCAACAGTTGCGCTGAGCCCTTGGGTACCAGATTGGCGTGGAACAGCAGTATGGAACCCGGTTTGACCTGCGAGGCAACCAGATGGGCCTCGCGCCGCGCATGCTCGATATTGGTATTGTCCGCGCCGGATTCCGCCACCACATCCCACTGCACCACCTGCATGCCCAGCTTTGCCAGCGCCTGCAAAGACTGGTCGCTGCAACGCCCGTAGGGCAAACGAAACAGTGTGGGCACAGGCTGCATGACAGGCTCCGGGCGGCCCTGTGCCCTGGCATCGCGCAAGGCCTCCTCGCGCAGCAGCTCATACTGAGCCTGCGTCCACAAAACCTGGGCGCGCAGGCCAGCTGGCGAAAGCAGGGCAAAATTGCCGTGCGACCACGCATGGTTGGCTATTTCAAACTGCGGCTCGGTCATGATTTGCAGCACCCGGCGGGAATGGGTGCGCATCCACTTGCCGCCCATAAAGAGCGTGGCCGGGATATGCTCAGCCCGCAAAAAACCGAGGATATCCATATCGCAGCCGGTGGTGACTGTGTCCAGCTCGCAAAGATCAAAGGTAAGGGCAACCACCTTGGCCCCATCTGCCAGCGCTACCCGCCGGATGGTACCCACCGCATCGGGCCCGAGCGGAGGAAGCATCACTGAAGGTTCGCGTTTGACGGGCGGGGTTGCATCGTTGCGCAAAGCCTTGCGGGCATCCTGCGCATCAGGCGCCCAAGAGGGGGCCGGAGCAGACGAAGCAATAGCCGGGGCAGTAGACGCAGCATCTGCAGCAACAGAAGCAGCAACTGCGGGTTGCCCCACCAGGGCAGCGCATATGCCCGCTAAAATGCAAAACACGCCTGCCGAAAGAGCAACGGTATGCCGCAACCGCAAAACCAAGCTGACTGAGCTGAACATAGAGGGAAACTCCTGCGCCGCACTACGGCGTCAAACAGCAACTTTTGGGAACTATAACTTACAGATTAGTGCGCTGCACACATGGTGAAGCCTTTTTCTGCCAAGCAGGTCTATATCCTTTACACAATCGGCCCACAAGCGTGACGAGCGGCATCTATACTCACCTGTAATCATAAGAATTAATTCTCAGCAAATTGCGTGTTGAATTTATTTTTCAAATATCGCATAATTCCGAAATCTATTTGCGGCGGCGTGTTGGCCTTGCGTGGGCATTACTGCGGGGTTTGCTATCTGCGAAGATCAAGGCAAAAACTTATATCCAGGCGATCAAGACCACATGTCCCACATCAAAATACCCGTTTCAACCCTACGCCCGGGGATGTATATTGTTGATCCTGGGATATCATGGCTGAAAGCCCCCCTGCTGTATATGCAGGAGGGAATTTTGGCTTCGAACGATGAGATCAACGGCATAATCCTTCAGGGATTTGCCGAAGCATATTACGACCCGGAACGCTCACGCGACGAAAATTCCGCTGCTCCCCAGCCAAACACCCCGCTTGCCATAGAACTACAGGCCGCCAACAGAATTTATGAAGACGCCTACGAGAATGTGAAAAACTTTCTCGAATCCGCCAGAGGCGGCGCGCTTGATCTTACCTTTGCGCGCCCGCTGGTAGGCGACATCATCAAAAGCCTTTCGCGCAACGTTGACGCGCTGGTGACGCTTTCTCTGCTCAAAAAAACAGACGAATACACCTATGCCCACAGCGTCAACGTAACCATTTTTGCTGTGGCCTTTGCCAATTTTCTGGGTATGCCCGATGACCGCCTGCACAACGTGGGGCTGGCCGGGCTACTGCACGATTACGGCAAGGCGCTGATTCCCAACGAAATTCTCACCGCGCCCCGCTCCCTGACGTTTCAGGAATTTGAGGTCATGCGGTCGCATGTGCTGCTTGGTGTTGAAAAAATCAAACAGTTTTCAAGTGTTGAGCATGAAGCCATTGAAGGTATCGCGCAGCACCACGAAAAGCACAATGGTACGGGCTATCCCAATCGGCTTTCTGGCAAGCAGATTGGCGTTTTTGGACGTATTCTTTCGCTCAGCGACGTGTATGACGCGCTTTCGTCCAAGCGTGTTTACAAAGGAGCATTGGCCCCCAACAAGGCGCTGGGCATGATGTACAAAATGCGCGGCCAGGCCTGGGCACCCGGCTATGTGGAACGGTTCATCAAGATGGTGGGCATTTTCCCCGTGGGCACTGCTGTGGAACTCTCAAACGAACACCAGGGCATTGTGTGCCGCTCCAACCCCAATTTCCCCGCCCAACCCTGCGTTCTTGTGGCGCGAGACCCGGATGGACGCACCATTCAGCCGCAGTTTGTTGACCTCACGCGCTACATTGGCCTGCGCATCACGCGGTCTCTTTCTGCTGCCGAATCTGCACATTTTGACATACCATTGTTACTGGGCGGCCCAGCGTAGGTCAGATTACTGGTCGTGCAGACAAACACTTTTTAGCCGCTCAGCCAGCAACCCACGGCATTTTCTGCCACAAATACGCAATGACTTTCTTATCACATCCGGGCTTGCCCGCAGGTGCTGTAAACGCTATACATCTGGCAAGGGATAAACCTGCTATTTCAGCATGTTCACCATCTGGGATGCGGCAACGCCCTGCCCCGGAATTTGCAATGTCAAAACGCATCAGGCTTAAGGATAATTTTCATGCGCAGAGTTGATGTTTTGATTGGTGCCCTCAGCCAACTGACTGGCCGTGATGAGGGAGCTGTGGCCCAGACCTTTGAAGCCATCATTTCCAGCAATCCGGAGAAAGGCAAAGACCTGCTTGAGGAAATTACCTTCAGCGAGGCTTCTGTCATGCGCGAAAGGCTCCTCAAGGATGGCCCCGATGTACTGGCCCGCCTTGTGAGCAGAATCAGCGACTAAAAACCGCCCCGGGCATTCTGCCAAGGGCGGTCAGGCTGATATCAACCCCCGTCTTGCGTTATTTTGCTGCCAGAGCGGTTAAGCACATTGTACAGAACGTGCCAGGCTGGCCTTGCGGTATGCCGCAAAGGCTACCAGCAGGCTTGGGGCGTCAGGGTTTCAATGAGCTTCCACTGGGCGGCAAAGGCCTTTTGCGAGCTGCGCGATTCTGCATAGCAGCGGGCCTCGCGCTTCATGGCAAACAGCATGGCCTCATCGCTTGCCAGAGCCACCATGGCCGAGGCATAGGCCTCTGCCGTTTCCTGCCGCACTACTATGCCGCTTTTATCAGGCACCACGTTTTCTCTGGGGCCGCCCTGCCCGCTCACCACCACTGCCAACCCCGCAGCCTGCGCCTCCAGCACAACCTTGCCATACGTATCTGTGGTTGAAGGGAAAACAAAGATGTCGGCTTCTTCATAGGCCTGCACAAGCGCTGCCCCGCTCAGATAGCCCGTAAAGGTCACGGGCATGTCCGCAGCCTGCGCCTGAAGTTCCCCAGCCTGCGGGCCGTCGCCCACAATGGTCAGCTGCGCGCCGGGGATATGCTCCAGCACCATCCTGAAGGCATCCACGAGACGGTTGACGCTTTTTTCTCTTGAGAGCCGCCCCACATACAAAAAACGTGTACCCTGAGCACTTTCCCGCCCGCTGTTGCACCAGGCGGGCGTGTAGCGCGAGGCGTCCACCCCACGAGGATAGAGGCGGATTTTTTCCTCTGGCAGACCGTGGGAGATCAGTTCCTTCATGGTGGCAGCCGAGGGCGCAAAGACCACATCCATCTGGTTATAGTACCAGTACACATACCGCCATGTGGCTTCCTCCAGCGAGGTGTCGCCCGTCAGCTCCAGAATATACTGCGGAAAGGCCGTGTGGTAGGTGGCGTGGATGGGCAGCTTGAGCATTTTTGCGGTCAGCAGGGCAGCTAGCCCCATGGGGCCGGGCGTTGCGGAGTGCAGCAGGGTGTAACCACTCTCATAGCAGTGCTGCACAATTTTAAGCGCGGGCGGATAGTGCAACGTCAGCTCGGGATATTCAGGAATGGAAAAACTGCCCGTGGGGTTGAAATTTATGGGGCCAAGTCCGTCGGAGTGACTGCCTGTCACATTTTCTGCCCGAACGCAGGTGAGGATATCCATTTTTTTGCCCTGCTCCCGCGCCAGGGGCAGCATGGATTGCAGGGTTTTGGCAACGCCGTTCACCTCAAGATAGGTATCTGTAAAGTGGGCAATGGCGGCCCTGTCCGCAGTGTCGGATCTGGCGTCCCTAGGGCGAAAACGGCGCAGGCATTCGCGCGTAAACATTTTATCCTGCGCAAAAAGCGAATAGCCAATGCCATAAGGGGCAAGCATGGCGTAGAGCGATCCCATGGCTCCCACCAGCTTGAACACATTGAAAAAATTTCCCTTGAGCACATCGGACAAAACAGAATTGGCGCAGGCAAGCTGCACGTTTTCCGCCACATCGCCCACAAAACGGGCCAGCAACGCCTCACGCCGGGGCATGCGCTCCTGCGGCACAATGACGTTGACGCTGTCCGCCGCCACGGCAAGCTCCGGAGATTGGGCAATGGCCCTGCCAGCCGCCTCAAGCATGTTTTCCTGCATGCTTTTCTCAGAGCGGGACACCCATCTGCCGCAGTTGAGCAAAAATCCGCCAATGGACATGACGCGCGTCTTGATGTTGCGGGTGCGCGTGTCTGGCTTGCCCGTAAGCATGTTTTCAGCAAAGCGCAGCACTGTGCTGTTGTTGATATCCTGCGCGAGCCCCGTGGAATTTTTATAGAACTGGTAGCCGATGGCATACAGATTATGGGCAAAGCCCAGCGGCGTTGCAGGTATGACACGAGGCGTGGTGCCCCCTGCCATGACAGCCCGTAGCAGGGCCGAAGCCGGGGCGTGGCCCGAGCAGCCCAGTTCCGCGCGGGGGACTTCTATCACGGTGGAACTTCTGGCGATATTGCATGAGGAATGGTCGTCAGACCCGGCCACAAAGCTCTTGCGCCAGGGCTGAGCAACAAGCGCGTCAAGACCGTGCTTTTCTTCCATTCTGGCTGTGGACTCCGGAGTCAGGTCGGCCACAATCTGGCGCAGCGCGTCATTCTGCACATTATTGCGCGCGCCGTTAAGTTCAAAAACTGAAAACAACAGTATGAGCTGTTCCACATGGCCCAGGGTCAACCGGTTATTGGCCGCGCACAGGGGGTGCGCGCAAGCATGGGCAATGCCCTGCCCCATCAGGTAGGGAACAAGCTCAAAGATGTTGCCCCTGAGCTGGGTTATCTCCCGGTGCTGCGCTTCCGTGATATCCCAGGCGAGCACGTGAATCTCGCACTTGTCCTCAGGAAAGTAGGCCGAAATTTCTTCGCTGATGAAGGTCTGCGACAAATGGGCGATTTCCAGCGCGCCAGCAATGGTGTCGTGATCTGTAATCGTAACGTAGTCCATGCCCCTGGCTCTGGCGATGTCGTAAATCTTGCGGGGAGGTGTGTAACTTTCGCCGCAGCCGATCTTTTGCAAAATCCACTGCGAGGGGCAGGTTGAATGGCGGGAATGGACGTGCAGATCTACGCAGAACGAGGCATTGAACGGGCTGGAATCACTCTGCTTTCCGTCTGGGCTTGGGAACATGCGGCTTCCTCCTGAATGTGCTGTGGCCATTCGCGATTCCGCCATCATCACGCCGTCAGCAACTACGTTGCCGTAACGGCGCGACACATCCGCCGTTTACAGCGTTGCCTGAAATGATGCGGATGCGTACTGGGTATTGCATGCCCTGCACTATAGAAAAAATCCAGAGGGCTTGTGTGCTGGCAGCGTGAAGGTTATCGGGCTTTTGTGCGATGCCGTAACGCTGCTAACAGGCTGAAATCAAATCCTTAAACCGACACGTACCATTTAACTGTAACAATCAGCGCTTAAACGACGGCGCTTTGCGGCTGACCTCAGTCCACAAGTCCTTGCAAACGCAAAAAGGAAGGCGAAAGCCTTCCTTTTTGCGCCAGCCCAGTTATGATTCCAGGTAAAAAAGACCGGCGGGGCTGAATTGCAAGGCGCAAGGGCGCGGGCTTAACAACACTCCTGAGCGGGAGTACGCGCCGAGGGGCAGTTACAGCGTCTTTCCAGCAGATGAAAAACCAGGCCTGTCAGGGCAAAAGCGCCGCCCGTGAGCATGACGCCGGGCCAGCGATATGCCGCCCAGGCCTGGCTGGCCGCAGCCGAACCCAGCGACCCGCCCAGAAAAAATACCGTCATGTAAATGGTGTTCACCCTGCCGCGCGCCGATTCAGACAAGCCCAGAATGAGAGACTGATTGGACACCTGCGCAATGGACACGCCGAAATCAAGCACAATAACCCCCAGCACAAGGGCGGTCATGCCGCTGAAGCTCATGATGCCGAAAGCCGCGATGCTTGTGAGCGCGCCGATCAACACGCCGCACCTGACGCCAAAGCGGTCTGTCAGCCTGCCCCCGGCCTGCGCTGCCAGCACGCCCACCAGCCCCACAATCCCGAACGAACCCGCCACGCTTGCGCCAAGCCCATAAGCGGGGCCTTGCAGATACAGCGCAAGCACTGACCAGAAGGCGCTGAAAGCCCCGAACACGCAAGCCTGAATAATGGAGGCATAGCGCAGCGCACGGTAATCCCGCAAAAGTTGCAGCATGGAGACCAGTAACCGCCCGTAGGGCAAGCTCGACTTGCGCGGCAGATCAGGCAAGCGCCATGCAAGCAGCGCGCTCAGCAGCACGGCAAAGGCGCAAGCCAGCCAGAAAGCCTCGCGCCAGCCCAGCCACTGGCCCACCGCGCCAGACACCACACGTGCCAGCAATATGCCGCACAAAACACCGCTGAAGGCAATGCCAACGGCCTTGCCGCGCTCGCCTTCCCTGGCAAGGTCAGCGGCCATGGGAACCACCATCTGCGTAATGGTGGCTGCCACACCCATGCCAGCCGAGGCCGCCATGAGCACCGCCATCCCCGGCGCCAGAGCCGCAAGAGCTGCGGAAACCACCAGCAGCGCGCAGAGCGTCAGAACCAGTTTTTTTCTGTTCAGCGTGTCGCACAGAGGCACAAGAAACAGGAGCCCAAGGGTGTAGCCCATCTGGGTGATGGTGGCCACAAGGCCCACATGGTCGCCGCCCTTGAGTTCCCCGGCGATCAGCCCCAGCACTGGCTGGTTGTAATAGATGTTGGCTACGGCCAATCCTGCGGCCAGAGCCAGCAGGTATATAAGCGACCCGTTCTGCTGCGGGGCTGTGGTTTCCGTCTTCATAGCATGTTCCTTTATATCTGCTTGCGAGAGTTGCGCGCGATATGCGCGGCATGTACCCGATATGAAAAATTTGTCGCGAAGCTACACCATGCCGCCATTGGCCCGGATGGTCTGCCCGTTGATCCAGCCGCCGTCCCTGCCTGCCAGAAAGGCCACCACAGAGGCGATATCTTCCGGCTGGGCAAGGCGTTCCAGCGGCGGCAACTTTGCCATTGCCTCGACCTGCCCTTCAGTTTTGCCCTCAAAAAACAGGTCCGTGGCTGTGGGGCCGGGGGCCACAGCGTTGACCGTGATGTCGCGGCCCCGCAGCTCTTTGGAAAAGATGCCGGTCATGGTTTCCACAGCGGACTTTGTAGCCGCATAGACGGCGTATCCCGGCAGGGCAAGACGGTTGACGCTGGTGGAAAGATTGACAATGCGCCCGCCTTCCTGCATGCGGGCCGCAGCCAGCCGCAGCATATTGAACACGCCCTTGATATTGGTGCTCACGATGCGGTCAAACAGCGTATCGTCCGTCTGCGCCAGCGGCACCATGCCGGGCTGCATCAGCCCTGCGTTGTTTACAAGCACCCTCACAGTGCCGAACACGCCTTCGCAGGCAGAGAACAAGTCTGCCGCCTGCTCGGGAACCGTCACATCGGCCTTGACGGCAAGGGCGCGGCCTCCCTGGGCGCATATATCAGCCGCCAGGGCCTCGGCCTTGCCCGCACTGCTGGCGTAGTTGACGACAACTGCCAGGCCGTCCCCAGCCAGCCGCCGGGCAATGGCCGCGCCAATGCCGCGCGCCGCGCCGGTAACAATGGCCGCATTGGGTGATGAAGTCTGCATGGTCATGTGTGCCTCCACTTGGTTTGCTTTGTTGAAAGCACAATGCTGCTTGAGGCGGATAATTGGTAGACGCATGGCATTCATATTGGTTATACGGATTACGTATGACAATATTTTCAAATCTGGCCCTGTTGCGTAGTTTTATAAGCATTGCCGAAAGCGGCAGCATCTCGGCGGCGGCCCGCAACATGGGCCTTACCCAGCCAACCCTCAGCCGCCAGCTTGCGCAGATTGAGGCGGAATGCGGCACTGTGTTGCTGCGGCGCGATACGCACCGCATGCACCTCACAGACATGGGCGCAAAGGTGCTCACCGATGCCCGCGCCATGCTGGACATGGCTGAAGAATGCGAGCGCCGCCTGCGCGTGGATCAGACCGCCCTCATGGGGCATATCCGCTTTTTCTCCACCATTGACTTTGGTCAGAGCGTGGTGAGCAAGTTTCTGGCCCGGTTCATGCTGCAAAATCCTGCCATCACCGTTGATCTGGTGTACTCAAACAGGCCCTTGCACATGCTTGAAGAAGGCTGCGACGCCGGCGTGGTAGCCGGGAGCGTTGCCGATGAAACGGTTATCGCCAGACCATTGGGCATGATACGCAGGTATCCAGTTGCAGCGCCCGTATTTCTTGAGGGCAGGCAACTGCCTGAAACACCGGGCGACATTGCCGCCTGGCCCTGGCTCACGCTGGGCTCGGAAGTTTTTGGCGGCGCGCGCAACATCACCCTTTTTACTGAATCAGGCGAGGAGCAAACCCTGCATGTAAACCCCGTGCTGACGGCAGAGGGCGTTACCGCCTTGCGCGAAGCGGCCCTGCTGGGACTTGGGGTGTCCCCCCTGCCGGGATGGCTGGTGACGGAAGACCTCGCTGCGGGGCGGCTGGTGCGCCTGCTGCCTCAATGGCGCGCGCGTGAACTGCCCGCCCATGTGGTTTACCCGGTACAAAAAGGTTTGCCCCTGCGTGTGCGAGCCTTGGTGGATTTTATGACAGAAAACGTAAAGGAGCTGCTGGCGCGGCCTTGCGTGTGCCCAGGCGCAGGCAACAATAAGCAAAGCAAGGGCTAGGCCTCGGCAACTGGTGTGCCAGAAAGCCCAGAAGCGTTAAAACGGTTCCAGATGAAGGGGATTGGAAGGGAAAGGTGACCTAACACAACAAGCCCACAAAAAAATCCTGCCCTCCCGGAGTGGGATGCGGCAGGAAAGCGTTACAAGAATCGTCACGAGAAAAAATGTCTTACACGGTGCTGGTTTTCACTCTGTTGCGCCCGGAATTTTTGGCCTCGTAAAGCGCCTTATCGGCGGCTTCAAGGATTTTAGCCGCAAGCTGGGAAGGCGACACCTTTTCAAACTGGCTCTGCACTGTGGCCACCCCCGCGCTTATGGTCACATAGTTCCGATCGCTGCCCGCGTGGGGCGTTTTGAGATCACACACCGCTGTCCGCAAAGTTTCGCATACCTCATGGGCATTGCGGTCATCGCATTCAGGCAGCACCACGGCAAACTCCTCGCCGCCATAGCGAAACAGCTCGCCCCCCATATCTTCCAACGAATCCTTCATGGTTCTGGCGACCTGTGCCAGACATTCATCGCCCGCCAGATGCCCGTACTTGTCGTTATAAAACTTGAAAAAGTCGATATCTATAAGGATCACTGAAAGGTTGCCCGCGCGGCGGTTGCACACGGCAGCCTCCCTGCGCAGGATGGCGTCAAAAAATCTTCTGTTATACGCGCCCGTGAGGTGGTCGTGAATGGACATATGGCGCAGGCGCTCGTTGGCTTCCTTGAGTTTGCGTTCCAGCGTTTTGCGCTCTGTAATATCAAAATACGCCAGCGAAAGCGCGGTTATGGTACCTGAGGCATTGCGAACAGGCGTGACGGAAACAGCATAATCCCTGTTGTCGATTCTTACTTCATGGTCAGAAACCCGCCCACCCGTATCAAGATTGCAAAAGTCACTCTGGATGTTTGCTTCCAGCTCCGGGTGCAACAAAGAAATATGCGCGCCGCTTGTGTCAAACAATGACCGCCCGGAGAGCTGCACATGGTGCTCGTTGGCAGAAATAAGCACACCGTTGCGGTCAACAACACACATGGCAATGGGAGCGGTGGCGTAGATGGTATCCAGATCAATGGATGTGGAAATTCCCGCAGAATACAGGGCAATGTTGGCAATAACCCGCTCTACGCCTTTAAATCCCATCAGGCCGTAACCCTCATCAAACAGAGGCTCTCCACTCATTTCCAGCAGAAACAGCACCCCATCACTTTTCCGCACATAATGGCCGATCACGTTTGAAAAGGCGCGCGGCTCACCATATTCATCCATGAGGGTTTCCAGGGCCATCTGCTGGTCAGCGGCGTCCATGCCGAAAAAAAGGGACTGCCCTTTTACCGTTGGAATGCCAAGAATTGCGGACTTGAAGGGGACATCGTCGCAATAACACAAATCTGGCCCGGCTACCCATTCCCAGGACTGATGATTACTACTACGCTGCATTGGCGACTCGGGATTTACCCAAAAAAGAAAAGAGATTTTGACAATGGTCTGCTGGCTGGCAGGCCCATCCAAACTTGGGGATATCTCTATACCGATTTTTTCCGCTCAGGTACAGATGTTTTAGGCCACACATTATTTATACGATTTCATATATATTCAATATGTTTTTATTAAAAAAATAATATTTATGCAAAAAATTACTGTATTTTGAGCATTAATACAGATATATACTGACAAATCAAGAACTTTATACGCAATATTTATTTAAAAATATTCTATTTAATTTACTAGCTACACACAATTATTATAATTACGTGTGATGATAAATTATTATTGCAGTATATTATCTACAGCACTTGCCCAAGCGGTAAAAATATAATGCATGGCATATCTATCAACCCCGTGTCGTATTGATACCAACGTGCGGCAATCCCCAAAAATTTCATAGCCCTGAATGCACTGTGCGGCCCACATGCCTCATTGCCTCCGCCCCCCTTGCCGCCCAATGACTTTGCCAAAAAGCAGGGCGGCACGGCGAAGTACGCCATGCCGCCCGCAGACAAACAAAACCCATCAGCGGAATCGCATAGAAAAGGGATCAGGCAAGGTTAGCCATATGCCGCGCCTGATCAGCGCGAACCTTACAAAAATCCGCGCCGAAAAGCTCTGCATCTAGGTGCGGCTTCTGGGCAACAGCAGATTGAGCAGAACGCCCGTAACCGCCGCAAGGCCGATGCCGCCAAGCTTGAACGAACCGATGCTGAACTGCATGCCACCCACGCCAAAGATGATGATAAGCGCGACAATGATCATGTTGCGCGGCTCCATCAGATCCTTGCCAGCCCGCACCAGAGTGTTCAGGCCCACAACCATGATCGCGCCGAACAGCAGAATCATGATGCCGCCCATGACAGGCACGGGAATGGAGCCAAGGAACGCGCCGATTTTGGCCACAAACGACAGCAAAATTGAACACATGGCAGCCCAGGTCATCACGGCGGGGTTGAACACCCGCGTAAGGCTCACCGCACCGATAACCTCGGCATAGGTGGTGCAGGGCGGGCCGCCCACAAAACCGGCAGCCATGGTGGCAACGCCATCGCCAAACATGGTGGCGTGGACGCCGGGGTCTTTCAGGTAATCGCGCCCGGTAATGGAGCTGATGGCGACAACGTCGCCAAAGTGCTCAATGGCCGGGGCGAGCGTAATAGGCATGATAAACAGTATGGGTTCCCAGGCAAACTCGGGGAAGGTAAACGAGGGCATCTGCAACCAGGGGGTTGCGGCAACCTTTGTCCAATCGCCCACGCCGAAAAACATTGAAACAATAAAGCCCGCCGCAATGCCGCACAAAATGGGCATAAGCCGCAAAAAGCCCTTGCCCATGAGCGACACCAGCACGGTAACGGCCAGCGACGTCATGGAAATCCACAGGGCCGTGTTTTCAGGCACCAGCACAACCGCGCCATCGCCTGTTCTGCCCAGGGCCATGTGCACCGCCACCGGGGCCAGGATAAGGCCGATAACCATAATAACCGGGCCGGTCACAATGGGCGGCAGCACACGCAGCACCACATCCGTGCCGCGCCAGCGGATAAGCCCGCTCAAAAGAAAATATACCAGACCGGAGCAAACAAGCCCGCCAAGGGTTTGCGCCATGCCCCAGGTCTGAACGCCGTAAATGATGGGCGCAATAAAGGCAAAGGACGAAGCAAGAAAAATGGGTACCTTGCCTCGTGTGCAGACCTGAAACAGCAAGGTGCCCACACCAGCGGTGAAAAGAGCCACGTTGCTGTCAAGCCCGGTCAACAGGGGAACAAGAACCAGAGCGCCAAAGGCCACAAAGAGCATCTGCGCGCCTATAAGACAATCCCTGAAGCGAAAATTATAGTCAGTGGGTGCAATCTCGCGCCGCGTACTGGCTGTGCTCATGGGGCCCCTCGCTACTTGGTTCCGAAGATACGGTCGCCGGCATCGCCGAGACCAGGAATGATATAGCCGTTTTCGTTCAGATGATCGTCAATGGCAGCGGTGTAGATGTCCACATCCGGATGGGCGGCCTTGACCTTGGCAATCCCTTCGGGCGCGCACACAAGGTTGAGACTGCAAATCTGTTTGCAACCGTGGCGCTTCAGCAGGCTGATGGCGGCAATAAGGGAGCCGCCGGTTGCCAGCATGGGGTCGAGGATGATGGCAAGCCGCTGATCCATATCGGTAGCAAGCTTTACGTAATATTCAACAGGTTCAAGGGTTTCCTCGTTGCGGTACAGGCCCACGACGCTGATCTTGGCGCCGGGGATCATGTCCAGCACACCGTCCATGAGGCCAAGGCCAGCGCGAAGAATGGGAACAACCGTCACCATCTTGCCGGAAATGGCCTCAATTTCCACCGGCCCGGCCCAGCCTTCAACCGTGTGCTTTTCTGTACGAAAGCCCTTGGTGGCTTCGTAAATAAGCAGACGCGCAATCTCGTTGGAAACAGAACGAAATTCGCGCGTGGAGGTGGCCCCCATGCGCAAAATGCCCAACTTGTGGCGCACAAGAGGATGATCAACGACATAAACGGCCATAAAGCCTCCTTAGCTATGCATAACTGACTGAGTGGAAAAAATTAAAACCGGACTACGCTATTCTTAATGACGACTCGTGTCAACGATACTTGCGGACAGCCTTATTGCCCTGGCTGCGCGGCATGCGCTAGTGTTTTGAAGCTTTGCACAGGGCAGAACCGTGCCGGATTCCCTGCCCTGCCGCACCTTAAACATCCTCACATGGAGGCCACGCCATGCCCGCCACAGTTTATTATGCAGATATGCACTGCCGGTCGCACGAGGACAGCAAAATCGCCAAGGTAGCGCGCCTCTGCGATGCGCTCAATCTGAAAAAAATCATCAAGAAAAAAGAACTTACCGCCATCAAGCTGCATTTTGGCGAATATGGCAACGACACGCACCTCAACCCAACTCTGGTGCGCCAGGTAGTAAACAAGATCATGGAAGCAGGCGGCAAACCATTCCTGACGGATACAACAACCCTGTATTCCGGCAGCCGCCACAATGCCGTTGACCACATGCAAACAGCATACGCCCATGGCTTCGCGCCTTCGGTGGTGCACGCCCCCATCATTCTAGCCGATGGCCTGTATGGCGAAAATGACGTACCCGTGCGCATCAACGCCAAGCATTTCAAAGACGTGTATATCGCTACCGAGATACGGCGCGCTCCGGCAATGGTGGTTCTGTCGCACTTTAAAGGGCATGAAATGGCTGGATTTGGCGGCGCGATCAAGAATCTTGCCATGGGCGGCGCTGCCGTACGCGGCAAAAAAGAGCAACACGCCACCCACGTATCTGTCAGTGAAAAAAAATGCGTTGGCTGCGCCAAGTGCGTCAAGGTGTGCCCGCAGCATGCGCTCAGCATGAAAAGCAAAAAGAGCATTGTTGACATTGAAAAATGCATCGGCTGCTTTGAATGCATCACCGTTTGTCCAGAAAAAGCCATCAGCATTGATTGGGAAACAGAAATGCAGCCCTTTATCGAGCGCATGACAGAATACGCTTATGGCGCTGTAAAAGGCCACAAAAAGAGCGTTTGCTACATCAACTTTGTACTCAACGTAACACCCGACTGCGACTGCGCCCCCTGGAGCGACATGCCGCTGGTGCCGGATGTGGGCATTCTGGCCTCTACCGACCCGGTCGCCTTGGATCAGGCCTGTTTTGACCTTGTTTCAAAAGCCCCCTCCGTCGGGCAGGAGGCTTCGGCCCAACCGGTTGCAGACAAGTTCGCTGCCCGCTGGCCGCACACCTGCGGGCAGGTACAACTCAGCTATGGCGAATCGCTGGGTCTGGGAAACCGCGAATACAAGCTCAAAAAAATCTAGCACCTTGCGCATTGCAACATCAGGGCATGTGACTCGCCAGTCATGTGCCCTGCTCTCCTGCCGCAAAGCGGCTGATCAACTTTCCACTGCTAGCCCTACCGCCAGTTTCAAGCATGGGGCGGCGGTGGAACGTGACTGGAAACCCCTGTCACTAAATTGTCACAAAATTGTAATAGTATTGTCATGCTAATCGTGACGAAACGTGTTATTATTAAAAATTTTTATAAATTTGGTAGCTATCAACCAATCTTCAATTTACTTTCAAAATAAAAAATGAATTTTTTTTGCTAAAAAAAACTTGGAAAGCTCTTTTTCAAAATAAATTCATAATTATTTTCAATTTTACTATCTGCAACTTTACTATTTACTATATTTTTTTCGTATCTAATCTAAATTCTATTTTAAAAAATTTTTTACAATAATAAAGTAATTGTAGTAGCCCACATATTTTCAGCAAAATCGGCCAACTTTCCATTTTATACGTTTTTGTTGAAAACAATCATTTCGGCGTGGATTCAGGATATAAGATCTTCCTCAATATTTTTTTTGCAAATAACAGTTGAATTTTAGGTAGATTATCACTTAAGTTTGCCTCAGCTTTTGACCCGCCAGAGTCTGACGCACCAGAACGCATTGGGAAACGTGGGCGTGTCGGCTGGTTATAATTGCCCCCCTGCTGTGGACAGGGATGAGCTTTCATTGTCAAACGGCATCTAAGTTTTACTAGCGAGGAGGTTTACAGGATGAAACGTATTGTAGCATTGCTTGTTGCTCTGGGCCTTGTTTGCGGCATGACCCTTGGCTTTGCCCAGGCTGCTGAAGCCAAAACCGTCATCAAGATGGCGGGCATGAAGCCCGAGGGCGAGCCGGAAACCATCGGCATGCACCTTTTCGGCAAGTATCTTGCCGAACTTTCCAATGGCAAATATGAAGTGCAGGTCTTCCCCAACAGCCAGCTTGGCAAGGAAGACGCCTACATTGCCGCCACCCGCAAGGGCATCATCCAGATGTGCGCCACCGGTACGCAGACCTCTGCCCTGCACCCTGCCATGGCCATGCTTGAAACGCCCATGCTCTTCGACGATCTGGATCACGCCCGCCGCGCCATGGAAGGCAAGACTTTTGACCTCATCAACGAAGGCTTCACCGAAAAGTCCGGCCTGCGCACCATGAACGCCTTCCCCTTGGGCTTCCGCCACTTCTACACCAAGAAGCCCATCGTCACGGTGGAAGACATAAAGGGCCTGCGCATGCGCGTGCCCAACATTCCCCTGTACACCAACTTCG
The DNA here is from genome assembly GCF_902477725.1 of uncultured Desulfovibrio sp. Lineage (NCBI taxonomy): Bacteria > Pseudomonadati > Thermodesulfobacteriota > Desulfovibrionia > Desulfovibrionales > Desulfovibrionaceae > Desulfovibrio > uncultured Desulfovibrio sp. The sequence continues at coordinate 17,223 of NZ_CABSIF010000002.1, read as the reverse complement.
CCAAGGAATGCGGCATCAGCGGCCAGCCCATGCCCTTTGCCGAAGTGCCCGGCGCGCTTGATCAGGGCGTCATCGATGGCGGCGACAGCCCCCTGGCCGACATCGTCAGCCTCAAGATGTATGAGATCACGCCCCAGATCACCCTTACCGGCCACATCCTCGTGATCCACTCCCTCTATATCAACGACAAGTTCTATCAGTCGCTGCCTGACGAGGACAAAAAGTGGTTTGACGAAGCCGCCAAGCGCTCCGCCAACGATGTGTGGGTCATGGTTAAGGAAGGCGACGAAAAAGCCAAGGAAACCATCCTTGCCAACAAGGGCAGCATCAATACCCCCAGCAAGGAATTCCACGATTACATGGCTGAAGCCGGCAAGCGCAGCTGGAAGCTCTTTTACGACACGGTGCCCAACTGCCAGGCCATTCTGGACAGCGCCGCCAGCTACCGCGAATCCAAATAATTGTTCCCCGCTTTACAGGTCGGAAAAGTATAGGCTTTTCCGGCCTGTACGGTTCATGGACAAAACCCCCGCAGCCTTTTTGGGCCGCGGGGGTTGCAACAATTCTTCACGCAGCCATCTGCGGCGGCACAAACAGGCTTGCTGACATCAGCACGGCACTGCGTAGCCAGCGATTGGGGCAGCGTTTTCCAGAGGTTCGTTATGAGCGACGACATTTCCAAAAATTTTCCGCCTGACCATGCACCGGGCGTCCATGCCCTGCTTGAGCCGGAACAGGAACCCAAGCACGAAACCATGGGGCAATTGCTGTTTGAAGTATTTTGCGCCGTCATCTTTCTGGGCATGATCGGTCTTGTGTTTTACAATGCCCTGCTGCGCTACATCTTTTCTTCGAGCTACCCGCCGAGCGAAGAATGGGCACGCTTTCTCTTTATGTACATCACCTTTTTCGGCGCTATTGAAGCCTTTATCTGCAAGAAGCACATTGCAGTCGACCTGCTTGTGGTAAAATTTGAAGGCACCAAGCGCAAAACAATCGACATCATGGCATCGGCATGCAGCCTTTTTGCCCTGGGCCTGCTGTTTTACGGCGGCGTGGTCAACGTGCTGCAGACGCTTGATACCTACTCAGTGGCGACCAACGTCAACATGGCCTTTATCAACGGCACCCTGCCCATCATGGCCCTTGTTGGTTTTGTTGTAGAACTGCGCTCTCTCGCGAGCCTGGTTCGCAGACCCGCATCCACCTTCCAAAAGGGCTAGGAGAGAAGAATGGAACTCTTTATTTTCCTCGGCTCCCTCTTCTTCTTCATGCTCATTGGCGTTCCTCTGGCCATTGTGCTTGTGTTGTGCTCCATTGTGCTCATGTGGCACTCGGGCATGTGGGATGCCATGATTATTCCCGGCAGCATGCTGGACGGCGCCAACAACTACCCATTGATGGCCATTCCCTTCTTTGTGTTCGCCGGTGAAATCATGGCGGAGGGCGGCCTTTCCAAACGCGTGGTGCAACTTGCCCAGCTCATAATTGGCCGGGTGCGCGGCGGCCTTGGCTACGCGGCCATTATCGCCAGTATCATCTTTGCTGGCCTGATGGGCAGCTCAGTGGGTGAAGCCGCCGCTCTTGGCGGCCTGCTGCTGCCCATGATGAAGCAGGTGGGTTACCACCCTGGCCGCGCGGGCGCTGTTATCGCCTCCGGCGCCATCCTTGGCCCCATCATCCCGCCCAGCACCAACTTTATTCTGCTTGGCGCTACGGTCAGCGGACTTTCCATCACCAAGCTGTTCATGATCGGCCTGGTGCCCGGTATCATGATTGGTCTGGCCCTCATGGTGGTGTGGTTCTTTGTGGTGCGCAAGGATGGCTATAACGAAACCATCCGCTTCACCAAGAAAGAAGCCATCAAGATTCTTATCGACTCCACGCCGGCCTTCATGATGCCTGTGCTGCTGCTTGGCGGCATTCGCTTTGGTGTTTTCACACCTACTGAAGGCGGCGCGTTTGCAGCCATTTACGCCATTTTGGTGTGCGTGCTGTATTACCGGGAGCTTTCCTTCCGCGATCTGCTGCGGGTGAGCGCCCGCGCGGCCCGCACCACCTCGGTGGTCATGCTGATCGTGGCCACGGCTACGGCTGTTGGCTGGTTCATTACCATCGCGCAGATTCCCAACCAGATGACCGCGCTCTTCTCGCCGCTTATTGACAGCCCCATATTGCTGCTCATCAGCATCAATATCTTCCTGTTCCTTATCGGCATGGTCATGGACCTCACGCCCAACATCCTGATCTTTGCGCCGGTGTTCTACCCGCTGATCCAGCAGGCAGGCATCGACCCGTACTACTTCGGCCTGCTCTTTGTGCTCAACCTGGGCATCGGCGTTATTACGCCCCCGGTGGGCACCGTGCTGTACGTTGTGTGCGGCATCGGGCACATCAAGTTTGCCGACCTCATCGTCAAACTTGTGCCTTTTGTGCTTGTGGAAGTGCTCATGCTCTTCCTGCTGCTGTTCTTCCCCAGCCTTTCTATTGTTCCCATGAACTGGCTGATGGGCGGCAACTAGACACTTAGCACAGTTTGAATGCAAAGCCCCCGCTTTTGAAAAGCGGGGGCTTTTTGCGTTCTAATGCACTAACAAAATTGTACTGAATTTAGTAAATTTGAATAAATATGCACCACCAAAGCTGATGTTATAAAAAAAATATATAACCTAGCGCACTATATTTAACTATAAAATATAATCAATTAAAATATAATTTACAAATAAATTACATAATTTTGTGTTATATTAAAAATTTTACACAAATATTATTTCTATAAATAGTAAAAATAAAAATCATTAAATTTTTTAATTAATACAAATATTAATGATATATTGTTTTAATTTTTTTTTATAAATTATATGAATAAAAAAATCAAATTTTAAAAAACTTTATGATCACAACTAACTTAATTTTGAATAAAAAAACTAAAAATCAAGCTTCATTTTTATATTCATGCATATAAAAAATATCCATATCAAAAAAAACTGTAGTATCTTGATTCTCAAATAAAATAAAACTAAAAATTATTAATTCAAATATACATATGCAATGAATAAATGGATGGATATTCATACGTGTTTAGTTCGTTTTTTGAGGTATGTCTTAAAACACTAAAATTTTAACATAACGATATGCTTTATATTTATTTTTTCAGGCCAGCCATTGAATTTATTCCCTCACCTCATGTAAAATCCCACCGCCCTGATCCATTTTTGCGTTTTGCAGAGAACTTGCCCCAAGCTGTTCTGCTCATAACCCACGACGTAACAACGCGAAAAAGCTGATTATGGGATTTTTTTTGCAATTGGCAAGTACTGTTACCCTGTAACCTTCAGACCAACGAGAACACCATGGTCGGCATTTTAAAACCAGCACCTCACATTGACGAAATCCCTGTTGAGAAGCAGTCTGCCTTGTACAAGCGCTTGCGCTGGCAAATTTTTATGGGCATTTTTATTGGTTACGCCGGATTTTACCTGATTCGCAAAAACTTTTCCCTGGCCGTGCCCTTTCTGATTGAACAAGGTTTCAGCCGTGGTGATCTGGGTGTTGCCATGTCGGCGGTGGCTATTGCCTACGGCTTTTCAAAATTCCTGATGGGCGTGGTGTCCGACCGATCCAATCCCCGCCTGTTCCTGCCTCTTGGCCTTATATTGTCAGCCGCCATTTCTCTGCTCATGGGCTTTGTACCGTGGGCGACATCCAGTGTGCCGGTCATGTTTGCGCTTCTGTTCCTGAGCGGCTGGTTTCAGGGTATGGGCTGGCCCCCTTGCGGCCGCACCATGGTCCACTGGTGGTCGCACTCTGAACGTGGCGCCGTTGTTTCCGTATGGAACTGCGCCCACAACGTGGGCGGCGGCCTCGTCAGCCCCCTCTTTTTGCTGGGCATGATGCTGTTCAGCGACTGGCGTTCGGCCTTTTATATGCCCGCCTTCGGCGCAGTGCTGATCGCCATTTTTGCCTTGGTGACCATGCGCGATACGCCGCAATCCTGCGGTTTGCCGCCTGTTGAAAAATACAAGAACGACTACCCTGAATCCTACAGCGACAAACAGGAAACCGAGCTCACCGCAAAAGAGATTTTCAAGCTCTACATCCTGCCCAACAAACTGCTGTGGTACATAGCTTTTGCCAATATTTTCGTGTACCTGCTGCGCTACGGCATCCTTGACTGGGCGCCCACCTACCTCAAGGAAGTTAAGGCATTCAGCCTTTCCAAGTCTTCCTGGGCGTACTTTCTGTACGAATTCTCCGGCATTCCAGGCACGCTGCTGTGCGGCTGGGTTTCGGACAAAATTTTCAAGGGCAACCGCGCCACCACCGGCATTGTCTTCATGATTCTGGTGACCATTGCCACCGTGATTTACTGGAAAAACCCCGCTGGCAACCCCACGGTGGACATGATCACCCTGATTGCCATTGGCTTTCTCATTTACGGGCCTGTCATGCTGATTGGCCTGTATGCGCTGGAGCTGGTACCCAAAAAGGCTGCTGGCACTGCCGCTGGCTTTACCGGCCTTTTCGGTTACCTTGGCGGCACGGTGGCAGCCAACGCCATTGTGGGCTATACGGTTGACCATTTCGGCTGGGACGGCGGATTCATGCTCATGACCGTCGCCTGCCTTCTTTCCATTGTGCTGTTCTTTATGACCGGCATGTCGCTGAGAAATTCGCAGAAGGCCGCACAGGCCTAGCGACTTTTATCAGGATAACAAAACCTCCCGGCATACCAGTGGCATGCCGGGAGGTTTTGTTTGACGCCTGCCGGGGCTTACTCTGGGCCGGCAAGTTACATCGCAGCTGAGTGCTAGACCACCACAACGGGCTTGATCAGGTCGCGCGGCTTGTCCTTCATCAAGAGCAAGGCGCTTTCAATATTCTCAAATCCCTTGAATCTGTGGGTCAGCAGGGGCGCAACGCTCAACCGCCCGTGAACCAGCAGACTTGCCAGCTTTTCCATGCGCAGCCTGCCGCCGGGCATCAGCCCCCCCGCCACGATCTTGTGGCCCATGCCGCACCCCCACTCGATGCGCGGGATTTTGATGAAATCGCCGGATCCCAGATAGTTCACGTTGCCGATGCGCCCGCCGGGCTTGAGCACACGTATGACCTCCGCAAAGGTGTCCACATCGCCCCCGGCAATGATGGCCTTGTCCACTCCCTTGCCCTTGGTGCGGTCCATTACCTGGCTGACAATGTCGCCATCGCGGTAATTGATGATGGCTGTTGCGCCGTATTCACGGGCAACCTGTGCGCACAGGGGCCGGGAGCCAACAGCTAAAATTTCGCCAGCGCCGCGCAGGGCAGCGCCCGCAACCGCCATCAGACCCACAGGGCCAATGCCCACCACCAGCACGGAATCACCGTATTGCACGTCTGCGAGTTCCGCGCCATGAAAGCCGGTGGGAACCATATCGCTCAGCATCACGGCCTCGGCAGGGTCAATGGAGGGCGGCAGCAAAGCCAGGTTGCCGTCCGCATCGTTAACGTGAAAAAGCTCGCCGAACACGCCGTCCTTGAAATTGGAAAACTTCCAGCCCGCGAGCATGCCACCAGAATGCATGGAATATCCGGCCTGCGCCTCAAGCGAATTCCAGTCTGGCGTAATTGCGGGCACGATGACCTTGTCCCCGGGTTTGAAACAACGCACCAGGGAACCGACTTCCACAACTTTGCCAACCGCCTCGTGTCCCAGAATCATGTCGTGCCGATCACCCAGCGCGCCCTCCCAAACCGTGTGGACATCTGAAGTGCAAGGAGCTACCGCCACGGGTTGAACAAGGGCATCCAGCGGGCCGCACTGGGGCTTTTCTTTTTCTATCCAGCCGATCTTGTTCAGGCCAAGCATTGCAAAACCTTTCATTTTTCTTCTCCTGTCTTTTGGGTAACTGCGACAGCCAGCACAACTGGTTGTGCATTCACCCTAGGATGTACCGAAGCAGGAGTAAAGTGATTTTTTTCACAAAATAATATCATACAAATATAGCTTATTTACTCCACAATGCAGCCTGACATTGGCCATTTTTTTAAGCCAACACCCGCGATGATGCCGTCATCTGGAGAAACCACCCAGCAAACCCAACCTTCTGCGAAAATTAACGCATGGTTATTGTCTTTAATGCTCTGTCATCTTTTTTTTGAACAATTCAACCGGCATGCATTAAAATACTGCCCGACAATAAAAAATTGTCGTTTTCTTGTAACAAAGGATTTTTATTCAAAGCATAAAGTTATATATACAACGAACGATACGCTAATTAGTATCAATGCGAAAATGCAGCAGGAAATTTTATCTACAGACTGAACCATTAGGCCGATCCAAAGGTTGGCGCAGCTGATTTGCTTCAACAGTAAATGGTATTGGAGGTATGCATGTTCAGGATGTTCACGATCTCGTATCGTATGTTCATGATCTTGATTTTTACTCTGATTATTGTTGGCGGGCTGGTGTACTCCCTGATCCACATCTCCAACTCCGCCACCGAGCTTTCCGCCCAGAAAGTGGGCGAAATGTTTTATGAAGGTCAGAAACAACGCATCCGAGATCTCTCAACCACCATGGCAAACAGCATTGGCGAGCAGATCAGCGGCATTACCGACATAACCAAGCGAAATGCCATTATTGCTAGCGCCATAAAAAAAGCCCGTTACGAAAAAGACAGCTCCGGCTACTTCTTTGTATATGACGGCGGCATTGTTGTTGCTCACGTTTTCCCTGATCTTGTGGGCAAGGATCTTGGCAATTCCGTTGACAAAAACGGCGTCCGCTTCAACGCGGAGCTTGCCAAAAAGGCGGCGGAAGGCGGCGGTTTTGTGACCTTTGTCTTCAACAAGCCCGGCGGCGGCACCCAGTCAAAAATCGCCTATGGCGCGCAGGTGCCCGGCACGAGCCTGTGGGTCGGCGCTGGCGTTTACATCGACAATGTGGAACAGGTCAAAAATGAAATCGCTGGGCAGATCAGCGATGCCATTAACGCCAATCTTAAACAAATTCTCATCGCGGTGGCCTGCTGCGTTGTGCTTTTATACATTCCGTTCATGCTGCTAATTACCCGCTCCATCCTGCTGCCCATCAAGGACGCGCGTGAAGCTGCACAGCGCATATCCAACGGCGACATGGACGTTAACATCACAGCGACTGGCAAGGACGAAATTACGGTTCTTGAACGCTGCATGTCCGAGATGACCGCCAACGTAAAAAAATCACTGGCAATCTCTGAAGAAAAAACCCGCGAGGCCGAACAGAGCGCGGCAAAGGCCCTCGAAGCCGTTGCCGAGGCCGAACGCCTGACTGAGGAAGCGCACCGCGCCCGCAGCGAAGGCATGTTGAGCGCCGCCAAGCATCTGGAACAGGTGGTGACGGCCATAACCAGTATTTCGACAGAAATTTCCGGCAATATCGCACAGGCCGAGCAAGGGGCCACCACGCAGGCCGCGCGCACCACAGAAGCCGCCACGGCGGTTGAACAGATGAACTGCACGGTCATAGAGGTTGCCAAAAACGCCTCGGCCACGGCGGATCTTTCCACCAGCATGCGCCAGCGAGCTGCGGAAGGCGCGGAAGTTGTGTTCCAGTCCGTGCAGGCCATTGGCAATGTGCAAAAGGATGCCCTTGTGCTCAAAGACGAAATGACCAAGCTTGCCGAGCATGCGGGGGCTATTTCGCAAATTATGGGCGTTATTTCCGACATTGCAGACCAGACCAATCTGCTGGCCCTCAACGCCGCCATTGAAGCGGCGCGCGCCGGAGAAGCCGGACGCGGCTTTGCCGTTGTGGCCGATGAAGTGCGCAAACTGGCGGAAAAAACCATGAGCTCCACCAGTGATGTGGGCAATGCCATAGGCGCAATCCAGAAGAGCGTGGATTCCAGCATCCGTCAGGTTGACGTGACTGCTGGCAACGTGGAAAGCGCCACCACTCTTTCGCAAAAATCCGGCGAAGCCCTGCGCGAAATCGTGGGTATGGTGGATCAGACCGTTGATCAGGTGCGCGGCATTGCCACTTCGTCAGAAGAACAGTCCGCCGCAACCGAGTCCATCACGCAGACAGTAACCCAGGTCAGCTCCATTGCGGCAGAAACCGCGGCCATCATGCACACATCGGCCCGAGCGGTTGCCGCCCTTGCCGATGAGGCCAAAAAACTCAACAACATGGTCACGGAACTGAAAAATACCAAATAATGCGGCAAGTTCAGGGCGCTTCGCCAAGGTGAAGCGCCCTGCTGCACAGCGCCATCCTTCCTCCAGAGTATGATAAACAAATACACAGCGGCAGCGTGAAAATTTCCGTAACGCCTGCTGTACAGACACATTGTCGCCCACGATTGTCCGGGGCGGGTCTATGATTTTACCGTGCAATCTGCAACTTGTTACAAAATTGGCCCAACCACCCGAGAAGGGAACAAAAATGCGCCAGATTGCACCCGTTAAAAAATTCAATATATTTAAATGCCTTATCATTCTCTTTGGAACAGATGGTGCATATACATGGCCGGTTTCATTGCCTTTAGCATTTCTGAAAGGAGAATCTGATGTCCATGAATTTTCTCTCTCTGGTCAGCCGTAAAACCCTGCCTGTTCTCATGGCATGCGGCCTGTTACTGCCCACCGCGACAGTCAAGGCGCAGGATGAGCCCCAGTACACTGCGACCATTTCCGCCGCCACCAACCCCCTGAGCACCAGGGGCGTTGTTACCAGCCCCAATTACCTGGCTTCGCAGGCCGGGCTGGACGTGCTGCGGCGCGGCGGCACGGCCGTAGACGCGGCCATTGCCACCGCCTCCACCCTTGCGGTTGTGTATCCGCAGATGTGCACCCTGGGCGGCGACAACTTCTGGCTCATTTACAATGCCAAAACCGGCGAGCTGAAGGCGCTCAACGCCAGTGGCCGCTCGGGCGAAATGGCTACCATTGACTTTTATGCCTCCAAAGGGCTGAAAAAAATCCCCTCCCGAGGCTACATTGCGGCCAACACCGTGCCCGGCGTGGTTTCCGGCTGGGATGCTGCCTATGCCTACAGCAAGCAGAGCATGGGCAGCAAAATGAAGTGGAAGGAGCTGCTCGCTTCCGCCACCGACTATGCCGCCAACGGCTTTCCCGTGAGCACCTCGCTGGCTTACTGGAGCAAGATCAACACCAATCCCAATGATTCGGAATTCCGCAACCTGCAACGCTTTGACGCCTTCCGCAAAGCTTACCTGCATGCGGACGGCAGCCCCTACACCGTGGGCCAAGTCATGCGCCTGCCCGATCTGGCCGCCACGCTGAATCAACTTGCGGACAAAGGCGCGCAGATCTTTTACAAGGGCGACATCGCCAAGCGTATTGTGGCCGACCTGCAAGCCAACGGCGGCCTGCTGACCCTCAACGACTTTGCCAACCACAAGGCCGATTGGGTTGACCCCATTTCGGTCAATTACCGGGGCTACAAGGCTGTGAACTTCCCGCCCAACACGCAGGGCATGGCCTCCCTTGAAATTCTGAACATCCTCAACAACTTCAATATCAAGGCCATGGGCGAAGGCACTGCGGATTACTACCACGCCCTGATCGAAGCCACCAAGGAAGCCTTTGTCGACCGCGACAAGTACCTCTCTGACCCTGATTTTGTAAAAATTCCGCTCGACTATCTGCTTTCTGCCAAGCATGGCAAGGATCAGGCCGCGCGCATCAACATGAGCAAGGCGGCCACAAACCTTACGCCCCTTGATCCCAAGGGCGACACCATCTGGCTTGGCGTTGTGGATGCGCAGGGCAACGCGGTTTCACTTATCCAGAGCATTTATCACGATTTTGGTTCCGGCATCGTGGCGGGCGGCACCGGCGTGCTGCTGCAAAACCGGGGCAGCTTCTTCTCCCTTGATCCCAAGCACGTGAACCATCTTGAGCCGCACAAGCGCACCTTCCACACGCTGAACCCGGCCATGCTGCTCAAGGACGGCAAGCCCTACCTTGTGTACGGCACCATGGGCGGCGAAGGCCAGCCCCAGACCCAGGCCGCCATCGTTACCCGCGTGGTGGACTTTGGCATGACCCCGCAAGAGGCCATTGCCGCTCCCCGCTGGCTTTATGGCCGCACCTGGGGCGCTTCTTCCAACGACCTCAAGCTTGAAGGCCGCATTTCCCAAAAGGTGGCGGACGAACTCAAGCGGCGCGGGCATCCTGTGCGCCTGATTGAAAACTACACCGACACCATGGGCCATGCTGGCGCGATCCTTGTGGATCAGGCCACCGGCGTGCGTCAGGGCGGTACGGATCCGCGCGGTGACGGCGCTGCCGTGGCCTACTAGACTGACGTAAAGACAAGCTTCGGACCCAGCAGCATGTGGGGCCGCAAGCTCTGACAAAAAAACACCCGCTCTGGTCTTTCGGCCACAGCGGGTGTTTTTTATTGTCGATAACGGCCAGGCTGGGCTTTATGCCCAGTCTTTATCTGCGTGGCCCAGGTCTTCAAGCACCAGGGTCGGCTGATGTTCCTCCCTGGCAAGATCGGCGCGCGTGGCTTCGCCGCTGAGCACCAGAATGGAATCAATGCCCGCATTGCGCGCAAGCTGCATGTCCGTGCTCAGGCGGTCGCCCACCATGACCATTTCTTCCTTGCGGTAGCGCGCCAGCAATGGCGCGAGCACGGCTGGGTCGGGCTTGCCAAAAATATGCTGCGGCTTTCTGCCCGTGGCCGTGGCGTACAGGCTGATGAAACTGCCCACATCCGGCAGCGGGCCTTCGGGCGAGGGGCATACCAAGTCGGGGTGCGTGGCGAGAAAGAGCACCGAACTGTCCTGCAACAGCACGGCAGAACGGGCAAGCTTGTGGTAGGTGAGCTCCGTATCGTAGGCCAGCACCACGGCATGCGCGCCTTCTTCCACCAGTTGCAGCTCAGGCATGCGCTTGAGCAGATCATGCTGAAAATCGGCATTGCCCACGGGGAAAACGCGCAAAATGCCATTGGCGCGCAAAAAATCCACCAGAGGCGTCACGGGCGAGAGCAGCAGGTCTTCGCGCGCAGCAATGCCCATACCGTTGAGCTTATCCACATAGGTGAGGGGCGATTTGGAAGTATTATTGCTCAGAAAATAAAAATCCAGACTGTTCCAGTGCCGCTGAATAAAGCCCACGGCCCCATCAATGGGGATATGACCGAGGTAGACGGTGCCGTCCATATCAAGCACAACGCAACGCTTTTTTGACCAATCCATATATGCAATCCTCAAGTTTTTTGCTTTCATTATGCGGCATTGCCCACTCTGGCAAGCGCTACCGCAACATTCTCTTGTATTCAATCTTGACGCAACTACACAAATTGATAACCATACGGTATCAACAATCATCCTGAGCATAACCGCAGCAATTATCCAACCGATCCGGCCCTTCAATCTTGTTGCGTAGATGCGCCGTTGTTTTTCGGCCCCGCAGGCGCGACATCTGACAGCGTCTGCATGCTTCAGGACGATTCCGACAATTTGCTCCACTGGAGAAACCATGCTTGAAACTACTGTTGTCGTCATCGGCGGCGGCGCAACAGGCATAGGAACCCTGCGCGATCTTTGCATGCGCGGCGTTCCTGCCATATTGCTCGAACAGGGCGGCCTGGCCCACGGCACAAGCTCGCGCTTTCATGGCCTGCTGCACAGCGGCGGCCGTTACGCTGTGGGGGATAATGAATCCGCGCGTGAATGTATTGAAGAAAACATGATCGTGCGGCGCATTGGCAGGCAGTGCGTGGAACAAACCGAAGGTTTTTTTGCGCTCACGCCCGAGGACGACCCCGCCTACGTGGATCGATGGGTTGAGGCCTGTGGCCGCGCGGGCATTGATGCCCCTGAAATTGACGTCAAGGAAGCCCTGCGGCTTGAACCCAACATGTCGCCCGAGGTCAAACGCGTTTTCCGTGTGCCTGATTCCTGCGTGGACGGCTTCCGGCTGGTGCTGCACAACGCCATGTCGGCCAGGCGCCACGGCGGGCAGATGCTCACCTACCATGAAGTGACCGGCATCTGCCAGAAGAACGGCAAGGTCTGCGGCGTCACGGCCATCAACAAAAATACGGGCGAAACCATTGAGATTGCCTGTGCTGTCGTTGTCAACGCCGCTGGCTCGTGGTCTGGCCGCATTGCGGCCCTGGCCGGACTTGATGTGGCGGTTTCGCCCGATCGCGGTACGCTTGTGGTCTTTAACCACCGCTTCACTTCGCGCGTGGTCAACCGCCTGCACCCCGGCTCGGACGGCGACATTTTTGTGCCGCACGGCTCCATCACCATTCTTGGCACCACGTCCATACCCACCGACAGGCCGGACGACACGACCCCCACCAGCGAGGAAGTGTTGCGCCTGCTCAAAATCGGTGAGCCGCTGTTTCCCGATGTGCGCAGCTACCGAATTTTGCGCGCATTTGCGGGCACACGCCCCCTCTACACGCCGGGCAATGCCGCCGGGCGCAAGGCCAGCCGCAACTTCCATGTTATGGACCACGCCGAGCAGGGCCTTGACGGCATGGTTTCCATTTTCGGCGGCAAGCTGACCACCTACCGCCTCATGGGAGAACGCACCGCAGACAAGGTTTGCGCCAAGCTTGGCGTTACCGCCCCCTGCCGCACCGCTGAAGAAGCCATTGTGCCGGATCCGGACGAGGCCACGCTTTCCCGCGCTGCCAAGTACTTTCCCGTGCAGGGCATCCAGCTTATGGCTGACCGCATGGGCGATGACCTGACCCCTGTGATTGAACGCGCGGAAAAGGCCGATTCCAACCCCCTGCTCTGCGAATGCGAAATGGTCAGCATGGCGGAAATTGAATGCGTGGCGCGCGATGCCTCCACCCATTCGCTTACGGATATCCGCCTGCGCACACGCCTGGGCATGGGCACCTGCCAGGGAACGTTCTGCTCCTTACGGGCAGTTGCCGCGCTTTCCGAACACGACATTCCCCTCGAATTTTCAGCTACCGACAACGTGCGACGCTTCCTTCAGGAGCGCTGGGGCGGTCTGCGCCCTGCCCTGTGGGGCATGCAGGCGCGTGAAATGGAACTTGGCCGCGCCGTATACGCGGGAACACTCAATCTTGATGGAGCCGCCCATGAGCAGGATTGTTGACGTACTGGTGGTCGGCTGCGGCATGGCGGGCCTTGTGGCCGCCCTTGCCGCAGCGGATCAGGGCCGCAGCGTACGGCTGCTCACCACGGGCATGGGTTCGCTGGCTATCAGCGGCGGCTCGGTGGATTTTCTTGGCTATGCGGACGGCAGATTTGCCGCCGACCCGTGGCAGGCACTGGCAATGCTGCCTGAAGACCATCCCTACAGCCTGCTTGGGGCAGAAAGCGTCCGCTCGGCCTTTCAGTTCTTTGCAAATGTGATGGAAGGCCAGCACTGGCCCATGCGCCCCGCCCTCTCGCAGGACGGCACGCCGTGCAACACCCAGCTGCCCACCATCATGGGAACCCTCAAGCCCACCTATCTGCTGCCAGCCAGCCTGCACACCGAGGCGCTCGCCAGCGCCAAAAAGGTGCTGGTGCTGAGCGTGCAGGGCCTGCGCGATTGCCGTCCCTCCCTGGTGGTCAGCCAGTTGCGGCGCTACAAAAGCTGGGCCGACAAGGAATTCACCCAGGGGCTTTTGCCCTCGCCCTTTGGCGAAACCCACCGCGCCATATCGGCGCTTGATCTGGCCCGCATGGCGGACAAGCCGCACAGCCGCCGCTGGCTGCTGGATGCACTAGCCCCGCATGCCGGAAAATACGACCTCATCCTTATCCCGCCGCTCTGCGGCAGCAAGGCCAATCCGGAAATCTGGCAGGCGGTCAATGCCGCTGCGGGCTGCCCGGTGGTGGAAATGCTGTCCATCCCTCCGGGGGTTGGCGGCCTGCGTCTGCGTGATGCCCTGTTGCAGGCCCTGCACAAGCACAACTTTGAACTGGTGGAAAACTGCACTGCGCTGCGCGCCGAAACAAGCGGCAAAACATGCACAGCGTTGGTGGTCGAGGCCTCCGGGCAGGAACGCCACCACGCCGCCCGCGCCTTTGTAACCGCCACCGGCGGCATCCTTGGCGGCGGCATGACGCTTGAACCCGGCCAGTGCTGGGATTCCGTGTTCGGCATCGACATCACCGTGCCTCAGGATGTTTCGCAGTGGTCAGAGCCGAAGATTTTTGGCAACCATCTGTTCTCGCGCATGGGTGTGCGCGTTGACCGCACCATGCGCCCTGTTGACGATGCCGCCGTAGTGCGCTGGCAAAACGTCTTTTTCGCCGGGCGCAGCCTTGGCGGATATGATTACGCAACAGAAAAAAGCGGTCACGGCGTTGCCATCGCCACGGGCTGGCAGGCGGGCCTTATGGCCGCCGCTGCCGCCGCTGCCGGGGAAAACCAATGAGCGTGCACATCAATCCAGACAAATGCATAGCCTGCACCACCTGCGTGGTGCACTGCCCCGTGGCGGATGCGACCCCCAAGTTTCTGGGGCCGCGCATGATAGGCCCTGCCTATGAGCGCTTTCGCCTGCTCGGGCTGACGGAAGACCCCTCGCTGCACTACTGCGCCAACTGCAAAAACTGCGATATCTCGTGCCCGCACGGCGTGCCGGTTTCCAGCCTCAACATGATGGCAAGAGCCGACCAGTTCAAGAAGCACTCCCCCGGCCTGCGCGACTGGGTGCTTGGTCACGGCGAGCTTATGGCCAAGTGGTTGCGGCTCATTCCGGCGGCGCTCAAGAACTTCGGCATGCTCAATCCCGTTACCCGCACGGTGCTGGATGCGCTGGGCATCGACAAACGCGCGCCCCTGCCCGCCTTTGCGCCCCAGACCTTCCGCCAGCTCATGCGCCATGTGCACCAGCCCGACCACAAGCGCAGCGTGGTTTTCTACCCCGGCTGCTACGTGGACGTGTACGACCCGCGCACCGGCCTTGATATGGTATGGGCCATGAACCGCGCGGGCTACAAGGTTATTGTGCCCGAAGAACTTGTGTGCTGCGGCCTGCCAATGGTTGCCAACGGCTTCTGGCAGCATGCCCGCTCCAATGCGGAACATAACCTGAAAGCTCTGGGCCAGTGGCGCGATGCAGGGCTACCCGTGGTGACGGGCTGCCCCAGTTGCGCCCTCATGTTCCGGGTAGATCTGCCGGAGTACTTCCCCGATGTGGCGGAAAAGTACGGCGCATGCAGCCTTGCGGACGCGCAGGAATTTCTGCTGGATGCTGTGGACAGCGGCGACCTCTCGCTGAAGGCCGATGGCAAACAGCAAACCCTGCCCGACCTCAAGCTGATCTACCACGCGCCCTGCCATCTGCGGGCACAGGGCAACGGCCTGCCGGGGCTGGAACTGCTGCGCCGCCTTGACGGCGTAACCGTGGAAAATGCTGATGCAGGCTGCTGCGGCATTTCCGGCAGCTATGGCTTTAAAAAGGAAAAATACGACATTGCCCAGACCGTGGGCTCGGAACTGTTCGCCAAGGTACGCGAAAGCGGCGCGCAGGCGGCGGTTTCCGAGTGCGGCACCTGCCGCGTGCAGATCACGCACGGTTCCGGCAAATTCAGCCTGCACCCTGTCACCATTCTGCGGCAGCGGCTCGAAGCCCGCTAGGCTTCTGATCCACGCAGCGCTTCCTGATTATAACTCGTGGCAGGCGGTTCGCCGCCTGCCACGTGAGTGTTGGCAGAGACAATACGACCGAAAATCAGAAGTAGGCTGCGGCTTCAAACGAATGATTTCCGTGTATTGCTCCCAGTGCTGGCAGTTCACCACCTGCCACATGAGGATATTCCATGCCAGATAGCCGCGCAAAAAATACCACCAGAGAATTCTGGAACAGCAGGGCCGAGTCCTTTCCCCGCTATGAAACCGGGGCCGACACCTACGAAGGCCGCATGCTCCAGCTGGCGCGTGACAACGGCGTGGATTTTCGCGGCAAAACGGTTCTGGATGTGGGCTGCGGCAGCGGCATGTACACCATCCGCCTTGCGCAGGAGGCCGCATCGGTCACTGCCGTGGATATATCTGACGAAATGCTCCGCATCCTCATGCAGGATGCAGCCGCGCAGGGCCTTGCCAACATCCGGCCCGTGCTTTCAGACTGGGAACACTTTGCCCTTGAGGAACGCTTCCAGATTGTTTTTGCTTCCATGACCCCGGCCCTGAGCGATGACGCCGCCCGCGAAAAGCTGCAGCACTACGCTCTGGAGCAGGTGGTCTTTATGGGATTTACCGAGCGCAAAACCTCGGATGTCATGGCCGGGCTGTACACGCACTACGGCATCACGCCGCCGCAGTTCGCCGATGCCCCCGACATGCGTGCATGGCTTGAGGGCCGCCGCATTCAGTACACCGCGCTGCCCGTTGACGGCCAGTGGGTTGTGCCGCACACCCGCGATAAGCTGCTGGGAGCCTGCGCCGCCAACCTGCGCGCCCGTGGCGCTGAGCCGGATATGGGGTATCTGGCCGCGCATCTTGAGGGATTTCGCAACCAGAACGGGGAGTACGTGGAACGCACGGAATATTCCCTTGAAATGCTCATCTGGCGTACATCCTGACCACGGCGCTGATCCGCGCAGATACTTCAAAAACTTCTGGCTGCGCGTAAAACTACCATCCCCACCGCCGAACCACTGCCTGCATTTCTGCCGCATATGCCACGCATAAGCCGTGCGCATGGTCTTGCCCGCTGTATCTCTTACGCGGGTTGGCGTGTTCACACTTTTCAGCTTTTGCGCCTCCATTCCTATTTTGATACAATTTTGAATCAAGCTCTCCCGGCACCGCCATACATATCTTTGCGGCATGCAGGGCTGAGCATGCTTGAAGAATAAGCCCTTTTGCCTCCCCCACTGGCAGAACCGCCGAACAGATACGTTCTTGCCTGAACCGCCACCATCCTCCCCTCACACTGCTCTCAATTTGCCGCTTTTTTTGCGATTAATCCCTGCCCCCGCCCCATTTACCAGATGGGCCGGGCTTTCTGCGTTCATGAGCAGCCATCACTGCCCTGCCTGTTTTCCACTGCCGCGTCCATCACCATAGGCCCCAAATGCAGCCCATTCTGTCTCCGCACATTCACGCATGGTGATTTCTCTGCAACACGTTCCCAATTTCAAACAAATTTGTATCGTCGGTTTACGGCCGAAATTTTTCATCAAATAAAAATCTATCATTAAAGCAGGTTACCGGCAGGACAGTTTTTTATGCACCGTGGGCCATCTTAACAATTTTGTATTGATTGTGCATGCAGATTATAAAATT